>DATJEE010000088.1:0-12014 GCA_035496995.1 Solirubrobacteraceae bacterium | reverse complement strand
GCGCACTGACGCGGCGGCGGGCCGCGCGGCTCAGACGATGAAGGTGTTCCCGCCGCCGGCCAGCGGGTTGCGCAGGCGCTCGGCGTCCGCGGTCCGCCCCGCGGCCTCGTAGACCGCGGCGAGGTTCTCGCGGCAGCCGCGCGCGTCGGCGTGATCGGCCCCGAGGACGCGCTCGAGGTCCTCGACGAGCGGCTCGTACAGCGCGATCGCGTCGTCCGTTCGCCCCGCGTCCTGGTACATGCTCGCGAGGTTGTTGCGGCTGCCGAGCGTGCTCGGGTGGTCGGCGCCGAGGGTCCGCTCGAGGTCGGCGAGCAGCGGCTCGAGGACGACGATCGCGTCGGCGGAGCGCCCGGCGTCCTGGTAGGCGTTGGCGAGCTTGTTGCGGGTGTTCTGCGTGTCGGGGTGGTCGGCGCCGAGGACCCGCTCGCGGTCGGCGAGCAGCGGCTCGAGCATCGCGAGCGCATCGCGCGGGCGCTCGGCCGTCTGGTAGGCGCCGGCGAGGCTCCCCCGGGCGCTGAGCGCGTCCGGATGGTCGGCCCCCAGCACGCGCTCGATGTCCGCCAGCAGCGGCTCGAGGATCTTGATCGCGTCCTGCGTGCGCAGGGCCGCCTGGTAGGCGTTGGCGAGGTTGCTGCGGGCGCCGAGCGCGTCGGGGTGGTCGGCGCCGAGGACGCGCTGCAGGTCGTCGCGCAGCGGCTCGAAGATCGCGATCGCGTCCGCGCCGCGGCCGGCGGACTGATAGGCGTTGGCGAGCTCGCCGCGGGTGCTGAGCGTCTTCGGGTCGTCGGCGCCGAGGATCCGCTCGCGGTCGGCGAGCAGCGGCTCGAGCATCGCGATCGCGTCCTCCGGGCGCGCCGCGGCCTGCGACGCGCTGGCGAGGTTGTTGCGCGTGCGCAGCGTGTTGGGGTGCTCGGGGCCGAGGATCCGCTCGAGGTCCGCGAGCAGCGGCTCGTAGATCGCGATGGCGTCCGTCGTGCGGCCGGCGTCGCGGTAGGCGTTGGCGAGGTTGCCGCGCGTGCTGAGCGTGTTCGGGTGCTCGGCGCCGAGGATCCGCTCGAGGTCGGCGAGCAGCGGCTCGAAGATCGCGATCGCGTCGGTGCTGCGCCCGGCCGCCTCGTAGGCGTTGGCGAGCAGGCCGCGGGTCGCGAACGTGTCGGGGTGCTCGGGGCCGAAGAGCCGCTCGCGCGCGGCGAGCAGCGGCACGTAGATGTCGATCGCGTCCTGCGTGCGCCCGGCCGCGTGGTAGGCGCCCGCGAGGTTGCCGCGGGTGAAGAGCGTGTTCGGGTGCTCGGCGCCGAGGACCGTCTCGAGGTCGGCGAGCAGCGGCTCGAACATCGCGATCGCGTCCTGCGTGCGGCCGGCCTCGCGATAGGCGGTCGCGAGCTTGTTGCGGGTCAGCAGCGTGTTCGGATCCCTGGCGCCCAGCGCGCGCTCGTGGTCGGCGACCAGCGGCTCGAGGATCATGATCGAGTCCTTCGTGCGTCCGGCCGGCCGGTCGCGTCGAGCATTGCGCTTGGTCATGGGCGAAACCCTACGCGAGCCGCTGCGCCTCCCAGCGCCGACAGGGTCAGGGCCGGCTGATCGGCAGCCGCACCGCGAACGTCGTGCGTCCGGGCTCGGAGTCGACCGACAGCGAGCCGTCGTGGCGATCGACGACGATCCGCCGCGCGGTCGCGAGGCCGAGCCCGGTCCCGAGGCCGACGTCCTTCGTCGTGAAGAACGGGTCGAAGATCCGCTCGCGCACGTCGTCGGGGATGCCGGGGCCGTCGTCGGTGAACTCGACGATCGCGCAGCTGTCCTCGCTGCGCGTGCGGATCGTGATCGTGCCCGTGTCCCCGAGCGCGCCGATCGCGTTGTCGAGGAGGTTCGTCCACACCTGGTTGAGCTCGGAGCCGCGCACCGTCATCCGCGGCAGGCTGCGGTCGTAGTCGCGCACGACCTTGATCGCCGTGTGCTTGAGCTTGTGGCCGAGCACCGTGAGCGTCGTCTCAAGGCCCTCGTGCAGGTCGACCTCGACGAGCCCGCCGCGGTCCATGTAGGCGTAGCTCTTCACGGCGCTGACGAGCGCGGAGATGCGGTCCGTCGATTCGCACAGCTCCTTGGAGACGCGCCCGATCGTGATCGTCGCGGCGACCCAGTGCAGCGCGGCCGGCGTCGCCTTGCCGGCATGCGCGGCGACGCGCTCGAGCCACGCGTCGTCGACGGCGCCGCTCAGCGGCTCGACGAGCCGCCACGGCTCCGGCACGTTGAGCGCCTCGAGGCGCTCGAGCAGCTCGTCCTCGGCGTCGGCGGCGTCGAGCGCATCGAGCGCCGTCGCCGCATCCGCACGCGCGAGCGCCTCCTGCTGGCACTCGACGAGCACCTCGGCGTCGGCGCGCTCGACCCCGGACTTCACGAACTTCACGAGCGTCGACTGCACGATCGCGACCTGCTCGGCGAGCTGCGACGCCGCGCGCCGGGCCGCGGCCGCCGGGTTGTTGAGCTCGTGCGCGAGGCCCGCCGCCATCGTGCCGAGCGAGGCGAGCCGCTCGCGGTTCTGCTCGATCCCGCCGAGGCGCTGCATCACCGGCGAGATCCGGCGGATGACCGTCTGGTGGACGGGCACGTGGGCGAAGATCAGCCGCAGGAACTCCGGCGACGCGATGATGGCCAGGCGACAGTCCGACTCGGCGACGATCCGCACCGGCAGCGGGTCCTCGGTCAGGACGGAGATCGCGCCGAGCCAGGTCGGCGCGAACTGGCGCCCGAGCGGCTCCGGATTGCCGCGGCTGGTGATCTGCGTGAAGACCGTGCCCTCGAGCAGGAGGATGAGCCCCGGCACGTGGGTCTGCTCCTCGACGACGAGCTCACCCGCCGCGACCTCGCGCAGCTCGGTCGCCGCGACCCACTCCGCCAGCGCGTCGTCGTCGAGGCCGTCGAAGAGGTCGATGGCGCGCAGCTCGGCGAGCGTCACCGGGATCGCTTCGTTCCTCGCAAGCTCGGGACCGCGGTCGACGTCAGGCATTCATGCCTCGACGAGGTACTGGTGGATGAGCGAGACGGCCATCGAGCCCTCCCCCACGGCGCTTGCGACGCGCTTGATCGAGCGCGCGCGCACGTCGCCGGCGACGAAGACGCCCGGCACGCTCGTCTCGAGCAGGAACGGGTCGCGCTTCAGCGGCCACTCATCCGTGCGGACGTCGGGGCCGGCGAGGATGAAGCCGTGGTCGTCGCGCGCGACGACGCCCTCGAGCCAGTCGGTGTGCGGGACGGCGCCGATGAAGACGAAGCACGCGTCGGTGTCGAGGTCGTACTCGCCGTCGGGGCCCGCGACCCGCAGGCACCGCAGCCGCCCCTCCTCCCCATGCGCGGCGATCGCCGAGCTGCCCGTGCGCACCTCGACGTTCGGCAGCGCCGCGATCTGCTCGATGAGGTAGTGCGACATGGACTTCTCCAGCGACGGCCCGCGCACGAGCATCGTGACCTTGGTCGCGTAACCGCTGAAGTGCACGGCGGATTGCCCGGCGGAGTTCGCGCCGCCGATGACGACGACGTGCTGATCGGAGCACGCCCGCGCCTCTGTCATCGCCGCGCCGTAGTAGATCCCGGCGCCGGTGAGCTCGGCGAAGCCGGGCGCGCCGAGCTGGCGGTAGGACACGCCCGAGGCGATGATCACGCAGTTCGCGCTCAGGGTCCCGCCGCCGCTGAGCTCGACGAACCGCCCCGCGCCCTCGACACGCAGCCCGACGGCGTCCTGGACCGTCAGCAGCTCGGCCCCGAGGCGGCGGGCCTGGTCGGTCGCGCGCCGCGCGAGGTCCGAGCCGCTGAGGCCGGCGGGGAAGCCGAGGTAGTTCTCGATCCGGCTGGACTGCCCGGCCTGGCCGCCGGGCGCCTCGCGCTCGACCATGATCGTCCGCAGCCCCTCCGACGCGCCGTAGACGGCCGCGCCGAGCCCCGCGGGCCCGCCGCCGACGACGACGAGGTCGTAGTGGTCCTGCGCCGGCTGGCCCGCGACGCCGAGCCGCTCGGCGAGCTCGAGCACCGTCGGGCGCTCGAGGATCGTGCCGTCCTCCAGCAGCGCGACCGGCAGGCCCTGGGCGTCGACGCCGGCGATCCGCAGCAGCTCGCGCGCCTCGCCGTCGCGCTCGATGTCCAGCCAGCGCGCCGGCACGCGGTTGCGCGCGAGGAAGTCGCGCAGGTCGTGCGTGTCCTTCGAGAAGCGATGGCCGACGATCCGCACGCCGCCGGCCTCCAGCGCGGCGCCCGACTCCCACGTCGTGAGCAGGTCCTCGACGACGGGAAAGAGCTGCTCCTCGGGCGGATCCCAGGGCTTGAGCAGGTAGTAGTCCAGCGCGACGTCGTTGATCGCCGAGATCGCGGCCTCGGTGTCGGCGTAGGCCGTCAGCAGGACGCGCTTGGCGTCGGGGACGAGCTTGCGGGCCTCGACGAGGTACGCGGTCCCGGGCATCACCGGCATGCGCTGGTCGGCGATGAGCATCGCGACCTGGTCGCCGCGCGTGCGCAGCTGGCGCAGGAGGTCGAGGCCCTCCGGCCCGGAGCCCGCCCGCATGACGCGGAAGCGCTCCCCGAAGCCGCGGCGCAGGTCGCGCGCGACGGCGGCGAGGACCGCGGGCTCGTCGTCGACCGCCAGGATCACCGGGCGCCGCTCGCTCGCAGCCCGCTCGGGCTGTGTCGTGACTGCGCCTTCGGCGGATGTCGTCGCCATCTTCGGGGAACGGTAGAGGAGTGACACCGCGTGCTGCCGGGCTTCGCGTCATGCTCGTGCCGTGAGGCACGGGTCGGTCACGAGCACGCGTCGCCGCCTGGGCGGCACGGCGCTCGGGCTCGGCGGCGTCGCGTTCGCCGTCATCCAGATCCTCGAGCAGACGATCGGCGCCTTCGACCCGCGGCCGATCGTCGCCGGCCTGATCGCCGTGACGATCGGGTTCGCCGGCCTCGCACTCGAGCGCGGGCGCCACGTCGCGGCGAGCAGCCGCGTCCTGCGCGACCTGCTGCGCGTCTGGCCGCTGCGGCGCGTCGGCGACACCGACCCGCTCGTGCTCGGCGTCTTCCCGCCGGCGGACGCCGCGCGCGGCGGCGCGCTCGGCCCGTACGTCGCGCGCGACGCCGACCCCGCTGTGCGTGAGGCGCTGCTCGCGGGCGGCCTCGTCGTCGTCGTCGGGCCCGGCCGCGCGGGCAAGTCGCGCACGGCGGCGGAGGTCGCGCGCGCCGGTCTCGGCGATCGCTTCGTCGTCCTCCCCGTCAGTGGCGCGGCGCTCGCCGCGCTGCTCGGCGATCCGTCGTTCACGCCGCCGTCCGACGCCGTCTGGTGGCTCGACGACCTCGAGCGCTTCTCCGGGGAGCTCGACGCGGCCGAGCTCGACGCGCTGCTCGACGGCCGGCGGGTCCTCGCGACCGTGCGCCCGCAGGCGTGGGAGGACCTCCTGCACGCATCCGGCGACGACGGCGAGCGCGGCCGGCGCCTGGCCGCCGCCGCGCGCGTGATCACGGTGCCGGCGGCCGCGAGCGCGGCCGAGGCCGAGCGCGCGCGCGAGCTGCATCCCGACCTCGACGTCGGCGTCGCCGGCGTCCTGGGCGAGGCGCTCGCGGCGCAGCCCGCGCCGGCGGCGGGCGATCCGCCCGCTCCCGCGCCGGCTCCCGGCCGGCGCGAGCTCGAACCCCGGCGCGACCGGGCGCTCCTGCTCGGTGGCGGCGCGACGGCCGCCTCGGCCGCCGTGCTCGGGCTCGTCATAGGCGTCGGCGGCTGGGCCTTCGAGCCGCCACCGCCGATCAGCGCCCAGGTCAACGCCATCCGCCAGGCCGCCCAGCGTGCGGGCGACATCGTCCTGCTCGCCCGCGAGGTCGCGTTGCACGGCACGGACGAGCGCTCGCACCTGTTCGTCCTGACCCCGCGCGAGACGGGCTCCGGCGAGCTGCGGATCTACGACGAGCGGGGCGGCCTGCTGCGGCTCGGCCTCGGCTTTCGCCCCAAGACGCGGGGCGGCGGCGGGAGCTTCGCCATCGCTCCCCCGGAGGAGCTGCGGCGCGGCGACTGGGATTACTCGCTCGGCCCGCCGGTCGAGACCGACCTCGACGGGGACGGCCGCTCCGAGCTCGTCGCGACCTACGGCCTGACGACCGGCGACGGGCCGATCGCCGTGCCGGTCGTCGTCGGGTGGGACGACGAGTCCCAGCGCTACGCGATCTCACCGCTGCTGCCCGCAAACCAGCCGGCCCGCGCGGGAATCCCGCCCGGCGCCGCGATCGATCCGTACTTCACCGGCGCCTACGTGCTCGCCGACGCGCGCACGGGCACGCGCCTGCGCGCCGGGGCGGCGCTTGCATACCGGGTCGTGCAGGGTGGCCGCGTCGTGGTCGCGCGAACCGTCGGCGGCGGCGGAGCGCCGCGGATCGCGGTCACGGTCTACGCCCTGAGTCTCAGCCGCGGCCGGTCGACGGCGACGCTGACCTGCACCGGCAACGCCGAGGACACGGTGCGCGTCATCCGGTTGGGGCACCGCTCTGCCGACGCGGTGCTCGCGCAGGACGCGACGCGGTTCGCCGCTGCGGCCGTCGGGGGCGCGCCCCCCGACGGCTCCACCTGCGTCATCTGACGCCCGACCCGCGCCGCTACCCTGGGCCGGTGGAGCACCCGCGCCATCTCGCGCCGATCCTCGTGCTGGCGCTCGCGGCCGCCTGTCTCGCCCCATCCACGACGCTCGGCGCGAGCACCGCGTGTCCTTCCGAGCGCGGCGGCTTCAAGCTGCGAGCGAGCCAGCTGTCCTGTACCAAGGCCCGGGTCGTGCAGCGCGCGTACTTCGCCAGCCCGGCCTGCATCCGACCCTGCTTCGTGACGTCGCTCGGCCGCACGTGGCGCTGCAACGCGCTCGTTCTCAGCAGGTCCCGTCGGACGACGGTCGTACACGGCAGAGTCCTCTGCCGCGACGCCGCGAACGTCGGGCGGTTCGCGCGCTGGGAATACCGCGGACAGGGCCCGTGATCGGACGCCGCCCGCCGGCGGCGTCCGATCTCCCCTCCGCTACGCCTCCGGCTTCTTCGACAGCACGAGCATCCCGAACACGCCGTAGAGCACGACGAGCAGCCCGACGACCATGAGCAGCGGCGGGAAGTACGTCACCGGCGGCCACGTGTTCGCGAGCTTGTCGAAGTGCGCGCGCTGGCGCGGCAGCACCGGGATGACGTCCTCGCGGAAGTAGTCGTCCAGCGCCGTCGCCGTCGTCACGGGCGTCCCGTTGAAGCGCGTCAGCCGCTCGGTGCCCGGGATGGCGTCCCAGCCCGACGTCACCGGGGTCACGCTGTTGAGCGTCTGCGCGAGCCCGGGCGTGCTCGACGTGAGCGTCGCCTGCACCTCGTCCTTCGTCGCCTTCAGCGTCGTGGCGAGGACGTCGAGCAGATGCGGGATCTCGGCCGAGACCGCCTCCAGCGGGATCGCCTGCAGGACCGCCGTCGTCTTCGGCGCGTTCTTCTGCAGCGCCGCCAGGACCGCCGCCGAGGACAGGCCGGTCTTGCCGGCGACGAACTTCACGAGCTTGGGGACCTCGTCCGAGCCGCCGCCCTTGGCGGTCATCAGCGGATCGCTGAACAGGATGATCTGGTGGACCATCGCGATGCCCGCGGCGTCGCCGGCGGTGCGCTGCTTCGCGAACGCCGGCTCGAGGTTCGTGATGACCTTGTCGGCCGCGTCCAGGCGCGGGTAGTACGACAGCACGAGGACGAGCCCGAGGATCACGACGCCGACGAGCACGACGACGCCCCAGGGACCCCGGCCCGGCGGGCGCGTCGCAGCGCGCGTCGCCATGAGCAGGCCGAACGCGAGCACGACGTCGCCGACGACGAGCAGCAGCCACGGGATGTAGCCGACGCCGCCCTTGTCGGCGACCTTCTGGAAGTCGGCCCTGTTGGCCTCGACGGCCGCGACGAGGTCCTTGCTGAAGTAGTCGCGCACTTCCGGGACGCTCTTGACGGGCGTCGTGCCGTCGAAGCGCGTCATGCCGTTGAGCCCGGGGATGTCGTTCCAGCCGTCCGTCACGGGCGGCGCGGCCAGGAGCGTCTGCCACAGCCGCGGGAAGCTCTGCTTCAGCGCCCCCTGCGTGTCGTTCTCCGACAGCTTCAGCGTCTTGGCGAGGAAGGTGATGAGCCCCGGGCGCTCGGCGGTGACGTCCGACAGCGGCAGGGCCTGCAGCAGCGCCGTCGTGTGCGGCGCCTCCTGCTTCAGCACGGCGAGGATCTGCGCCGACGACAGGCCGGTCTTCCTGCTCACGACGCCGATCAGCCCGCCGACCTCGCCGGCGCCGCCGCCCTGCGCCGTGACGAGCGGGTCGGCGGTGTCGACGAGCTTGGAGATGAAGTCGATGCCGACGCGGTCGCCGGCCACCCGCGCATCGGTGAGGGCGGGGTCGGCGTCATCGATGAGCTTCTGCGCCCCGGTCAGCCGCGGGATGAGCTGGAGTGCGATCACCAGCACGACGACGACCGCGCCGACGAGCGCGACGACGAGCCACGCGCGCGCCGCGGCGTCCGACAGTAGGCGCTTCATCTCCAACTCCCCCTGCAGAGTGGCGGCGCAACAACCCGATCCCGTGACCCCGACCCGCCGCCGGTTTGCGCGAACATACGGCGCGTTCGTGCCGCCTGCAACGAGTGTGACCGCCCTCCCGCGGGGCTACGGCGTGCTGCTGAAGACCACCTGCCCGCGGGCGATCGTCGTCGCGACGAGCGGCACGCCCGGCCGGTAGACGAGGTGCGCGTAGGACGGGGCCGCGAGCACGACCGCGTCGGCGCGCGCGCCCGGCGCGAGGTGGCCGATGTCGCTGCGCCGCAGCGCCCGCGCGCCGCCGAGCGTCGCCGCGGTCAGCGCCTCCTCGGCGGTCATGCGCATGTCGCGCACGGCGAGCGCGATGCAGAACGCCATCGCGGTCGTGTAGCTCGAGCCGGGGTTGCAGTTCGTCGCGATCGCGACGGACACGCCCGCGTCGATCGCACGCCGCGCGTCGGGGTACGGCTGGCGCGTGGAGAAGTCGGTCGCGGGCAGGAACGTCGCGACGGTGTCGCCGCCGGCGAGCGCCTCGACGTCCGAATCGGTGAGATAGGTGCAGTGGTCGGCCGACGCCGCTCCGAGCTCGACGCCGAGACGGACGCCCGGGCCGGCGCCGAGCTGGTTGGCGTGGATGCGCAGCCCGAGCCCCGCCGCGCGGCCGGCTTCGAGCACGGCCCGCGACTGGTCGGCGTCGAAGGCGCCCTCCTCGCAGAAGACGTCGGCCCAGCGCGCGTGCGGCGCGCACGCGTCGAGCATCGCGCCGCAGACGAGCGCGACGTAGTCGTCGGCCCGGCCGGCGAACTCCTGCGGCACGACGTGCGCCCCGAGGAACGTGACGTCGTCGGTCAGCTCGGCCGCGACCTCGCACAGGCGCCGCTCGCCGGCGACGTCGAGCGCGTAGCCGGACTTGATCTCGACGTGCGTGATCCCGGCGCGCAGCGCCTCGCGCCGGCGCTCGCCGGCGAGCGCGCGCAGCTGCCCGGCGCCGGCGGCGCGCGTCGCCTCGACCGTCGCGCGGATCCCGCCCGCGGCGTACGGCGCGCCCGCCATCCGGGCCGCGAACTCGTCGCCGCGCTCGCCGGCGAAGACGAGGTGCGTGTGGCTGTCGACGAAGCCCGGGATGACGCAGCGCCCGGCGGCGTCGATGCGCTCGTCGGCGTCCGCGTGCCCGGCGCGCTCGACGGCGGCGACGCGCTCGCCCTCGAAGACGAGTGCGGCGTCGCGAACGATCCCGAGCTCGGGGTCGTTCGTCACGAGCAGGCCGATGTTGTCGATCGCGAGCGTCGTCATGGCGAGCCCTCGCCCAGCGGCTCGACGGCGGCGGCGGTCGAGCGACGGCGCGCAGTCATGGCGAGCCCTCGCCCAGCGGCTCGACGACGGCGACGGTCGAGCGACGGCGCGCGGTCATGGCGCCAGCGCGGCGCGCAGCTCGGCCGCGACGTCGATGCTGACGTGGGCGCCGTCGCGGACGACGCGGCGGCCGCCGACGACCACGTCGCGCACGTCGGCCGCGGTCGCGCAGAAGACGGCGCCGGCCGGCGGCACGCCCGCGAGGCGCACGCCATCCAGACCGATCGTCACGAGGTCGGCGAGCGCGCCCGCCGCGATCCGCCCGCCGCCGGCCAGGCCGAGGCTCGCGTAGCCGCCCGCGGTCGCCGCCGCCAGCAGCTCGGCAGCGCTGTGGCGCCCGCGCTCCCGGCCCGCCAGGCGCTCGTCCATCTCGACCGCGCGCGCCTCCTCGAGCAGGTCGATGACCGCGTGCGAGTCGCTGCCGAGCGCCAGGCGCGCGCCGGCGTCGGCGAGCGCCCGCGCCGGCCCGACGCCGTCGGCGAGGTCGCGCTCGGTCGTCGGGCACAGACAGACCGCGGCACCGGCGCCCCCGAGCAGCGCGATGTCCGCGGGCGTGACGTGCGTCGCGTGGATCGCGGTGAAGCGCGGGCTCAGTGCGCCCGCCCCGGCCAGCAGCGCCGTCGGCGTGACGCCGTGCGCCTCCAGCGTCTGCGCGTTCTCGGCCGGCTGCTCGGAGACGTGCGCGTGCAGCGGCGCGCCGCGCTCCGCGGCCCAGGCGGCGACGACGCGCGCGCCCTCGGGGTCGACGGCGCGGACGCTGTGGATCGCCGCCCCCGCGCCGTCGAGCTGCGCCACGCGCGCCGCCCAGGCCTCGGCGCTCGCGTCGCGGAAGCGCGCGCTGCCGCCGCGCAGATAGCAGGCGTCGAGCAGGACGATGCGGATCCCGGCCTCGGCCGCGGCCGCGAGCAGCGCGCGGCTCATCTCGTTCGGATCGGCGTAGGCGACGCCGCCGGGCCCGTGGTGCAGGTAGTGGAACTCCCCCACGAGCGTCACGCCGGCGAGCGCCATCTCGGCATACGTCGCGCGCGCGAGGCGCAGGTACGCGTCGGGGTCGATCGTCTCGGCGAGGGCGAGCATCTGCTCGCGCCAGGTCCAGAACGAGCCGGGGCCCTGTGCGCGTCCGCGCAGCGCGCGCTGGAAGGCGTGCGAGTGCGCGTTCGCCAGGCCCGGGATCGTCAGGCCCGCCAGCCGCTCGGCGTCACCCGGCGCGGCGCCGGCCGTGACGGCGGCGATGCGCTCGCCGTCGAGCTCGACGCGCACGCCGGCGGACGGCTCGGCCTCCCCCGCGAGCCAGGCGAGCTCGCACCACAGCGCCGTCATGACCCGACGCGCGTGACGAGCTCTCGCGCCCGCGCCTCGAAGGCGACGCGGTCGTGGCTGTCGAAGTGCTCCCACGTCGTCAGCGTGGCGGGATCGGCGCGGTCGACGAAGAGCACGCCGTCGAGGTGGTCGACCTCGTGCTGGAACGTCCCCGCCGTCAGGCCGCGGCGCACGACGTCGCGCTCGGCGCCGTGGCGGTCGCGGTAGCGCACGCGGACGTTGACCCAGCGCGGCACGACGCCGCGCACGTCGGGCACCGACAGGCAGCCCTCGTTGATCTCGAACCGCTCGTCGTCGAGCGGCTCGATCACCGGGTTGACGATCACCGTCAGCCGGATCGGCGGCTTGTACGGGTAGCGGGCGTTGACCCCCACGACCTCGATGACCGCGATCCGCAGGAGCTCCCCCACCTGGTTGGCGGCCAGCCCGGCGCCGGATGCCGCGCGCATCGTCTCGATCATGTCGTCGATCAGCCCCTGCACCCGCGGCGTGGCGAGCTCCGCGGCCGTCACCTCGCGGGCGCGCTCGCGCAGGACCGGGTCGCCGACCGTGACGATCGCGCGCCGCGCCACTACTCCTCCCCCATCGGGATCCGCACGCCGCGCTCCGACGCGACCTCGATCGCGCGCTCGTAGCCGGCGTCGGCGTGGCGCATGACGCCGGTGCCGGGATCGGCGGTCAGGACGCGCTCGAGCTTCTCGGCCGCCAGCGGCGTGCCGTCGGCGACGCAGACCATCCCGGCGTGGATCGAGCGCCCGATGCCGACGCCGCCGCCGTGGTGGATCGAGACCCACGACGCCCCGCTCGC
>DATJEE010000087.1:0-4062 GCA_035496995.1 Solirubrobacteraceae bacterium | reverse complement strand
GACGGCCGCGACGGCGGCGACGCGCGCCTGCTCCAGCGACACGAGCTCGCGCTCGACCTCCGCGGCGTGGTCGGCCGCGAGCCGCTCGAGCTCGGCCTCGAGCGCTGCGATCCGCTCGCGGCCCTGCTCGTCGGGGTCCGGCTCGCCCTCCGGGCGCTGCTCGAGCGTCGCCAGGGCGTTGAGCTCGCTCGTCCGGCGGGCGACGCGCTCGGCGAGATCCTCGGCGGTCGCCCGCGTGCGCTCCAGGCGCAGCTCGACGCGCTCGCGGGCCGAGCGCGCCGCGTAGACGCGCTGGGCGAACGCCTCGCGCGCCTCGGCGCGTGCCGCCATGGCCTGCTCGACCTCGCCGCGGCGCGTGGCGACGGCCGACAGCTGCGCCTGCGTCTCGTCGCGGGCGGCGCGCGCGGCGGCGGCCTGCTGCTCGGCGCCCAGCAGCTCGGCGCGGCGGATGCGCGCGAGGTCGCGCACGAGCTCCCAGCGCGCCTCGACGGTCTGGCGCTCGAGGCGCTCGTGCAGCTCGGCGGCCTCGGCCTGGCGCTTGAGCGGGCGCAGGCGCGAGCGCGCCTCGCGCTCGACGTCCAGCGCGCGATCGAGGTTGTCCTGCGTGCGGTCGAGCTTGAGCTGGGCGCGGCGGCGGCGCTTGCGGTGCTTGCCGAGGCCGGCGGCCTCCTCGATGAGCAGGCGGCGCTCGCGCGGCTTGGAGGTCACGATCGTCTCGACGCGGCCCTGCGAGACGACGGAGTGCATCTCCTTGCCGAGGCCGGTGTCGGAGAGGATCTCCAGCACGTCGACGAGCCGGCACCTCGCGCCGTTGAGGCGGTACTCGCCCTCGCCGGAGCGGTCGAGGCGGCGCATGATCGAGATCTCGCCCAGCGGGACGTCGACGGCGCCGTCGGAGTTGTCGATGACGATCTCGACCTCCGCCGACGAGCGCGCCTGCACGCCGCGGCCGCCGCCGAAGATGACGTCGCGCATCGACTGGCCGCGGACGGCGAGCGGCGACTGCTCGCCCATCGCCCACAGGACGGCGTCGGTGACGTTCGACTTGCCCGAGCCGTTGGGCCCGACGACGACCGAGACGCCCGGCCCGAACTCGAGCTTCGTGCGGTCGGGGAAGGACTTGAAGCCCTTGAGCGTCAGCGAGCGCAGATGCACGCGGTCACGCGTCCTCGTCGCCGTCGCCCATCGGCGTGTCGGGGTGCAGCGTCTCCAGGGCGATCCGGGCGGCCTCCTGCTCGGCGTGCTTCTTCGAGCGCCCTGCGCCGCGCCCGACCGGCGCTCCGCCGACCGACGCCACGACCTCGAACGTCCGGTCGTGCGGCGGGCCCTCCTCGGCGGCGATCGTGTACTCGACGGTCTCCGCGCGCCGCGCAAGGCGCTCCTGGAGCGTGGACTTGAAGTCGACCGGGTTGCTCAGCGCGTTCGTGATCTCGGGCTGGAAGGCCTCGACGACCGCGGCTGCCGCGAGCTCGTAGCCGCAGTTCAGGTAGACGGCCCCGATGACGGCCTCGATGACCGACGCCAGGACGCGCTCGGTCTCGACGAGCGCCTCGGCGCTCTGGCCGATCCCGCTCGGCGCCGTCGCGCGCAGCCGGTCGGGCACCCCGAGGCGCTCGGCGACCGCGCGGCAGGAGACGCCCGACACGCTCTGGGCGCGGATCTTCGTCAGCCGCCCGGCGCCGAAGCGCTCGGCCTCCAGGCGCGGGTACAGGTGCGACGTCACCGAGAGACTCAGGACGGAGTCGCCGAGGAAGGCCAGGCGCGAGTAGGAGTCGCTGCGGCGCTCGGTCCAGGACGCGTGGGTGAAGACCTGCCGGTACAGGTGCTCCGGCAGCTGGTCCAGGAGTTCGGTGAGGAGCTTCAGGGTGCGTGACTACGGCTCAGGGGTGGCGGCGGCGGCATGGGCCACGACGAAGTCGACCGCCTGGCCGACGGTGACGATCCTCGCCGCCTCCTCGTCGCTCATCTTCACACCGTAGGAGTCCTCGAGCTCCTGTACAAGCGTGTAGAGGTCCAGCGAATCGGCCTCGAGGTCGGCCCGGAAGTTCGTGCTGTCGTCGATGCGGGAGGGATCGATCTCCAGCTCGTCGACGAGGTGCGCCCGGACCATGGCGAAGACTTCTTCTCGCGTCATGACGCCGACACGGTAGAACCGCTGTCGGACACCGCGCCGAGCTTGCGCAGGGCGCCGGCGGCCTCGAGCGCCTCGTGCGTGCGCCCGACGATGTCCCCGTTGACGCCGCGCGCCGCGAGCAGGATCGCCTGGGCGAAGCCGCGGGCGGTGAAGCGCCCGTGCCCGACGACGCCGATCTTCCGCAGCCCGAGGAGGTACGCGCCGCCGGCCATCTCCGGCGAGATCTCGTCGCGGAACGCCCGCAGCGCCGGCGCCATGAGGACGCCGCCGGCCTTCGCGCGCCGCGTCGAGACGGCGGTCTCCTTCAGCAGGGCGATCATCTTGTCCGAGACGCCCTCCATGACCTTCAGCGTCACGTTGCCGGTGAAGCCGTCGGTCACGACGACGTCGGCCACGCCCTCGGTCAGCGCGTGGCCCTCGATGTTGCCGACGAAGCGCAGGCCGGCCGCGGCGCTCAGGCGCGCGTGGACGTCCTGGACGAGCGGCGTGCCGCGCGTGGCCTCCTCGCCGACGGACAGCAGCGCGACGCGCGGGCGCGCGACGCCGTGGACGACCTGCGCGAGCGCCGCTCCCATGAACGCGAACTGCACGAGGTACTCGGCGCGGACCTCGGTGTTCGCGCCGACGTCGACGAGCGTCACCGGCGCGCCCGGGACCGGGATCTGCGCGGCGAGCGCCGGGCGCAGGATCCCGCGGTCGCGCTTGATGTTGAAGAGCGCGGCCGCGAGCGCCGCACCGGTCGCGCCGGCCGAGACGAGCGCGTCGGCGTCGCCGTCGGCGACGGCCTGGGCGGCGCGGACGATCGAGGAGTCGCGCTGCGAGCGCGCGGCGGCCGCGGGGTTCGCCGCCTTCGCGATCGACACGGGCGCGTCGATGACCTCGATGCCGGGGCCGGCGGCGCCCATCTCGGCGGCGGGGCCGAAGAGCAGCACGCGGACGCCCTCCTGCGCGGCGAGGTTGGCCCCGCGGACGACCTCGCCGGGGCCGAGGTCGGCGCCGTTGGCGTCGACGGCGATGATCGGGATGCGCTGGGGCGGGTCGGCCTGCACCCTGCCGTTGGTCCGGCGGACCCGAGTCTGGATGCGGCGCGCCGGCATCCGCCGGCCGGCCTCAGTGGTCGTGGTCGTGGTCGTGTGCCGCCGAGGGCGCCACGACCTCACGACCGGCGTACGTCCCGCATGTCCCGCAGACGCGATGCGGAAGCCGCGGGCTGTGGCAGTGCGGGCACGCGTTGTACGTCGGCGCGGCCATCTTGTGTTGCGCACGGCGCTTGGCGGTGCGGGAATGTGATTGCTTCTGCTTGGGGACGGCCATGGCTCGCGACAGGGTAGCGCAGCGGGCGGCTCGGGTCGGGAAGGACTGTGGCGCCCGCGCGCGAACCCCTGCCCATGAGCGAGCTCGAGCTTGATCCCACGCTACTTGCCACGCTGCAGGCGCTCGAGGCGCAGGACGTCGAATTCGTCCTCGTCGGCGAGGTCGCCGAGGCGATCTATGCAGATGGCGGCTTCGTCTCCGGAGTCGCGATCGTGCCCGGCGCCTATTCGCGCAACGTCGACCGGCTCTGCAACGCCCTCGTCGAGATCGGCGCCGAGCTCGACGGCACGGGCCCGGCGCGCGGGCCCGACCTCCACCAGGTCGACCTGCGCGCGCTGGCGCCGTGCACGTTCCAGACGACCCTCGCCGACATCGACGTCGACTTCGAGCCGCACGGCACGCGCGGGTATCGCGACCTCTTCGACGACGCCGCGCGCATCGCGCTTGCGCCGGGGGTCAACCCGCTCGTCGCCTCGCCCGCGGACCTCGAGCGCATGGGGCGCGGCAGCGAGCCCGAGGCGCCGTACGCGCAGCCGCCGGCGGTGCTGCCGCCCGAGCCCGACGACAGCAGCGCCTGGGTCGCCGAGCAGATCCGCGCCAGCCGCGCCCTGTAG
>DATJEE010000086.1:0-11296 GCA_035496995.1 Solirubrobacteraceae bacterium | reverse complement strand
CCGGCGGGCAGGCAGTCGACCGCATCACGGGCCAGGAAGGCGGCCTGGCCGGCCGGGGATTCGGTCACGGGGCCAATGCTAGTGTTGGGCGCGCCCGTGGCGTCGTTGCCGCCTGTCGTCAACCACGGTGCCGCGGGTCCGATGTCGCATGGAAGCGGCCGGTCCGCCCTCCGCATGAGCGTCTCCGATCGCCCTGACATCCTGGTCCTACCGGAGCCCCCGCTCGGTCGCCCGCGGCTGAAGCGCCTGCGTCTGGCCCTGATCCTGTTCGGCCTGTCGATCCTCGCGCTCGTCTCGACGGCCTTCGGGATGATGATGGCCGTCGCCTCCGACCTGCCCCAGCTCGAGAACCGCTCGGAGTTCAAGCACGCCCAGAACTCGCTCTTGACCGACGTCCACGGCGACTACCTCGCGACGCTCGCCGACCAGGGCCGGATCATCATCCCCACGCGCGACATCGCGCCCGCGATGCAGCACGCGATCATCGCGATCGAGGACCAGCGCTTCTACGAGAACCAGGGCGTCGACCTGCGCGGTACGGCGCGCGCGCTGTGGCAGGACATCACGAGCCGCGCCGCGGTCCAGGGCGGCTCGACGATCACGCAGCAGTTCGTCAAGAACGCGACCCGCGCCCAGGACAAGCGCACGATCCTCGAGAAGGTCCGCGAGGCCGCGCTCGCCTACCACCTCACGCGCAAGTGGTCCAAGGAGAAGATCCTCACCGAGTACCTCAACTCGATCTACTTCGGCAACGGGGCCTACGGGATCGAGTCGGCGGCGCGGACGTACTTCGGGCACGACGTCAACCACCGCGGCTGCGGCAAGCCCGAGCGCCGCTGCGCGAGCGAGCTCAAGCCCGAGGAGGCGGCCCTGCTCGCCGGGCTCGTCGCGTCGCCGACGGCCTTCGACCCGGTCGCCCACCACCTCGCCGCCCAGCGCCGGCGCAACGTCGTCCTGGAGAAGATGCTCGAGCAGGGCTACGTGACGCACGCCGAGTACGTCCGCGGGCGCCGCGAGCCGGTGCCGTCGAGCTCGACGATCCGGCCCCCGACGGTCCAGGCCGCGAGCAAGTCGGTCGCGTACTTCACGAGCTGGGTGCGCCAGCAGGTCGTCGACCGCTACGGCCCGCGCGAGGCGCTGCTCGGCGGCCTGCGGGTGCAGACGACGCTCGACCTCGGCCTGCAGCGCGACGCCGAGCTGGCCATCAGCCGCTGGCTCGGCAACCCGGCCGGCCCGCAGGCGTCGCTCGTCGCGATCGACAACAAGACCGGCGAGATCCGGGCGATGGTCGGCGGCACCGACTACTCCAAGACGCCCTTCAACCTCGCGACGCAGGGGCAGCGCCAGCCGGGATCGGCGTTCAAGCCCTTCGTCCTCGCGACGGCGCTCGAGCGCGGCATCTCGCCGAGCTCGACGTGGTCCTCCAAGCCGCAGGTCTTCAACGTCCCGGGCAGCACGGAGAAGTTCCGCGTCAAGAACTACGACGACAACTACTCCGGCGTCAGCACGCTCGCGCGCGCGACGACGTTCTCCGACAACTCCGTCTACGCGCAGGTCGGCATCAAGACGGGGACGGCGCGGATCGCCCGCAACGCCGAGCGCATGGGCATCCGCACGCCGGTTTCGCACAACTTCGCGATCTCGCTCGGCGGCCTGAAGCAGGGCGTGACGCCGATGGATCTCGCCCACGCCTATGAGACGTTCGCGACGGGTGGCCTGCTCGTCACCGGGTCGCTCGGCGCCGGCGACCGCGGGCCCGTCGGCATCCGCCGGGTGACGCTGCGCGACCATCCCGACCGCGTCCGCGGCCGCAACAAGCGCATTCGCACGCGCATCCTGCCGCGCGCCGTCGCCGACGAGACGACGAACATCCTCGAGTCCGTCATCAAGGTCGGCACGGCGAAGGTCGCCCAGCTCGGCAAGGTCCGGGCGTGGGGCAAGACCGGGACGACGGAGAACTACGGCGACGCCTGGTTCGCCGGGGCGACCGACAAGCTCACCGTCGCCGTCTGGGTCGGCTATCCCAACGGCCTGAAGCCGATGCTCACGGAGTACCGCGGCGAGCCCGTCGCCGGCGGCACGTACCCCGCCCAGATCTGGCACGACTTCATGTTCGGCGCCCTGCAGATCGAGCGCACGCGCCTCGAGCGCGCCTGCGCGCGGGAGAAGGCGAAGGCCAAGCCCGACGCCAAGCCGTCGGCGCGCTGCATCGAGGCCGGGCTCGCGATCGATCCGACGGCCGAGCCGGCCGCGCCGGCGACGTCGACCTCGGGCGCGACGAAGACGACGCCGGCCGATCCCGCGACGGGGGCGGCCACGGGTACCGGCGACGGCGGCGTGCCCGCGGACGGGACGAACGGCGGCACCGGCGCGACGACCCCGGACGCGCCCGCGACGCCCGCGCCGGCGCCCACGCCGCAGACGCCGGCGGTTCCGCCGGCGGCCCAACCGCCGCCCGTGCCTCCGGCCGCGCCGGAGTCCGGCGGGGCGACGCCGGCCCCGCCCTAGCCTGGCTTCAACGCACGGCGAGCAGCCCGCGCGGCCAGGGCCTTGACACGTTGCGGTTGCCCGCGGCGCAGAAGCGCCAGGGCAGCTCGATCGCGCGCGTGATCCCGATCCGCGGGCCGGCCACGAGCCGCGGCAGGGGGCGATCGGCGGGCGGCGGCCCGAGCCCGATCGGGCCGTCGTGCACGCTCGTCGCGTTGCGGTCCAGGCCGATGGCGAGCGCCTGCGTCAGCTTGCCGGGCCCCGAGCACAGGTCGGTGACGGGGTCGCGCCCGCGGCGCGCGCGCATGAGCTCCTCACCGGCGAGCGGCTCGAGCGCCCGGATGAGCACCGCCGCGCCGACGCCCGCGGGCTCCACGACGACGTTCAACAGGGCGTGGACGCCATAGGAGCGGTAGACGTAGAAGATCCCTGGCGCCTCGAACAGCGGCCACGTACGCGGCGTGAGGCCCGCGAACGCGTGGCAGGCCGGCTCGACCTCGTGGTAGGCCTCGGTCTCGACGATGACGCCCGCCGTCTCGCCGTGGCTGATCGTGCAGCCGACGAGCAGCTCGGCGGCCTCGACGACGGGCAGCTCGAGCGCCCGCAGGTGGCGGTCGGCGGCCGCCGTCATCGCGAGCGGGTGCGTCGGTGTCCGCGAGCGGCCATCGTCGAGCAATGGCGCGCCGTCAAACCGGTGTGTGCGCGGCGCGCGCGGCGGCGAGCTGCTCGCGCACGCGCTGCAGCGACGTCCCGCCCTCGCTGACCTTCGACTCCAGCCACGAGCTCTGCGCCAGCAGCGCCCGGAACTGCGCCGGCTCGAGCTCGTCGGATGCCGCCGTGAGCTCCTCGTCGGTCAGCTCGCCGAGCGACCGGCCCGAGTCGACGGCGATCCGGACGAGGCGCGCGACGATCCCGTGGCACTGGCGAAACGGGACGCCGCGCTTGACGAGGTGGTCGGCGACGTCCGTCGCGGCGATGAGGTCGTCGGACGCGGCGGCCGACATCCGCTCGCGGTCAAAGCGCGCGCCGCGGATCATCCCGGCGGCCGATGCGAGGCAGAGGTCGAGCGTGTCGACGGTGTCGAAGAGGTGCTCCTTGTCCTCCTGCATGTCCTTGTTGTACGTCAGCGGCAGGGCGTGCAGGACGCCGTGGAGCGCGGCGAGGTGCCCGACGATCCGCGGCGCCTTGGCGCGCAGCAGCTCGGCGGCGTCGGGGTTCTTCTTCTGCGGCATGATCGACGACCCCGACGTCCAGGCGTCCGACAGCGTGACGAAGCCGAACTCCTCGCTGGACCAGAGCACGAGCTCGGCGCCGAGGCGGCTGAGGTGCGTCGCGCAGGTCGCCGCCGCGCCGAGGTAGTCCAGGACGAAGTCGCGGTTGGCGACGGCGTCGATCGAGTTCGCGACGACGCTGTCAAAGCCGAGCTCGGCGGCGACCGCGGCGCGGTCGGTGGGGAAGTTCACGCCCGCGAGCGCGCCCGCGCCGAGCGGCAGCGCGGCCGTCTGGGACGCGGCGAAGACGAAGCGCGCGCGGTCGCGCTGGAGCATCCAGACGTAGGCCAGCAGGTGGTGCGAGAGGTAGACGGGCTGGGCGCGCTGGAGGTGCGTGTAGCCCGGCAGCGGCCAGTCGAGGTGCGCCTCGGCGGCGTCCAGCAGCGCCGCGACGAGCGCGTCGATCGCGCGCGTCGCGTGGCCCGCGGCGTCGCGCGTGAAGAGCACGACGTCGGTCGCGACCTGGTCGTTGCGCGAGCGCGCGGTGTGGAGCTTGCCGCCGACCGGCCCGGCGATCTCCGTGAGGCGCCGCTCGACGGCCATGTGGATGTCCTCGTCGCCGGCGTCGAACCCGAACTCGCCCGCGACGAGCTCGGCCTCGACGGCGTCGAGGCCCTGCAGGATCGCGTCGCGGTCGTCCTCGCCGATGATCTGCTGCGCGGCGAGCATGCGGGCGTGCGCGCGCGACTGCGCGATGTCGTGCGGCCACAGCCGGCGATCGAAGGACAGCGAGGCGTTGAGCTGCTGGAAGACCGGGTCCTGGGGCTCGGAGAAGCGCGACATCGCGGGCGAGTCTAAGTGACCATGGGTCGCACACCGGTCGCCCGTTACGCTGCCGCCGGTGGCCGACGAGCACTACCCGCAGAAGGACTACTCGCGGCCGGAGGGCTCGATCGAGGTCGTCCTCGTCCGTCACGGGGCGTCGGAGGCGGCGGTCGACGGACAGCCCTTCGAGCTGCTGGAGGGGCACGCCGACCCCGCGCTCTCGCCGGCCGGCCGGCGCCAGGCGCAGTCCGTCGCGGCGGCGCTGTCGGGCGAGCCGCTGACGGCGCTCTACGTCACGCCGCTGCGCCGCACGCACGAGACGGCGGCGCCGCTGGCGGCGGCGACGGGGCTGGAGCCCGTCGTCCTGGCGGAGCTGCGCGAGGTCCATCTCGGCGAGCTCGACGGCGGCGCGTTCCGGATCGCCGTCGCGCGCCGCGACCCGCTCGTCGCGGAGGTCTTCGCCCAGCAGCGCTGGGACGTCATCCCGGGCGCCGAGCCGGCCGAGGACTTCACGCGCCGCACGCGCGCCGGGATGGACCGGATCCTCGAGGGCGCCGCGCCGGGCGCCGTCGTGGCCGCGGTCGTCCACGGTGGCGTCATCGGCGAGCTGTGCCGCCAGGCGAGCGACAGCCGCCCGTTCGCGTTCGTCCACGCCGACAACGGCTCCCTGACGCGGATCGTCGTGCTGCCCGACGGCACGTGGTGGGTGCGGACGTTCAACGAGGGCGCGCACCTGCGGTAGCCCCGGATCCCGGTTGCGGGGAGGCTGATCGATTTTGGGCGGATATAGCCCACGAGAGATCAGACTCGTCTCCGGCAGGCCGAACCCGATCCCCTCATCGACGCAGTTCGTCGATCACCCGCCCCGCGACCTAGCGCCCCAGCACCTCGCGCAGCGCCGCGGCGACCCGCGCGACCTGTCCCTCGCGCAGCTCCGGGAAGAACGGCAGCGCGACCGACCGCGCGGCGACGTCCTCGCAGACGGGGAACTCGCCCGGGCGGTGGCCGAAGACCTCGCGGTAGTACGTCATGAGGTGGATCGCGGGCAGGTAGGGCTTGGACTGGATGCCGAGCGCGCGCAGCGCGCGGATCGTCTCGTCGCGGTCGGTGTCGCGCGGGAGCTGGACGACGAAGACGAACCAGCCGCGGCGGTCGCCGCCGGCGTCCTCGCACGGCAGCCCGAGGCCCTCGATGTCCGCCAGGGCCGCGCGATACAGCGCCGCGGCGCGGGCGCGCCCCGCGAGCATCGCGTCCAGGCGCCCGAGCTGGGCCAGCCCGATCGCGCTCGCGATGTCGCTGAGGCGATAGTTGAAGCCCAGGCGGTCGTGGTCGAGCCAGCCCATGTCGGGCGCCCGGCCCTGGTTGCGCTCGGAGTCGATGCGCGCCTTCACGGCCGCGTCGCCGGTCGTGACCATCCCGCCCTCGCCGGTCGTCAGCTGCTTGTTGGCGTAGAAGCCGAACGCCGCCGAGTGGCCGCGGGCGCCGACCGCGACGCCGTCGCCGTGCACCGCGCCGAGCGCCTCGCAGGCGTCCTCGACGATCGGCAGGCCGAGGCGCTCGAAGGCCGGCAGGTCGGCGGGGTAGCCGAAGATGTGGACCGGCAGCACCGCGGTCGTGCGCTCGGTGACGGCGGCCGCCGCGGCCGCCGGGTCGAGGTTCAGCGTGCGCGCGTCGATGTCGGCGAAGACCGGGCGGGCGCGCTCGAAGACGACGGCGTTCGCGCTTGCGACGAACGAGAACGGTGACGTCACGACCTCGTCGCCGTCGGTCACGCCGGCGGCGCGCAGCGCGAGGTGCAGGCCCGCCGTGCCGCTCGAGACCGCGCACGCATGCGCGACCCCCAGCCGCGCCGCGAAGGCCTCCTCGAACGCCGGCACGCACGGCCCGAGCGAGAGCTGGCCCGACCGCAGCACCGCGACGACCGCGGCCTCCTCGGCCTCGCCGAGCACCGGCCGCGCGAGCGGGATCTCGTCCACGCCGAGGGTCATCGCGAGGATGAGCCTCGCGTGTCCGCGCAGAGGATGGTCGAGTAATGGCGCGCAGTCACTGCGACGGCGACGGCGCGGCGGTGCCGCGGATGCGGCTCGGCTGCTCGGCGTACTCGAGCGAGTCGACGAGCGCCATCCACGACGCGCCGATGAGGTTCGTGGACACGCCGATCGAGCCCCACGTCTCGTCACCGTCCGTGGCCTCGATGAGGACTCTGATCGTCGCGTCCGAGCCCTTCGTCTCGTCGAGGATGCGGACCTTGAAGTTCGACAGGACGATCTCCGACAGGTGCGGATGGGCGTCGGTGATCGCCGAGCGCAGCGCCGCGTCGAGCGCGTTGACCGGGCCGTTGCCCTCGGCGACGCGGACGTAGCGCTCGCCGTCGACCCAGATCTTGATCGTCGCCTCGGTCTCGACCTTGCCGTCGGCGCGCTGCTCGACGATGACGCGCCAGGATTCGAGGCGGAAGAGCGGCTCGTAGTCGCCGGACTCCTTGCGCAGGAGCAGCTCGAACGAGCCGTCGGCGGCCTCGAACTGGTAGCCGTCGTGCTCGAGCGCCTTCATCCGCTCCAGCACGCGCGCGGTGGTCGCGTCGTCGAGGTCGAGGCCCGCGCGCTCGGCCTTGTCGGCGACCGTGCCCTTGCCCGACAGCTCGGAGATCAGCAGCTCGTTGCGGTTGCCGACGAGCGCGGGATCGATGTGCTCGAACGTCGTCGCGTCCGCGCGGATGCCGGCGGCGTGCAGCCCGGCCTTGTGCGCAAACGCGTTCTTGCCGACGTACGGCTGCACGGCGTCGGGCTGGCGGTTGAGCAGCTCGTCGGCGAAGTGCGCGGTCGCGGTGAGCCGCTGCAGCTGCTCGTCGGTCACGACGCGCCGGCCCATCTTCAGCTGGAGGTTCGCGATGATCGTGATGAGGTTCGCGTTGCCGGTGCGCTCGCCGATGCCGTTCATCGTGCCCTGGACCTGCGTCGCCCCCGCCTCGACGGCCATGAGCGTGTTCGCCACGGCGCAGCCGCCGTCGTTGTGGCAGTGGATGCCGATCGCGACGCCCGGCAGGGCGTCGACGACGTCCGCGACGCCCTCGGCGATCTCGCTCGGCAGCGAGGGACCGTTCGTGTCGCACAGCACCAGCCGCTCGGCACCGGCGCCGGCGGCCGCCCGCAGGCACTCGACCGCGTAGTCGCGGTCCGCGCGCAGGCCGTCGAAGAGGTGCTCGGCGTCGAAGATCACGCGCTTGCCGTGCGCGACGAGAAACGCGACCGACTCGGCGATCATCGCGAGGTTCTCCTCGCGCGAGACGCGCACGACCTTCTCGACGTGCAGCGTCCAGGTCTTGCCGACGATCGTGCAGACCGGTGCGAAGCAGCCCGCGAGCACCTGCAGGCCGGCGTCCTCCTCGGCCATGATGCCGCGGCGGCGGGTCATGCCGAAGGCGGCGATCGTCGCGTTGGCGAGCGGCTCGTGCTCGAGGAGCGCGAAGAGCTCGGCCTCCTTCGGGTTGGACGCCGGGAAGCCCGCCTCGATGAGGTCGACGCCGAGGTCGTCGAGGCGGTGGACGAGGCGCACCTTCTCGGCCGCGGTGAGCGACATGCCGCCACCGCCCATGCCATCGCGCAGCGTGGCGTCGTAGAGCTCGATCTGTGGCGCGGTCATGCCGGCTTCAACGCCGGCACGGGATCCAGCCACTCGCGATAGCGCTCGCTGCGCCCGAACAGCGCGTCCTCGAACGCCGTCTGCACCGCGCGCGTGATCGCGCCCGGGGTGCCGTCGCCGATCGTGTGGTCGTCGATCTCGCGCACGGGCACGAGCTCGGCCGCGGTGCCGGTCATGAAGACCTCGTCGGCGAGGTAGAGCTCGGCGCGCGCGATGTCGCGCTCGATGACGTCGACGCCGAGGTCGCGGGCGATCTGCAGGACGGACTTGCGCGTGATGCCGTCGAGGATCGAGGCCGCGGGCGGCGGCGTGATGATGCGCCCCTCCCACACGACGAAGATGTTCTCGCCCGAGCCCTCGCAGACGCGCCCGTGGTCGTCGAGGAGGATCGCCTCCTCGTAGCCGGCCTTCTGGGACTCGATCTTCGCCAGGACGCTGTTGAGGTACTGGCCGGAGGCCTTCGCGCTCGGGATGAGCGACTCGGGGCTGATGCGCCGCCAGCTGGAGACCTTCGCCCGGATCCCGCTGCGCTTGCCCTCCTCGCCGAGGTAGGCGCCCCACTCCCAGACGGCGATCGCGATGTCGACCGGGGCGTCGAGCGGGTTGAGGCCCATCTGGCCGTAGCCGCGGTAGGCGAGCGGGCGGATGTAACAGGAGCGCAGCGCGTTGCGCCCGATGAGCTCGAGCGTCGCTGTCCGCAGCGCCTGCAGGTCGAACGGGAGCGGCATGTAGTACAGCTCCGCCGAGCGGGCCAGGCGCTTGAGGTGGTCCTGGTGGCGGAAGACGGCGGGCCCGATCTCCGTGTCGTAGCAGCGGATCCCCTCGAAGACGCCGGTGCCGTAGTGCAGCCCGTGGGTCAGCACGTGGACCTTGGCGTCCTCCCAGGCGACGAACTCCCCGTTCATCCAGATGAGGTCCGCTTGCTTCACGACGCGCTCCTAGAGTTGATCGATGACGGCCCGGGTCGCCTCGGCGGTCGTGGCCTCGCCGCCCAGGTCGCGGGTGCGCAGGCCGGCGTCGAGCGCGCGGTCCACCGCCGATTCTACGGCGGCGGCCTCCGATTCCCAACCCAGACCGTGGCGCAGCATGAGCGCGGCCGAGAGGAACATCGCCAGCGGGTTCGCCGCCCCCGTCCCGGCGATGTCGGGCGCGGAGCCGTGGACGGGCTCGAAGAGCCCCGGGGAACCCGATCCCGCCCACCCGTCGCCGGTGCTCGCGCTGGGCAGCATCCCGATCGAGCCGGTGATCATCGCGGCCTCGTCGCTGAGGATGTCGCCGAAGAGGTTCTCCGTGACGATGACGTCGAAGTCCGCCGGCCGCGAGACGAGCTGCATCGCGGCGTTGTCGACGAGGACGTCGATGAGCGCCACGTCGTCGTACTCCTCGGCGTGGACGCGGTGGACGACCTCGCGCCACTGGCGCGAGGTCTCCAGGACATTGGCCTTGTCGACGCTCGCCACGTGGTTTCGGCGCGTGCGCGCGGCCGCGAAGGCGACGCGCGCGATCCGCTCGACCTCCGCGACGCTGTACTCGCAGAGGTCGCTCGCGCTCGTCGCGGTGCGGGTCTTGGCGCCGAAGTAGATCCCGCCGGTGAGCTCGCGCACGACGAGCAGGTCGGTGCCCTCGATGCGCTCGCGCTTGAGCGGGCTGGCGTCGTAGAGCGCGGGCAGCGGGCGCACGGGCCGGAGGTTCGCGAACAGGCCCATGCCCTTGCGCAGGCCGAGCAGGCCCTGCTCGGGCCGCGGCGCGTCGGGGTCGGTCGTGTCCCACTTCGGCCCGCCGACGGCGGCGAGCAGGACGGCGTCGGCGGCCTTGCAGGCGGCGAGCGTCTCGTCGGTCAGCGCGATCCCGTGGAGGTCGATCGCGGCGCCGCCGAAGGCGTGCTCGTCGAAGGAGAAGTCCTCGCTGATGTGGCGCAGGAGCTCGAGCGCGGGGGCCATGATCTCAGGGCCGATCCCGTCGCCGGGGAGGGTGACGATCGTTGGCATGGCGCGGGAGGCTACTCAGGCGAACAGGTCGCCGGTGCGCGGCGCGAAGCCGGGCACGACGTCATGCAGGTCCAGCGGCTCGTCGTCGGCGAGGACGCGGATGTCGCTGCGCGAGCGGTAGACGGTCGCTGTGCGCAGCGGCGGGTCGAGGACGACGACCGCGCGCGTGCCGGCGGCGAGCCAGTGCAGCGTCTTGCTGTCGACCTTGGATCGCGAATCGTTGGGCGACACGACCTCGATCGCGAGGTCTGGTGCCCCAGGCCAGTAGCGGTCGGTCGGCCCGACCGCCTCGGCGCGCTCGCGCGCGACGAAGGCGGCGTCGGGAGCACGCACGGTGTCCGGGTCGCTGGCGAGCAGGAAGCCGGTCTCGGCTGCGAGCGTCGTACCAAGGCCGTGTTCGTTCACGTGGGCGTAGAGCAGCGCGCCGATGATCATCGCGACGCGGCCGTGCTCATATCCCGGGGGCTCCATCTCATAGAGGATCCCCTCGAGCAGCTCGTGCACGTGCGGCTCGTGCCTGTACTGGAGCAGTTCTTCCGCAGTCATGTGACGAACCGGACTCTCGCGTGTCACACGGCTACGGTACCGCGCCGCGCAATGATGTTCAGGCGCACGTAATCGAGCACCGGAGCCTCCCCCAGCCGCGCCATGACGGCGTCGAGAAAGCGCTCCTGCTCGCCGTCCTCGAGGCGCTCCAGGTGCGGCCCGAGACAGACGGTCTGCAGGTACGTCCGCGGATCGCCGACCTCCACCGGCCACATCTGCAGCCAGCAGCGGGCCTCCTCGAAGCCCGCCGCGTGCAGGCGCGCCTCGGTCTCCTCGGGCGTCGCGAAGTTCCAGGGGCCGCCCCAGCCCGCGAAGCGATCGGCGAGGCCCGCGTCGGCCGCGCCGGCGAGCGCCGCCTCGTGGACGGCCGCGACGTTGCCGGCCCCGCCGCACTGGGCGCTCAGGCGCCCGCCCGGCTCGAGCGCCCGCGCGAGCGCGGCGAACAGCGCCGCGTGATCGGGGATCCAGTGGAAGACGGCGTTGGAGAAGACGGCGTCGACGGTCTCGCCGTCGTGCAGCCGCAGCGCCGCGAGATCGGCCTCGCGCACGTCGGCGCGCGCGGGGTCGAGCTCCTCGCGCGCGCGCGCGAGCATCGAT
>DATJEE010000085.1:0-7558 GCA_035496995.1 Solirubrobacteraceae bacterium | reverse complement strand
CGCACCGAGATGACCACGCGCGGGCTGCAGCCCGTCGAGTGGGGCGGCGAGACGGAGTTCGTCGACGTCTCCGCGAAGTCGAAGGTCGGCCTCGAGGACCTGCTCGACACGCTCCAGGTCGTCGCGGAGGTCGAGGAGCTCAAGGCCAACCCGACCGCGCCGGCCTCCGGCGTCGTGATCGAGTCCAAGCTCGACCCCGGCCGCGGCCCCGTCGTGACGGTCCTCATCCAGCGCGGCACGCTGCGCGTCGGCGACGCGCTCGTCGCGGGCGCCAACTGGGGTCGCGTCCGCGCCCTGAACGACTTCACGGGCCTGCGCGTCAAGGAGGCCCATCCCGGCGACCCGATCGAGGTCCTCGGCTTCGACGGCGTCCCGGAGGCCGGCGAGTACGTCCGCGCGGTCGAGAACGACCGCCGCGCCCGCCAGATCGCGCACGAGCGCGAGCAGCGCCTCAAGCAGGAGCAGCACGCCCGCCGCTCGGGCCGCAAGCGCTCGCTCGAGGACGTCTTCAAGTCGATCCAGGCCGGCGAGCTCAAGGAGCTCAACCTCCTCGTCAAGGCCGACGTCGCCGGCTCCGCCGAGGCGCTGCAGGACGAGATCGCCAAGCTGCCGCAGGACGAGGTCGCGGTGAACATCATCCGCAGCGGCGTCGGCGGCATCAACGAGTCCGACGTCATGCTCGCCGCAGCGTCCGACGCGATCATCATCGGCTTCAACGTCCGGCCCGTCGGCGACGCTCGCGCGGCCGCCGAGCGCGAGGGCGTCGAGGTCCGCAACTACTCCGTCATCTACAAGGTGCTCGACGAGCTGCGCGCGGCGATGGAGGGCATGCTCGAGCCCGACGAGGTCGAGGACTCGCTCGGCCACGTCGAGGTCCGCCAGATCTTCCGCGCCTCGAAGATCGGCGTCATCGCCGGCTCCTACGTCACCGACGGCAAGATCACCCGCGGCGCCCGCACCCGCATCGTCCGCGACGGCACGATCGTCTACGACGGCGAGATCGCGTCGCTGCGGCGCGTCAGCGAGGACGTCCGCGAGGTCGCGGCCGGCTTCGAGTGCGGCATCGTGCTGCGCAACTTCCAGGACGTCAAGGAGGGCGACATCCTGGAGGTCTACGAGACGCGCAAGGTCGACCGCGCGCTGGCCTAGCCACCGATGTCGGGCGCGGGCGACGACGACGAGAACGCATACGTCGCGTTGCTGCTCGTCCATCTGCACTTCCCGGAGGCGGAGTCGCTGAAGGCCAAGCGCAAGGATCTGGCGTCCGTCAAGGCCCAGCTGCGCGGGCGCATGGGCGTCGCCGTGGCCGAGGTCGGCCACCAGGATCTGTGGCAGCGCGCCACGCTCGCGGCCGCCCTGACGGGCGGCTCGCTCGGCGTGCTCGAACAGGCGACCGACCGCGTCGAGGAGTTCCTGCTCGGGCGCTTTCCCGAGACCTGTCACATCGAGCGAACCGTCGCTTCGTTCAGCGACGTATCGGGTTAGGATGCCCTCCGATCGGATGCGCCGCGTGGACGAGGCCGTCAGACAGGTGCTCACAGACGCGGTCGCCCAGGATCTGCAGGACCCCCGAATCGGTTTCGTCACGATGACGAGCGTCAAGACCACCTCAGATCTCCGGCAGGCCCGCGTGTACGTCAGTGTGCTCGGCGACGAGACGCAGCGTGCCGCGACGCTCGCCGGGCTGCGGTCCGCGCACGGGGCCCTCCAGCGGCGCCTCGCGCGCGAGCTGCGCATGAAGCGCACGCCGACGCTCGAGTTCCTCTACGACGACACGACGGACCGTGCGATGCGCGTCGAGGAGCTCCTGGACCGGACCGCCGGCGAGCCGCGCAGCGCGAACGACGGCGCCGCCGAAGGCGAGGACGCGTGACGGTCAACGGGACGAGCGCGACGACGCGCGCGGAGGTCATCACCGCGCTGCGCGACGCCGACCGCTTCGTCCTCGTGACGCACGAGAACCCCGACGGCGACGCGCTCGGCTCGCTCGTCGCGATGCAGGCGGTCATGCGCGCGCTCGACAAGGACAGCGTGATGTTCATCGGCCGCGACGAGTTCCCGCTGCCGTACGAGTACGCGTTCTTCGAGTTCGACGGGCTCGTCAGCGACATCCCGCCCGACCTCGGACAGCGGACGATCATCTTCCTGGACTGCGGCAACTTCGACCGCAACGCCGTCGAGGTCGGCGACGGCCCGATCCTCAACCTCGACCACCATCACGACAACACGCATTTCGGCACGATCAACCACGTCGTCGCGGCGGCCTCCTGCACGGCCGAGATCGTCTGGGACCTCATGCGCGCGCTCGACATCCCGCTGACGCCGCAGACCGCCGAGGCGCTCTACGTCGGCCTCGTGACCGACACCGGGCGCTTCATGTACGAGAACACCGGGCCGGCGGCGCACGTCATGGCCGCCGACCTCATCGAGGCCGGCGTCGACGTCCACGAGATCTACCGGCGCCTCTACGAGGGCATCCCCGAGCCCAAGCTCGCGCTGCTGACGCGCGCGCTGAGCGGCGTCCAGCGCTTCGACGACGGCCGCCTCACGCTCGCGCGGCTCACGCGCGAGGACTTCGCCGAGACGGGCGCCGAGGAGTCCTACACCGAGGGGATCATCGACCATCTGCGGGCCGTCGAGGGGACGAAGGTCGCGGCGCTCGCCCGCGAGCTCACCGACCGCGACAAGCGCGGCGCCTCGAAGGTCTCGCTGCGGGCCACCGACGGCGCGGTCGACGTCTCGCTCATCGCGCGCGCCCAGGGCGGCGGCGGCCACCGCCAGGCGGCGGGCTTCGCCACGTCGATGGCCCCCGACGAGCTCGTGACGTTCCTGCGCGACGCCGTCGCGGCACAGCTCGACGGCTGAACGCGCGTCCCGCCTCTGCCCACGCCTCCGCGACGAAGGGACCCAACCGCATGGCCGAGGGCCACCAAGACGGCATCCTGCTCGTCGACAAGCCGGCAGGCAAGACGTCACACGACATCGTCGCCGCGGTCCGGCGCGAACACCGCGGTCGGCGCGTCGGCCACGCCGGCACGCTCGACCCGTTCGCGACCGGGCTGCTGCTCGTGCTCGTCGGCCGCGCCACGCGCGTCCAGCGCCACCTCATGGCGCTGCCCAAGCGCTACGAGACGACGGCCCGCCTCGGCGCGACCTCGACGACGGGCGACCCGGAGGGCGAGATCGAGATCACCGGCCGGCTGCCGCCCGACCCGCCGCCGCTGCCGACCGGCGAGCTGCTCCAGCGCCCGCACGCCTACAGCGCCGTGAAGGTCGGCGGCCGGCGCGCCTACGAGCTCGCGCGGGCGGGGGAGGAGGTCGTCCTCGCCGAGCGCCCCGTGACCGTCCACCGCTTCGAGCAGCTCTGGCGCGAGGACGACCGCGCCGCCTTCGTCATCGAATGCTCGGCCGGGACCTACGTCCGCACGCTCATCAGCGACCTCGGCGACGCGTACTGCGAGACGCTGCGGCGCACGGCCATCGGGCCGTTCGACGTCGCCGACGCCGACCCCGAGCGCCTCATCGGCCTGCAGGAGGCGCTCGCCTTCCTGCCCACCGTGCGCCTGGACGCCGACGATGCCCGCCGCGCCGGTCACGGCGTCGCGGTGACGGTCGCGATCCCCGAGGGCGCCGGCGAGGTGCTGCTCGTCGACGACGCCGGCCCGATCGCCATCGCCGAGGAGCGGGACGGCGCGCTGAAGCCCGTCGTAGGCTTCCGCGCGTGAAGATCACCCGCCTGCCCGACGTCCAGCCGCGCCCGCGCCGCGTCGCGGTGGGGACGTTCGACGGGGTCCACCTCGGTCACCGCGAGGTCATCGCCGGCGCGGACACCGTCCTGACGTTCGATCCGCACCCGATCGCCGTCGTCTCACCCGACGCCGCGCCGCGGCTGCTGACCAGCACGCGGCGCAAGTCGCAGCTGCTCGCCGCGCTCGGCGTCGAGGAGCTCGTCGTCATCCCGTTCGACCGCGAGTTCGCCGCCCGCTCCGCGCAGCAGTTCCTCGACGACGTCCTGGTCGCCGCGCTCGGCGCCACGCACGTGTCGGTGGGGGAGAACTTCCGCTTCGGCCACAAGGCGCTCGGCGACGCCGAGCTGCTCGCCGCCGACGACCGCTTCGAGACGCGGGTCGTCCAGCTGCGCGAGGTCGACGGCGAGGTCGTCTCGTCGAGCCACATCCGCGGCCTCATCCTCGGCGGGGCGGTCGACTACGGCGGCCGGCTGCTCGGCGATCCGTTCACGATCTCCGGCGAGGTCGCCCACGGCGACGAGCGCGGGCGCGAGCTGGGCTATCCGACCGCCAACCTCGTCCCCGACCCGGCCTACGTCACGCCGGGGCACGGGGTCTACGCCGCCCGCGCCGTGACGCACGACGGCGCGACGCACGCGGCGGCCGTGAGCATCGGCGTCCGGCCGACGTTCGTCACCGGCCGCGGCGAGCTCATCGAGGCCTTCCTGCTCGATTTCGAGGGCGACCTCTACGGGACCGATCTCGAGCTCGGGTTCCTCAAGCGCCTGCGCGGCGAGAAGCGCTTCGAGTCCGTCACCGCGCTCGTCGACCAGATGGCGCTGGACGTCGAGGCGGCCCGCGCGATCTGCGCCCGCCAGGCCTGACTGTTAGGGTTGCGCGTCGCATGGCACTGACCCAAGAACGCAAGCAGGAACTCATCAGCGAGTTCGGCGACAACGACCAGGACACGGGCAACACCCGCGTGCAGGTCGCGCTGCTCACCGAGCGCATCAACCAGCTGACCGAGCACCTCCGCTCCAACTCGAAGGACCACCACTCGCGCCGCGGGCTGCTGATGCTCGTCGGGCGCCGCCGCCGGCTGCTGAACTACTTCCAGAAGCACGATCTCGAGGGCTACCGCGCCCTGATCAAGGATCTCGGGCTGCGACGGTGAGCATCATCGCCCCGGGGACGCCGTCCCCGGAGTTCACGCTGAGGACGGAGGACGGCGAGACCTTCACGAAGGACGACCTCGCCGGCCGGACGACGGTCTTCGTCTTCTATCCCACCGCCTTCAGCTCCGTCTGCACCGACCAGTTCCAGATCTACCAGGAGGTCCTCGAGGACTTCGCCGCGCAGGGCGCGACGCTCTACGGCGTCTCCTGCGACCAGAGCGACAGCCAGACGGCCTTCCGCGAGTCGCTCGGCGTCACGATCCCGATGCTCTCCGACTACGAGCCCAAGGGCGCGATGACGAAGGCCTTCGGCGCCTACTTCGCGCCGACCGGGGTCTCCAACCGCGCGCTCGTCATCGTCGGGCCCGACAAGATCGTGCAGTGGTCGTGGATGGGCGAGCACCCGGGCATCCTGCCGGGCGCGAACCTCATCTTCGACGGCCTCGCTCGCTGAGCAGCGCCGGCACGCGCGCCGCCCGGTAGTCGAAGATCTGCTCGATGTCGCGGCGCACGAGGCCGTGCGCCAGCGCGCCGAGGACCCCGAGCGGCAGCTCGTAGCGCACGACGTCGCGCATGAGCGTCCCGCCGGCGCCGTCGTCCTCGAAGCTGTGCGTGTGCTGCCAGAGCGCGTAGGGCCCCTCGCGCTGCTCGTCGACGAAGCGCTGCGGCGGATCCCACGCCGTGATCTCCGTCAGCCAGCTCACGGGCACGCCGTGGACGCGCAGTCGGTAGCGCAGGAGCGTGCCCCGCGTCATCACGATCGGATCGGGCGTGAGCATCCTGAACTGCAGCAGCGGCGGGGTGATCGCCTCGAGGTTGCGGGCATCGGCGAAGAACGCGAAGACGTCCGCGGGCCGGCCCGGGAGGCGCTGCTCGCGCTCGTAGACGTGGGGCGTCATGAAGCTGTCGCGGGAACGGTCATGGAGGGCTCTACGCTCACGTGGCGATGTCGGATCTGCGCAGTGCGTCGCCGCCCCCGCTGCTCGACGACGATCACGTCCGCGGCGACCCGGCCGGCACCCTCATCCTCTTCTACGCGGACTTCACCTGTCCGCGCTGTGCGCTGGCGCACGAGCGCCTGACCGCCGCCGGCGCGCACGTGGCCTTCCGCCACCTCGCCCTGCGCGCGAAGAACGAGCGCGCGCTGCCGCTCGCCCACGCCGCCGAGGCCGCCGCCGCCCAGGGCGCCTTCTGGGCGTTCTGCGACGCGCTGTACGCCGACCAGGGCCACCTCGACGACCCGCACCTGTGGGAGCGCGCGCGGGCGCTCGGCCTCGACCTCGAGCGCTTCGACGCCGACCGCCGCAGCCCCGCGGTCGAGGCCCGCGTCCGGCGCGACGTCCGCGCGGCGCTCGCCGCCGGCGCCACGATGACGCCGATGCTGTTCTTCGGAGAGAGCGGGCACAGCGGGGTGCCCGACGGCGGCCTGCTCGCCGACCTCGGCTACGATGCGGAGGTTCGGATACCGAAGCCAAGCAAAGATGCAGGCGCGCCGACCGACGGGCGCCCCTAAGAGATAAGAGGACAATTTCATATGAGTACTGCCGAGACCCGAGTCTCCGTCGAGATCGCCGGATCCGAGATCTCCTTCGAGACGGGCAAGATGGCCAAGCAGGCCTCCGGCGCCGTCGTCGTCCGCCAGGGCGACACCATGGTTCTGAGCACCGCCACCGCGGGCAACCTCCGCGACGTCGACTTCCTCCCGCTGACGGTGGATGTCGAGGAGCGGATGTACGCCGCGGGCAAGATCCCCGGCTCGTTCTTCAAGCGCGAGGGCCGCAGCACCGAGAAGGGCACGCTCGTCGCCCGCATGATCGACCGCCCGCTGCGCCCGCTGTTCCCCAAGGGCTGGCGCCGTGAGACGCAGCTCGTCTCGATGACGCTGAGCGTCGATCACGTGCACCCGTTCGACATCCTTGCGATGAACGGTGCCTCCGCGGCGCTGATGATCTCCGACATCCCGTACCCGATGCCGGTCGGCGCGGTGCGGATCGGCAAGGTCGACGGCAACTTCGTCGTCAACCCGACCGAGCAGGACACGTTCGAGAACTCCGACCTCGATCTCATCGTCGCCGGCACCGAGGACGCGATCCTCATGGTCGAGGCGGGCTGCAACGAGATCCCCGAGGCCGAGATCCTCGACGCGCTCGACATCGCACACGGCGAGATCAAGAAGCTCTGCGCGCTCCAGCACGAGCTGCGCGAGAAGGCCGGCAAGGCGAAGATGGAGATCGAGGTGCCGCAGGTCGACGAGGGCCTGTACGCCGCCGTCCAGGAGTCGCATGGCGCGGCCCTCGACGAGGCGACGCAGATCTTCGACAAGACCGAGCGCCAGAACGAGTCGACGCGGGTCATGGAGGAGGCGGTCGCCGCCCACTCCGGCGATCCCGAGGACGCCGAGTACGCCGACCGCAAGGCGGCCGCGCAGATGGCGGTCGACAAGCTCGAGAAGACGATCGTGCGCCAGCGCATCGCCGTCCACAAGAAGCGCCCGGACGGCCGCTCGGAGAACGAGATCCGCCCGATCACGATCGAGGCCGGCCTGCTGCCGCGCGCCCACGGCTCCGCGCTGTTCACGCGCGGCCAGACGCAGGCGCTGTCGGTCGCGGCGCTCGGGACGCTGAAGGAGGAGATGCGTCTGGACACGCTCGGCCT
>DATJEE010000084.1:0-7177 GCA_035496995.1 Solirubrobacteraceae bacterium | reverse complement strand
GCAGGCGACGATCTCGAGGTGCTCGGCGATCGTCGCGCCGATGCGGTCGTCGGTCGTGAAGTCGTAGATGCGCAGGATCCGGATGCGGTCGTTGAGGTCGCCGAGCATCGCCTCGGCGACGTCGTTGCCGCTCGCGGCGGCGAGCTCGCGGTGGAAGCGCTCGTCGGCGTGGACGAAGTCGGGCCCGCGCGGGAGCGCGCGCGTGTCGGCCCAGGCGGCCTGCAGCGCACGCCAGTCCTGCTCGATCGCCTCGATGCGCCCGCGGTCGCCGGACGTCGCGGCGCGGCGGGCGACGAGCTCCTCGATCGCCACGCGGACCTCGTAGAGCTCGCGCATCGACTTCACGCTCGGCGCGGCGGGGCACATGCCGCCGGCCGGGTCGCGGACGATGTGGCCGTCGCCCTCGAGGCGTCGCAGCGCCTCGCGCACCGGGGTGCGGCTCGTGTTGAACTCGGCCGCGAGCTGCTGCTCGACGAGCCGGCGGCCGATCGGCAGGTCGCCGCGCAGCAGCCGCTCGCGCAGTGCCGCGTAGACGCGCTCGGCCTGGGAGACCTTGCCGTTCTCCGTGCGCGCTCGGGGCATGGGTGCCTAGTGTCGCCGATCAGCCGTCGAGCGCCGCCACCGCCGCGGTGAACGCCTCCAGCGGCGGGAGCGTCACACCGCCGCCGATCTGCCCGACGCCGGGCTCACGGTGCGCGATGCCGGTGTGGATCGGCGGCACGACGCCCTCGCGCACGACCGCGCGCGCGTCGATGCCGAGGATCGCCGGGCCGTCCGGGAGCGCGAGCGCCGGGTGCTCGCCTGCGGCGATCGACCGCAAGCGCGCCATCCGCTCCGGGATCGAGGCCGGATCGAGGCCGACCGACGGGGCCGACAGCGGCGCGGCGCCGATCGCCAGCGCGCCGAGGCCGTAGACCTCGATGATCGCCGAGTCGCCGAGGTCGTTCTGCATCTCCTCGCGCGTGAAGCCCGCAAACAGCGCGGCGGGGTCGGGGGCGGCGGCGGGGCCGGTGAACCAGGCGTCGCCCGTCCCCGACAGCCGCACCCCGACCTCGACGCCGTTGCGCGCGACGGCGGTCACGAGCGCCGAGCCCGGGACGCCCGACGCGCACACGAGCGCGAGCTTGGCGAACACCATCGCGACGTTGAGGAAGAACTGCCCGTTGCCGCGGACGAAGGCGTCGACCGCCGGGGCCAGCGGCGCGAGCGCGTCGGCGATCAGCGCCGTGCCGGCCTCCGTGCGGTGGTGGGCCTCGTCGCCCTGCTGCAGCGACAGCGCGTGCAGCTCGAGCAGGTCCAGCGGGCCGTGGGCGGCGAGCGCGCGGGCGAGCTCGGGGGCGAGCTCGTCGCGCATCCAGGCCAGGCGCGCGACGACCTCCGCGTCGTCGGCGCCGTAGCGCAGGACCTTGCCCGAGCCCTCGTTCAGCGGGCACCACGCCTGAAGACCCGTCGCCTCGTCGCGGGCGAGGAGCACCGGCATCGAGCCGGTCACGACGCCGGACATCGGCCCGACGCCGCCGCAGTCGTGGTTCGTGCGCAGCGGGATCTCGCCCGCGTCGGCGAGCGCGAGCGCGGTCTCGGCGTCGTCGGCGAGGTCCTCCATCACCAGCGCGACGCCGAGCGCGGCGCGCATCGGCCCGCACATCGCCGCCGACGGGATCGGCGGGCCGGCGTGGCAGGCGCCGCCGGCGGCGAGGTGCGGCACGACCGACGAGGCCGGCACGACGTCGACGAGCTGCGGGCGCGCCGCGGCGAGCGCCGCGACCGCCTGATCGACTGCATACAACGGTGTGCTCATGGTGTCCGCCACCGTAATGCGGGGCGGCCGGCGACGGCATGGACCCGCTGGCGAAATCTCCCCGCCCCCTATGGGCCGGATGGCCAATGCGAGGGCGGGCGGCAGCGACGTACGGTGCCATCGCAGATGCCGTGCTGTCGACGGCATTGCATACAACGCCGCCAGAAAGGCACCGATGAGCCCCGAGCCAGCCGCCATACCGGCCGCGCCGTACCCCTTCTCGCTGGACCCCGCCACGACCGCGCTCGTCATCATCGACATGCAGCGCGACTTCCTGGAGCCCGGCGGCTTCGGCGCGCTCCTCGGCAACGACGTCTCGCTGCTCACGCGGGTCATCGAGCCCCTCGCCGGCGTGCTCGCGGCCGCCCGCGCGGCCGGGATGATGGTCGTCCACACGCGTGAGGGCCACCGCCCCGACCTGTCGGACTGCCCCCCGAGCAAGCTCATGCGCGGCCACCTCGACACGCCGATCGGCGCCGAGGGCCCCAACGGCCGCATCCTCGTCCGCGGCGAGGCGGGCCACGGCATCGTCGACGAGCTCGCGCCGATCGAGGGCGAGGTCGTCCTCGACAAGCCCGGCAAGGGCGCGTTCTACGCCACCGACCTCGAGCTACTGCTGCGCAACGCGCAGATCACGAGCCTCGTCGTCACGGGCGTCACCACGGAGGTCTGCGTCCACACGACCGTCCGCGAGGGCAACGACCGCGGCTTCGAGTGCCTCGTGCTCTCCGACTGCGTCGGCTCGTACTTCCCCGAGTTCCAGGAGGTCGGCCTGAAGATGATCGCCGCGCAGGGCGGGATCTTCGGCTGGGTGGCCTCCTCGCAGGACCTGCTGGCCCATCTGCCCACCCCTGCAGCCGTCAACTAGAGAGGTCCGCCACATGTCAGCCGCCGCCCTGCCCGTCCCGTCATCCACGCCTCCGCTGTGGACGCGCGGGGACCTCAACGCGTTCTTCGGACTGGGCATCAACATGCTCGTCAACGTCCTCGTCCTCGCCGGCCTGTCGGCGGGCGTCGTCCAGATCCCGGCCGACGACGTCTTCCACACGATCCTTCCAGCGCTCGGCATCGAGCTGCTGATCGGCAACTGCTTCTACTTCTACCTCGCGAAGAAGCTCGCCGAGAAGGAAGGCCGCGACGACGTCACGGCGATGCCCTACGGCCCGAGCGTGCCGCACATGTTCATCGTGACGTTCGTCGTCATGCTGCCGACGTTCCTCGCGACGAAGGACCCGGTCAAGGCGTGGGAGGCGGGCCTCGCGTGGGCGTTCATCATCGGCGTGATCATCCTCATCGGCGCGTTCGTCGGGCCGACGATCCGCAAGTTCACGCCGCGCGCGGCGCTGCTGGGCACGCTCGCGGGCATCTCGATCACGTTCATCTCGATGCGGCCCGCGGCGCAGATGTGGGAGGCCGCCTGGATCGCGCTGCCGGTGATGGCGCTGATCATCATCGGCTTCGTCGGCGGCGTGAAGCTGCCGGGCAACTTCCCGCTCGGCCTCGCCGCGCTGCTGCTCGGTAGCGCGATCGCCTGGGCCGGCGGCTTCATGGAGACCGCGGCCGTCAGCTCGGCCGCGCACGACATCGCGATCGGCATCCCGACGCTCAACGTCGATCTGCTCTTCCACGGCCTCGACGGGATCTCGCCGCTGCTGGCGACGGCCATCCCGCTCGGCATCTACAACTTCACCGAGGCGATGAGCAACGTCGAGTCGGCGGCCGCGGCCGGCGACTCCTACAGCCTGCGCAAGGTCCTGCTCGCCGACGGCACCGGCGCGATCGTCGGCTCGGCCCTCGGCTGCCCGTTCCCGCCCGCCGTGTACGTCGGCCAGCCGGGCTGGAAGGCGGCGGGCGGGCGCATCAGCTACTCGCTGGCGACCGGCATCGCGATCTTCCTCATGTGCGTCATCGGCCTGTTCCCGCTGCTCGGCGCGATCCTGCCGGTGCCGGCGATCGTGCCGGTCCTGCTCTACATCGGCCTCGTCATCGGCGCGCAGGCGTTCCGCTCCGTGCCGCGGGCGCACTACGCGGCGGTCGTGCTGGCGATCGTGCCCAACGCGGCCGCGTGGGCGAGCGGGCTGGTCGACAACGCGCTCGGTGCCGCGGGGACGAACGCGGCGAAGGTCGGCGACGACGCGCTGAACAACGCCGGCGTCGTCTACACCGGCCTGCTGAAGCTCGGCGAGGGGGCGGTGCTCGCCGGCCTGCTGCTCGGCGCGATCGCGGCGTTCATGATCGACCGGCGTTTCCTCTGGGCCGCGGGCTACAGCGCGCTCGCCGGGGCGCTGTCGTGCGTCGGGCTCATCCACGGCGCGAAGGTGTCGCTGGACTTCGACTCCGTCCAGCTCAAGCTCGCCCTGGGCTACTTCTTCGTGTCGCTCGTCTGCCTGGCGTTCCACGCCCTGAAGGTGCCCGAGCGCGAGGTCGATCCCAGCGACCCGGCCGACGTCGAGGAGGCGATGGAACGCATGGCCGCGCGGTCGCCGGCCCCGGACCGGCCGACACCGGCGCCCGTCCCGGCGTAGCGCGAGTTGTGAGCATCGAGCGGCTGCTCGCGGCCTACCGCGACGGCTCACAGGACCCGGGCGAGGTCGTCGCGCGCGCCTACGAGCGCGCGCGGTCGGCCTCGCAGCCGGCCTGGATCGAGCTCGTCGCGTGGAGCGCCGTCAGGGCGGCGCTCGCGCAGCTGCGCAGCGCATCCGCCGACCTGCCGCTCTACGGCGTCCCGTTCGCGATCAAGGACAACATCGACCTCGCGGGAACGCCGACGACGGCGGCCTGCCCCGCGTTCTCCTATGTCCCCGAGCGCAGCGCGTTCGTCGTCGAGCGGCTGATGGCGGCCGGGGCGATCCCGATCGGCAAGACGAACATGGACCAGTTCGCGACCGGGCTGACGGGCACGCGCACCCCCCACGGCGCCTGTGCGAGCGTCGCCGACCCCCGCTACATCTCGGGCGGGTCGAGCTCGGGCTCGGCCGTCGGCGTCGCCGACGGCACGGTGCCGTTCGCGCTCGGCACGGACACCGCCGGCTCGGGGCGCGTCCCGGCGGCGATGAACGCGATCGTCGGCCTGAAGCCGTCGATCGGGCGGCTGAGCACGAGCGGCGTCGTGCCGGCCTGCCGCAGCCTGGACTGCGTCTCGATCCTGACCGGCGACGTCGCCGACGCCGCACGGTTGCTCGACGTCGCGAGCGGTCCGGACGCGGGCGATCCCTACTCGCGCGTGCCTCCCGCGGCGGCGGCCGAGCGCCTCGCGTGGGGCACGGCGGGCGCGCGCCTGGCGGTCCCGCGCGCGGGCACACTGGGGTTCTGCGGCGACGAGCAGGCCGCGCGCGCCTGGGAGCGCGCCCGCGAGCGCGCCCTCGCGCTCGGCTGGGAGCTCGTCGAGATCGACTTCGCGCCCTTCGCCGAGGTCGCCCGGCTGCTCTACGACGGCCCGTGGGTCGCCGAGCGCTACGCAGCGGTCGGAGCGTTCATCGCCGCGCACCCCGCCGACGTCGACCCGAGCGTCCGCGAGGTCGTCATGCGGGCCGGCGAGTTCAGCGCCGTCGAGGCGTTCGAGGGCGCGCAGCGGCTGGCCGAGCTGCGTGCCGCGACGCGCACGGTCTGGGAGCGCGCCGACGCGCTGCTGCTGCCGACAGCACCGACGATGTTCACCGCCGCGGAGATCGCCGAGCAGCCGATCGTCCGCAACGCGCAACTCGGGACCTATACGAACTTCGTCAACCTCCTCGACCTCTGCGCGATCGCGGTCCCCGCGGCCGCGCGCGCCGACGGCCTGCCGTTCGGCGTCTCGCTCATCGCCCCGGCGGGCGCCGAGCGCGCACTGCTGACGCTCGCCGGCCGCTGGCGCGACGAGCACTCCGGTCGCGCCGCCGACCCCGCGACCGACGCGATCGCGCTGGCGGTCGTCGGCGCGCATCTCACGGGCGAGCCGCTCAACGGCCAGCTCACCGGCCTCGGCGCGCGCCTGCTGGAGACGACGCGCACCGCCCCGACGTACCGGCTCTTCGAGCTGCCCGGCGCGGTCCCTGCGAAGCCGGGACTCGTCGGCGGCGGACCGCCGGCGGGCGACGGGATCGAGGTCGAGATCTGGGAGCTCGCGCCCGAATCCTTCGGGCGCCTCGTCGCCGGCGTCCCGCCGCCGCTGGCGATCGGGACGATCGAGCTCGCCGACGGGCGGCTCGTCAAGGGGTACCTCTGCGAGGCCGACGGGGTCGCCGGCGCCCGCGAGATCACGGCCTACGGCGGCTGGCGCGCGTACCGCGCGGCGGCCGGCCTGACCGGTGCGAGCAGCTGATCGGCTCGTATCATCTGCGGCGTGACGTCGCCGACGACGGACCGTGTGCGGTCGCCGCAGAGCAGTCGCGTGCTCGGGCTGGCGGCAGGATTGGCGATCGCGGCGCTCTTCACCGGCATCGACCTCGGCGCGCAGCCGACGACGGCGGTCGTGGGGTTCGTCCTCGTCGCGCCGCTCGTGACGGCCTTGCTGGGCATGGCCCGCGACGTCGCGCTCGTCGGCGTGGTCTGCCTCGCCATCGTGCTCCTCAGCGGCCTCTGGCGCCACAACTTCGGTGCGGGCGTCCACCTCTACCGCATCTTCCTCGTGACGACAGCGAGCGTCCTCGCGTACCTCACCGCGCGCGGCCGCGGCCGGATCGCGCGCGATCGTGAGCGCTTCGCGATCCTGTCCGCCGTCGCGGAGATCGCCGACGGCACGCGCAGCCTCACCGACACCGTGGCGGGGCTCAACGACATCGTCGTGCCCGCGATCGCCGACATCTGCATCGTCGACGCGATGAGCAAGGGCGAGCTGCAGCGCCTCGCCGTCCGGGTCGCGGGCGACGGCGACGGCGACGGCGACGGCGACGGCGCCACGCAGGCGACGCTCGCCGCGCGACCCCCGTCGACCGCCGACAGGATCGGCGATCCCGAGGAGGCCCGGCTGCTCGCGCGCATCGACGACGACATCCTCGCGAAGATCGCGACCGACGACGCCGACCACGAACGGCTGCGCACGCTCGGCGTGACGTCCGCCGTCGTCGTGCCGCTGCGCGCGCGCGGGCGCCGGCTCGGATCGCTGACGCTCCTCACGAGGTCCGACCGGCGCAGCTACGACGCCGAGGACCTCGAGTTCGCCCGCGTGCTCGCCGGCCGCGCGGCGCTCGCGCTCGACAACGCGGGCCTCTACTCCGAGCTCGAGACGATCGAGGCCCAGCTCACCGCAGCCCTCTCGACGCTCGCCGAGGCCGTCACCGTGCAGCACGCCGAGGGCGCGCTGATCTACGCCAACGAGGCCGCGGCCCGGATGCTCGGCTACGCGTCGCCCCAGGAACTGCTCGCGACCCCGGTCGAGGACGTCGTCGCGGCGTTCGAGAC
>DATJEE010000083.1:0-6220 GCA_035496995.1 Solirubrobacteraceae bacterium | reverse complement strand
CTCTGGGCGATCTTCGCCAACCGCGGGATGGGCTACAGCGCGACGACGTCCAGCGGCGCCGCGACGACCGCGACGGAGGCCTTCGACCTCCCGCCGCGGCTGGTCCACGACACGACGACGGTCACCGATCCCGCCCCGGGCGGCAACGGCGACGACGTGCCCCAGCCGGGCGAGACGGTCGCGATCACCGAGGCGCTGCGCAACGTCCACGCGACGCCGACGACGGCGATCAGCGGGACGCTGAGCCCGGTCACGCCCGGCCTCACCGTCGGCGTGGGCGGTCCGCTGAGCTGGCCGGACATCGCCGCCGCGCAGACCGGTTCCAACGCGACGCCGTTCGAGGCGACGATCCCGGCCACGGCGAGCTGCGACGCGACGATGCAGCTCAACCTCGCCGTGACCTCGACGCCCGGCGGGACGTTCGTCGTGCCCGTCGGCATCCCGGTCGGCAGCAAGCCGAGCACCGACGTGCCGCAGGACATCCCGCCGACGACCCCCGCGACGTCGACGCTGACCTTCAACACGACCGGGCCGGGACCCCGGACGGTCCAGGGACTCGAGGTGCACATCGGCAAGCTCCGGCACACGTTCGTCGGCGACCTGGTCATGACGCTCACGAGCCCTCTGGGCACCTCGGTCACGCTCATGAGCCGCCCGGGCGCCGGCACGTTCGGCGCCAGCGGCGACGACTTCGTCGACCTCGTCCTCGACGACGACGCCCCGACCGCGATCGACGCGATCGCGGCCACGAACCCGCCCGGCGGCTACACGGGCCGCTTCCGGCCCGACTCGCCGCTGGCGGCGTTCGACGGCGAGGACTGGTCGGGCACCTGGACGCTCACGATCAGCGACGCCTTCGCCGACGAGGACTCGGGCACGCTGTTCGATTGGAGCATCCGCCCGACGGGCGTCGCGCCGTGCCCGAACCGCCCGCCGACCGCGGCCGACGACAGCGCGTCGGTCGCCGGCGGCCAGACGCTCCACGGCGCGAGCATCCTCGCCAACGACAGCGATCCCGACGGCGACCCGCTCACCGCCGTCGGCGCGAGCACGCCGGCCCACGGGGCGCTCGCGCTGAACCCCGACGGGACGTTCACCTACCAGCCGCAGGCCGCCTTCAAGGGCACCGACTCCTTCACGTACCGGGCGTCGGACGGGACCGCCCAGTCGGCGCCCGCGACCGTGACGATCAGCGTCGGCAACCAGCCGCCGACCGCCGCCGACGACGCCTACGACGCGACGAGCGCAACGACGCTCGAGGGCGCGAGCGTGCTCGCCAACGACAGCGATCCCAACGGCGACGTCCTCACCGCGACGCTGACGTCGGGGCCCGCGCACGGGACGCTGCAGCTCGCGCCCGGCGGCACGTTCACCTACACCCCCGACGCGGGCTTCAGCGGCCGCGACGCGTTCACCTACAGCGCGAGCGACGGGGTCGCCGCCTCGGCGCCCGCGACCGCGACGATCACCGTCGCCGACGCGTCCGTCACGCCCCCACCACCACCACCACCGCCCCCGCCGGTCGCGCCGCCGCCACCCCTGCCGCCGCCCCCCGCGCCGGTCACCCGCGCCGCGGCCAAGCTCCAGGTCCTGCGCGCCGGCGTCAGCGCGGGCAAGCTCGACGTGCTCGCGTCGATCACGTCGCTCGCGACCGGGAACGTCCACGTGACGTACCGCTCGGCCGGGGCGTCGACGTCCTTCGACGCGCCGATCGCCGGCGGCCGGATCCGCTTTCGCCGGACGCTCAGCGGTGCGCAGCGCTCCAAGCCGACGGGGATCTTCACGCTGACCTACGCCGGCTCGGCGCTCGTGGCGCCCGACGGCGTCACGCTGCGCGCCGCGCGCGGCAAGGCCCAGCTCGTCCGCACGGCCTCGCGCATCGACGCCGCCGGCCGCCTGCACGTCGCGGGCACGATCTCACCGCGCGTGCGCGGCAGCGTGCGGGTGCGCCTCGGCTATGACACCGGCGGTGGCGACGCGACGTTCCTCGACTACCGGACGAAGATCCACGGCGGCGCCTGGTTGCTCGTCCAGCAGCTCCCCGCCGCGGCGGCGAAGGCCGGCGGGCAGCTCTCGATCCAGTTCACGGGCTATGAGCCGCTGCGCATCCGCGGCGAGCAGATCGCCAAGGACGTCGCACCCGCCGGCTGATCCGTTTCGCCGCTTCGCACGAATCACCCTTCGTACGCTCGATGGATGGTGGTTGGGCACGCGCGGTCTCCTCCGGCCGCGCATGCACGCTCGTCACGGCCGAGGGGGAACCCCTCTCCCTCCTCCCCCTCGGCCGCCGAGTTCGGCGGCCCGCAGGAGCACCGCGTCGATCATCGCCGGCGTGAGCCTGCCGGTGAACGTGTTCTGCTGGCTCGGGTGAAAGCAGCCCAGCAGCCGCGGATGCGGCGCCGGGAAGGCGTGCTCGGCGCCGTGGCCGAAGCGCGGCCGGGGCCGCGCGGCGCCCGCCCCGCGGACGGCCAGCAGGCGCAGCGCGGCGTCCCACGCGAACGCGCCGAGGCAGACGACGACGCGCACGCCGCCGAGCAGCGCGAGCTCGCGCGCGGCGTACGGCAGGCAGGTGTTGCGCTCGGCGGGCGTCGGCTTGTTCGCCGGCGGCGCGCAGCGGACGGCGGCGGTGATCCAGGCCCCGCCCAGCGCCAGGCCGTCGCCGGCGTGAACCGAGGTCGCCTGGTTCGCGAAGCCGGTGCGATGCAGCGCGGCGAAGAGGAAGTCGCCCGAGCGGTCGCCGGTGAAGACGCGGCCGGTCCGGTTGGCGCCGTGCGCGGCGGGCGCGAGGCCGAGGATCAGGACGCCCGCCGCCGGGTCGCCGAAGCCGGGGATCGGCCGCCCCCAGTACGTCTCGTCCGCGAACGCCGCGCGCTTCTCGCGCGCGACGCGCTCGCGCCACTCCACGAGGCGCGGGCAGCGGCGGCAGTCGACGATCTCGCGCTCGAGCTCTTCGAGCCCGCTCACTCAGGCGGCTGGGCCAGCAGCCCGAGGATGAGCCGCTGCACGAGCGGCTCGAGGTCGAGCAGGCGCGCGGGCTGGCCGGTGCGCAGCTGGCGCGAGACGAGCTCGAACGTCGCGCCGACGATCGCGAACGCCTCGTCGGCGGACGCGAACGCCGGGCCGCCGACGACGCTCGCCCCGTGCACGGTCTCCTCGTACATCACCTGCGCGACGTCGTTCAGCGCGCGGTCGCGCAGCTCGGCGACGCGCGGGCCGGCGCCCATCGTCTCGACGAGGATGGCCTGCGCCATCGACGGGTTCGCCTCGACGATCTCGAGGATCGCGCGCAGCCCCGCGCGGTGGCGGTCGCGGTAGTCGGCGCCCGCGTGCCGGGCGGACTCCACGAGCACGTCGAGCACGATCGCCGACGCGTACTGAAAGAGCGCGACGAGGCACTCCTCCTTGTTGGCGAAGTGCTCGTAGAACGTCGCCTTGGACATCCCGGCCTGGCGGCTGATCGCCTCGGCGCTGGCGTCGGCGTAGCCGGCGCGCGAGAAGACGGCGGCGGCGGCGTCGAAGAGGCGCTGCTTCTGGACCTCGAGCCGGACCGCGAGCGGCGGGGCGTGACGGCCGCGCGGGACGCGCGGCGGGGGTGAGGTGAGCTCCGTCATCACCGGGCAGTCTAGATAGGCTCCCGGCCGATGAGAGTCACCGCAGCCCTCTGCCTCCTCGCCGCCGTGCTGGCGGGCTGCGGAGCAGCACCGAAGGACTCGGCGAAGAAGTTCAAGGGCGACGCGCAGGCCGTCGCCAAGGCGATCGAGGCGCTCGAGACGGCCGGGACCAAGGACAAGCCCGCCGACGTGTGCTCGAAGCTCCTCGGATCGAAGCTCCTCGGCGCGCTCGAGAAGCAGGGCACGAACTGCCGGACCGCCGTCAAGGAGGCGTTCAAGGACGCCGACTCCTTCGACATCACCGTCGACGCCGTCAAGGTCAGCGGGACGACCGCCACGGCGAAGGTGAAGTACCGCTCGCTGAGCAACGACAAGACCGCGACCCTCCTGCTCGACAAGGAGGGCGCCGCCTGGAAGATCTCGTCGCTCGGGAGCCTCAGCTCTTGATCGACGAGCCGTACTGGCGCTCGTAGTACGCGCGGTAGTCGCCGGAGCGGATCGGCTCCCACCAGGCGCGGTTGTCCTGGTACCACGCGACGGTCTGATCGAGCCCCTCGGCGAAGTGCACCCGCGGCTCCCAGCCGAGCGCGCGCACCTTCTCGGACCCCAGCGAGTAGCGGCGGTCGTGGCCCGGGCGGTCCTTGACGTACTGCAGCAGCGACGCGTCGGCGCCGGTGAGTTCGATGATGCGCTTGACGACCTCGATGTTCGTGCACTCGTCGGGGCCGCCGACGTTGTAGGCCTCGCCGGGCGCGCCGTCGGCGAGGACCTTGCCGATGCCGCGGGCGAAGTCCTCGACGTAGAGCCAGTTGCGCACCTGCATGCCGTCGCCGTAGACCGGCAGCGGGTCGCCATGCAGGGCGTTGAGGACCATGAGCGGGATGAGCTTCTCGGGGTACTGGCGCGGGCCGTAGTTGTTCGAGCCGCGGCAGATGACCGCCTGCAGCCCGTACGTGTGGAAGTAGCTGGCGACGAGCAGGTCGGCACCGGCCTTCGTCGCGCTGTAGGGCGAGGACGGCGCCAGCGGCGAGCTCTCGGTGAACGAGCCCTCCTCGATCGAGCCGTAGACCTCGTCCGTGGAGACCTGCAGGTAGCGCGTGCCGGCGGCGCGGGCCGCCTCGAGCAGGACCCAGGTCCCGACGGCGTGCGTCTGGACGAAGGCGTCGGGCTCGGAGATCGAGCGGTCGACGTGCGTCTCGGCGGCGAAGTTCACGACGGCGTCGCAGCCGGCGATCGCCGTCGCGACGGCGCCCGCGTCCTCGATCCCGGCGTGGACGAAGCCGACATCGAGGCCCTCGAGGTTCTCGCGGCGCCCGGCGTACGTGAGCTTGTCGAGCACGACGATCTCGTCGCCGTGCTCCTGCAGGCGCACGCGGACGAAGGCCGAGCCGATGAACCCCGCGCCGCCGCAGACGAGCAGGCGCATCAGGCGCTCACCCGCGTCGCGAGGTAGGCGGCGACGCCGTCCTGCCAGGGCGGCAGCACGAGCGGGTCGCGGCGCTCGCTGCCGAGGACGCTGTAGGCGGGTCGCGGGGCAGGGCGCGGGAAGGCGGCGGTCGTCGTCGGCAGGACGCGGCAGTCGACGGCCGCGCGGTCGAAGACCTCGAGCGCGAGCTCGTTCCACGAGCACGAGCCCGCGCCGGCGATGTGATGGACGCCCGTCTCGCCCGGGCGCTCGGCGAGCTCGACGAGCGCGCCCGCGAGATGCCCGGTCCATGTGGGGCAGCCGACCTGATCGGTCACGACGGAGACCTCCTCGCGCTCGGCGCCGAGCGCGAGCATCGTGTCGACGAAGTTCTTGCCGCCGGCGCCGAAGAGCCACGCGGTGCGGACGATGATGTGGGCCGGGTTGGAGGCGGCGACCGCGCGCTCGCCGGTCAGCTTGCTGCGGCCGTAGGCGCCCAGCGGCGAGACCGCGTCGGACTCCAGCCAGGGCTCGCGCTTGGAGCCGTCGAAGACGTAGTCCGTCGAGACGTGGACGACCGCCGCGCCGACGCGCTTGGCGGCATCGCCGACGTTGCCGGGCCCGCGGCCGTTGACGGCGAACGCGACCAGCGGGGTGCTCTCGGCGCCGTCGACGTCGGTGTAGGCGGCGCAGTTGATGATCGCGTCGGGGTGGCGCCGCGCGACCGCGTGATGCAGCGCGACCTGGTCGGTGATGTCCAGGTCGGCGTGGGTGGCGCCCTGGACGTCGTGGCCGAGCCGCTGCGCCGCCGCGACGACCGCCTGGCCGAGCATCCCGCCCGCGCCTGTCACGAGCAGGCGCATCAGAGGATCCCGATCTCCGAGTTGTCGCCGACCATGAAGCGATACGCCTTGGGCTGGCGCACGCCGCGGGAGATGGTCACGTTGCGTCCGAGCAGCGAGGACTCCATGCGGCCCTCGAGGTTACGCACCGTGCAGCCCGCGAGCAGGATCGAGTGCTCGACCTCGGCCTCGCAGATGACGCAGTCCTCGCCGATCGCCGTGTACGGCCCGACGTAGCAGTCGCTCAGCTGCGCCCCGGCGCCGATGATCGCCGGGCCGCGGACGGTCGTGCGCTCCAGGCGCGCGCCCGGCTCGATGACGACGCGGCCCTCGCACTCGGACTCGACGAGCTGGCCCTCGAC
>DATJEE010000082.1:0-6907 GCA_035496995.1 Solirubrobacteraceae bacterium | reverse complement strand
GGTCGAGTGCGCGATCAACGGCATCGGCGAGCGCGCGGGCAACTGCTCGCTCGAGGAGATCGTGATGCTCCTGCACACGCGCGGCGACGTGTCCGGCCTGCACACGACGGCCGTCACGACGGAGATCGCCCGCACGTCGCGGCTCGTGTCGCGCCTGACGGGCTACGTCGTGCAGCCCAACAAGGCGATCGTCGGGCGCAACGCCTTCGCGCACGAGTCCGGGATCCACCAGGACGGCGTCATCAAGGAGCGCACGACGTACGAGATCATGGACGCGCGCACCGTCGGCCTCGACGCCAACTCGCTCGTCCTCGGCAAGCACTCCGGCCGCGCGGCGCTGAAGCAGACGCTCGCCGAGCTCGGCTTCACCGTCGAGGGGCAGGCGCTGAACATCGCCTTCAAGCGCTTCAAGGACATCGCCGACAAGAAGAAGCAGGTCACGGCGATGGACCTCGAGGCGCTCGTCACCGACGACCTGCGCAACGAGCTGGCGAGCTACACGCTCGACGCCTTCGACGTCGAGGCCGGCTCCGACCGCCCGCCGCTGGCGAAGGTCACGGTGACGCTCCCCGACGGCGTCCAGGTCGTCGCCGAGTTCTCCGGCGACGGGCCGATCGACTCCGTCTTCCAGGCGATCAACGTCGCGACGGGGATCGACGCGCAGCTGCGCGCGTTCCGCGTGGACGCCGTCACGGGCGGGCAGGACGCGCTCGGCGAGAGCTCCGTCGTGCTCGAGTACGAGGGCCAGTCGGCCTCCGGCCAGGGCGTCGCGACGGACATCATCGAGGCGGCGGGCCACGCGTACGTCCGCGCGCTCTCCAACGTCGTGCGCAAGGCGCAGGCGGCGGTCGGCGCCGTCGACCTCGCCGACCGCGAGCCGCTCACGACGCCCTAGGCGCAGGTGAGCCGCAGGCCCGGCGGTCAGTCGTCGGGCCAGCGGCCGTGCTTGTCGAAGTACTCCCGCGCGGCCTCTTCGTCGTAGCGCTCCTGCTCGCCCTTGACGCCGACCCGGTGCAGGACGTTGAGGAGGAGGATCGAGCTCCCCGCCGCGACGAAGAGGACGAAGCCCTCGAGCCCGAGCAGCGTCGGCGAGACGGCGAGGATGACGATGCCGACGAGGATGACGATCGCCGGCAGGACGTAGCGGACCGCGATCATCATGTCCCACCGCCGACCGCGAGGCCCTGCGCGTAGCCGCCGGCGAGCACGTCTTCGCGCAGGCGCGTGTCCATGAGGTCCGGTCCCATGACGCGGCCGATCGCGTGCGCCGGGCCGAGCATGCGCACGCGCGCCCCGCGGTTGCGCAGGGCGAGCGTCTCGACCGCGGCGGTGCTGCCCGCGAGCGCCCGCAGCAGCCCGAACGGCGACGCGAGCGCGATGTCGAGGCTCGCGATCGGGTTGAGGCACAGCACCTGCGTCAGGCGGCCGGCGGGGGCGACGTCGAGGTTCGTGTTGCTCCACACGCCGCCGTCGACGTACTCGCGCCCGTCGATGTTCACCGGCGCGAAGATCCAGGGCACCGAGCACGACGCCTGGACCGCCTGGGCGACGGTGGCGTCGGGGGCGCCGGGGGCGCCGAAGACGACGCGCCGGCCGTTTGAGCGCTCGACGGTCACGACGCGCAGGCGCCCGTCGAAGCGGGCCCCCGTCGCGCTGACGCCGACATGGATCCGCGCGAGCGAGCGGTCGGTCCCGGGAGCCCGGGCGAGCAGCGCCGCGCGCACGCCCGTCGTGCCGCCCGACCCGACCGACAGCGCCATCGGCGCGAGCGGCGTCGCGGCGACGCCGGCCAGGCGCACGGCCTCGCGCGCGACGCTCGCGAGGATTGCGCGCGGGATCGAGGTCCGCGGGGCGTCGAGGCCGGAGGCCGTTTCGGTTGCGACGTCGCCGCCGGTCTCGCCGGGGCCGAGCGCGGGCAGCCCCGCGATCGTCCGTGGCCGGCGCGGGCGCTCACCGGCGACGAGCGCCGCCGCGACGAGCGATCCCGCCGACGTGCCGACGAAGGACTCCGTCGTGCGGAAGTCGTGCCCGGTGGCGTCCTCGATGCCGGCGAGGACGCCGCTCATCCAGGCCTCGCCGAGCGTGCCGCCGCTGGCCAGCACGAGGACGTCGGGGGGCAGGAAGGTCTCGGCCACGCACGGGCAGCGTAGCGACGCCGCCGGTCCTGCCGGCGGCGCTCAGCGCGCGCGCAGGGCGAGGCGGCTGCGGACGCTCGTGGCGCCCGCGAGCGACGTCTCGACGCTGCCGCGCAGCGTGCGGCCGCCGCCGAGCATCCGGCGCCCGGCCTTGGTCGCGCGGGCCACGACGTCGAACATGCCGGTGCCGTCGACCGGCGCGCTGCCGCGGGCGACGACGGTCTTGCCGACGCGGACCTTGACGCGGCACGTCCCGGGCATGGCGGCGTCGCAGCCGACGGTCATGCCGCGGCGCAGGACGCTGCCGTTGAGCGTGCGCGTCGCGGAGGTCGCCTCGAGCACGGGCGGCATCGTCCCCTGCGTCGCGCCCTCGACGGCGCGCTCGGCGTCGAGCATGCCGGCGCCGGAGCGGGCGTCGGGCCCGGGGGTGCCGATGTCGCGGGCGGTCGCCAGCAGGCGCTGCATGAGGTCGTCGCCGTGGAGGCCGAGCCCGACGAGGAGTGCCGCGACGCCGCTCGTCAGCGCGGCGGCCTGCGACGTGCCCGACATCGTGCGGTAGGCGCCGTCGTTCCAGGTCGAGACGAGGTCGTCGCCGGGTGCGACGAGCCCGAGGCCCTGGCCGTAGCTCGAGAAGGGGGAGAGCCTGAGGTTGCTGCTCAGCGACCCGACGCAGAGCGCCTTCTGCGGCAGCACCGGCTCCTCGCAGCGGCCCCGGGCGTCGTTGCCGGCGGCGACGACGAGCAGCACGCCGTGGTCGGCGGCACGCTGCATCGCGGCGGTCACGGGGGCGAGGGCGGGGCTGGGGTCCGACCAGTTCAGCGAGAGGTTGATGACGTCGGCGCCGGCGTCGACGGCGGAGTCGATGCCCGCGGCGACGTTCGCGGCGGTGCCGTCGTTGTCCGTGCCCAGGACGCGCACGGCGAGGATCCGGGCCGCCGGCGCGACGCCCGCGCCGCCGATGCCGTTGCCCGCGGCGGCGGCGATGAGGCCGGCGATATGCGTGCCGTGGCCGGTCGGGTCCGACGGGTCGGCGTCGCCGTCGACGACGTCGATGCCGGGGACGACGCGCCCGGCGAGATCGGGGTGCGTCGCGTCGACGCCGGAGTCGATGACGGCGACGAGCGCGCCGGCGCCACTGGGGGTCCCGGACGGCGCGGAGGCGAGGTGGATCGCGTCGAGGGCCCACTGCGAGTCGCGCAGCGGATCGACGGCGGCGTTGGCCTGCGCGGCACCGAGGCCGGTGAGCACCGCGAGGGCGGTGAACGTGCTGAAAAGGAGGGCCCGCATGCGGTTCCTATCGGCGGATGAGGCGGCCATCCTGAGGAGAGAACTGCCGAAAGATGCAGTTCGGCGCGAAGATTTGGCAAAGGCGCGGTAAAACACTGCACTACCGCGACGAATGTCTCGCATCGGTCTTGCATCTTCCCGCACATGGGTCGGGCCAATCGTAGGACGGGATGAGACATTGGTCGCAGTCGCGTTTGTACGTGATAACGTACAAACGTATGGCGACCCTCGAACACCCCGCGCCGATCGGCCCCCGCATCCGCGCGCTGCGCGACGCCGGCGGGCTCAGCCTCCGCGACCTCGCCGAGCGCAGCGGCGTCAGCGCGCCGATGCTCAGTCAGGTCGAGCGCGGCGAGACGAGCCCGACGCTCGCCGTCGCGGCCCGCATCGCCAAGGGCCTGGACCTGCGCCTCTCGCAGCTCCTGCGCCTCGACGAGGGCGGCCAGGTCGCGATCGTCCGCGCCTCCGAGCGCCGGCCGGGCACGAGCGACCCCGCGTCAGGTCACCGCGCCGAGATCCTCACGCCGCCGCTGCCCGGCCAGCGCGCCGAGCTCTCGCGCCACGTCCTCGCCGCGGGCGCCGTGACCGGCGGCCCCGGTGATCCGCCGATGCACGAGCCCGGCAGCCGCGAGAGCGCGCTCGTCCAGGAGGGCTGCGTCGCGCTCGTCATCGACGGTGAGCGCCACGAGCTCGCCGCCGGCGACTGCGTGACGTTCGACGCCGACCTCCCACACCACTTCGAGAACCCCGGCTCCGACGACGCGGTCCTGCTCGCCGTCGTCTCCGCCGGCCTACGCAGGAGCTGACACCCATGACCGCACCTGAGCCGACGACGCTCTTCGAGAAGATCTGGGCCGCCCACGAGGTGACACCGGGCCTGCTCTGGATCGACCTGCACCTCGTCCACGAGGTCACGAGCCCGCAGGCCTTCGACGGGCTGCGGCTCGCGGGCCGCACGGTCCGCCGCCCGGACCGCACGCTCGCGACCGCCGACCACAACGTCCCGACCGACGGCACGCCGACGGTCGCGCTGATCAAGGACGAGCTCAGCCGCGTGCAGGTCCAGACGCTCGAGCGCAACTGCGAGGAGTTCGGCGTGCCGGTCTACTCGCTCGGCTCGGCGCATCAGGGCATCGTCCACGTCATCGGGCCCGAGATGGGGGTCACGCAGCCCGGCATGACGATCGTCTGCGGCGACAGCCACACGGCGACGCACGGCGCGTTCGGGGCGCTGGCCTTCGGGATCGGCACGAGCGAGGTCGAGCACGTGCTCGCGACGCAGTGCCTCGTCGCGCCCAAGCCGCGCTCGATGCGCATCAACTACACCGGCGAGCTCGGCTTCGGCGTCACGGCGAAGGACCTGATCCTCGCGACGATCGGCCAGATGGGCGTCGACGGCGCGGCGGGTCACGTCGTCGAGTTCGCCGGCCCGGCGATCCAGGCGCTCTCGATGGAGGGCCGCATGACGGTCTGCAACATGACGATCGAGGGCGGCGGCCGCGCGGGCATGATCGCGCCCGACGAGACGACGTTCGCGTGGGTCTCCGAGCGCGCCGGGATCGACATCCCGCAGGAGTGGCGCGCGCTGCGCACCGACGGCGGCGCGACGTTCGACCGCGAGATCACCGTCGACGCGAGCGCCATCAGCCCGCAGGTGACGTGGGGGACGGCGCCGGACATGGTCGCGGGCGTCGCCGACGTCGTGCCCGAGCCGCGCACCGAGGGCCACGAGCGCGCGCTGACGTACATGGACCTCGAGCCCGGGACGCCGATCCAGGAGATCGAGCTCGACCGCGTCTTCATCGGGTCGTGCACGAACAGCCGCATCGGCGACCTGCGCGTCGCGGCCGAGGTCGTGCGCGGGCGCACGGTCGCCGCGACGGTGAGCGCGATGGTCGTCCCGGGCTCGGCGCAGGTCAAGGCGCAGGCCGAGGAGGAGGGCCTCGACGAGGTCTTCCGCGCTGCCGGCTTCGACTGGCGCGGCGCGGGCTGCTCGATGTGCCTCGGGATGAACCCCGACACGCTCGAGCCCGGCGAGCGCTGCGCGTCGACGTCCAACCGCAACTTCGAGGGCCGCCAGGGCCGCGGCGGGCGCACGCACCTCGTCTCCCCGGAGATGGCCGCCGCGGCCGCGATCGCCGGCCGCTTCGTCGACATCAGGGACTGGACGTCTCCGGCGGCCGGAGGCCAGCCGTCAACATCGAGCGCGGGGCCGGATGCCCCGCGGAGGTAACCCTAAATGGAGCCGATTACGACGATCATGGGCTCGGTGTCGGTGCTCGACCGCGCCGACGTCGACACCGACCAGATCATGCCCAAGCAGTTCCTCAAGCGCGTCGAGCGCACGGGCTTCGGCCAGTACCTCTTCTACGACTGGGCCAAGGAGCCCGGCTGGGACCTGCCGAAGAACCCGATCCTCGTCACCGGGCGCAACTTCGGCTGCGGATCGAGCCGCGAGCACGCGCCCTGGGGCCTGGAGGACTACGGCTTCAAGGCCGTCATCGCGCCGTCGTTCGCCGACATCTTCGCGTCCAACTGCATGAAGATCGGGCTGCTGCCGATCGCGCTGACCGAGGACGAGGTCGCCGAGCTCATGGACCTCGACCCCAAGCTCCCGGTCGAGATCGACCTCGAGGCCCAGGAGGTCCGCTTCGACGGCCAGGTCGCGACGTTCGAGATCGACCCCGAGACCAAGCACCGGCTGCTCAACGGCCTCGACGACATCGCGCAGACGCTGCTCGAGGAGGACGCGATCGCGGCCTACGAGCGCGACCGCGAGCGCAGCGGGCCGGTGACCACGGCGCTCGCATGAGCGCCGCCCGCGCCTGGAACGCCGAGGCCTACCACCGCGTCTCGGACCCCCATACGAAGTGGGCCGAGGCGATCCTCGACCGCCTCGGGCTACGGGGCGACGAGACGGTCCTCGACGCCGGCTGCGGCTCGGGCCGCGTGACGCAGCTGCTGCTGGACCGGCTCCCGCGCGGGCGCGTCATCGCGGTCGACAGCTCGGCCTCGTAGGCGGCGATCGCGTCGCCGTCGAGCAGCGTCTGGGCGATGTCGTCGAGCCCGTTGAGCAGGCGGTGCTTGATGTCGGCGTCGATGTCGAACGACGCGACGGCGCCGTCGAAGCGGACCTCCTGGGCGTCGAGGTCGATCTCGACCGGGAGCTTGGGATCAAGCTCCATGAGCTCGCGGACCTCGTCCTCGGCCAGCTCGATCGGCAGCAGGCCGATCTTCATGCAGTTGGACTTGAAGATGTCGGCGAACGACGGCGCGATGATCGCCTGAAAGCCGTAGTCCTCCAGGCCCCAGGGGGCGTGCTCGCGGCTGGAGCCGCAGCCGAAGTTGCGGCCGGTCACGAGGATCGGGTTGCGCGGCAGCTCCCAGCCCGGCTCCCTGGCCCAGTCGTAGAACAGGAACTCGCCGAAGCCCGTGCGCTCGACGCGCTTGAGGAACTGCTTGGGCATGATCTGGTCGGTGTCGAC
>DATJEE010000081.1:0-5409 GCA_035496995.1 Solirubrobacteraceae bacterium | reverse complement strand
GAGGCGTTCTCGACCGGGTCCCAGGCCCAGTAGCCGCCCCAGCCGAGCTCGGTGTAGGACCAGCGCGCACCGAGCAGGATCCCGATGCCGAGGAAGAACCACGCGCCGAGCGCGAAGCGGCGCGTCGAGCGGATCCAGTCGGCGGCGCCGACCTGCCGCGTGACGAGCGCGCCGACCGCGAACGCGAACGGGATCGCGAACAGCGTGTAGCCCGAGTAGAGCATCGGCGGGTGGATCATCATGCTCGGGTGGCGCAGCAGCGGGTTGAGGCCGGTGCCCTCGGCGACGAAGCCCTGCGAGAGCCCGAACGGCGTCTCGAGGAACACGAGCAGGCCGGCGAAGAAGACGGCGAAGCCGAGCAGGACGGCGGTCGCGTAGGGCGCGACGATGCGCAGGCTGCGGCGCGTGAGGAACAGGACGAGGCTCGACCACAGCGACAGCAGCCAGAGCCACAGCATGAGCGAGCCCTCCTGCGAGGACCACGCGGCGGCCGCCCGGTAGAACAGCGGCGTCGTCGTCGACGAGTGACTCGCGACGGTCGCGAAGCTGAAGTCCGAGGTCAGGAACGCGTACTCGAGGATCCCGAAGGCGCCCGTGCAGAGCGCCGCGACGGCGTACACCGCGCGCCGGCCCGAGACGACCCACTGCGAGCGACCGGTCCGGGCGCCGTAGATCGAGGCGAAGATCCCGTACGCCGCGGTCGCGAGGGCGAGGATGAGGAGGGCCCGGCCGACGGTGGCCATGTTCACGTCCCCCCGTGGATCCGGCTTCCGGACGGGTCCACTAGTGGGGAGTGGCGTCTTCGGTGAACTTCGACGGGCATTTCGTGATGAGCGAATCGCGCTCGCCGACGAACCCCGCGCCCTGCTTGCGAACGGTGACGATGACCTCGCGGCCCTCGCGGAACGGGTCCGGGACGGCGCCGCTGTAGGTCACCGGGACCGAGGCGCTGCCGTTGCGGTCGCGGACGCGGAAGTCGACGCCGCTGGAGGTCGTGCGCACGGAGCCGTCGAGGACCTTGCCGGTGAGCTGGTAGGCGACACCGGCCTTCGCGCTCTTCAGGCCGCTCGGCGAGACCGCCTCAGACGATGCGCTGAAGCTCGTGACGACGAGCGCGGTGGCGAGCACGACGGCCGCCGTGAGGGCGACGACGAGCCGGATCTTGCGCTTGCGGGCGGGCTGCATGGACGGCTCAGTATCGCATCCGAGCCCCGTGCGAACGCTGGTCGGCGGCCGCCGCGCCAGGGCCAGTTCGAGGAAAAGTCCGTTCGAGACAGAAACTCTTGGCGTGCTGATGAGTCCTTGCCGATAGAGCCATGAACCCGATGCCCTTCAGACAATCAGCCACGGCGTCCCAGCCACGCGCCCAGCGGCGCCTGCACATCGTGCCCAGCCCGCAGCCCCGGCCCGAGCCGATGCACCCCGCCGAGCGGCGCCTGCGCGACGCCGGCGGTCCGCACGACCGCGCCTGCTACTCCTGCGGCTGCGGCTACCTCTTCGAAGCTCCCGTCTCGGCCTCGGTGCAGTGTCCGCACTGCCACACCGAGCAGGCCTGGTAGGCGGCTAGAGCAGTGCCGGCGACTCGGCAGCGCGGAACTCGATGAGCTTCGCGGTGCCGTCGAACTCGAGCGGCTCGGTCGTGAACTCGGCGCCGGGGCCGGCGTCCACCATGCTGCGCCGGCGGGTCGCGTGGATGCCGACCGTGCGGAAGCTCAGCTCCTTGGAATCCTCGAACTCGACGTCCGGCAGGAAGACCGTCAGCGTGATCGTGCGCAGGTGCGAGACGCCGTCGAGCGTCACGCTCACCTCGCGGCCGCGGGCGCTGTCCTCGGTCCGGATGGCGTCGCCTTCGAAGCTGTGCCGGCCCATCGGGCCGCTGTACTCCAGGCGCGGAAATCCGGAGGTTGCGTCCAAGGCGTAAACGATCTTCGTGTCGTCGTAACTCAGCTCGAATAGGTTGGGACCCTGGGTCTGGACAGCCATCAGTGCCCTCGCAGTCGGACGGTCGGCGCGTTGACGCTGCATGGTGAGCCAGAGACGTCGCCTTGTCCAGCATTTTGCGAGAACGTTTAAGCGCCGCTTAGCATCGCCGAACCGCCTCAGCCAGAGGCGATTAGCTCGGCCCCCAGACGGGTAGACAGGCCTATTGCGCCCTGCTGCATGACGTAGTCGTGGTTCCATGCGAAGACGCGGCGAGCGACCGGCGCGATCGCGTTCATCCAGCCCCGCGTCGTCGACACGTCCCAGCTGTAGACGAGCGCCGTCCCGAGCGAGCTGGAGAACAGGCGCCACACGCCGACGCCCTCGAGCTCGCCGCTCGCCTGTCCCTCGAGCAGGTACGGCGGCTCCGAGCGCGTGACGCGGACGTCGAACTCGAGCGAGTAGGGCAGCTTGCTGCGCCACTCCAGGCGCGACAGCGTGCCGACGCCGTTCTCGCCGCCGGGCTCGAGCTCGGTGACCTTGCGCACGCCCTTCCACCATTCCGGGTACTGCTCGCTCGACGAGATGAGATCCCAGACGGGCTCGATCGGCGCGGCGACGCACCACGTCGTGAGGAAGCTGTAGGTGGCCATCGCGACCGGGCGAGAATATCGCTCGCCCGGGACGGCTCGTCAGACGTGCGTCGCGACGCGCTCGCCGGCGGGCCGCGACACCGCCGCGAAGCCCGGCAGCGAGAGGACGAACGCCGTGCCCGCGCCGGGCTCGCTCGTCACCGACACCGAGCCGCCGTGCGCCTCGGCGATCGCCTTGACGATCGCCAGGCCGAGGCCCGTCCCGTCCGCCGCGTCGGCGTCGGGCGGGACGACGCGGGCGAAGCGCTCGAAGACGCGCTCGAGGTCGGCCGGCGCGATGCCGCGGCCGCCGTCGAGCACCTCGATGTGCAACGTCGTCCCGTCGGCATGGCAGTTGATCGTGATCGGGTCGCCCTCCTGCGTCGCGGCGATGGCGTTCTCGACGAGCGCGTCGATGGCCGTCGTCAGGCGCGCCGCGTCGGCGTGCAGCGTCCCGGCGATGCGCGTCCCGCAGCCCCAGTCGCGCGGCGCGGTGGCGCTCCAGCGGTTGAGCGTCTGCAGGACGAGGCGGCGCACGTCGACGGGGCCGCGCGCGAGCGCGCGCGCCTCCTCGGCGGCGGCGATCTCCAGCAGGCGCGCGGTGATCGCGGCGAGCCGGTCGAGCTCGTCGAGGACGACCTCGACGTCGCGCTCCTCCTCGAAGCCGATCACCGCGTCGCGGACGAGCTCGGCGTGGCCGCGGGCGATCGTGATCGGCGTGCGCAGCTCGTGTGAGGCGTCGCGGGCGAACTCGCGCTCGCGCTCGGACGCGCGGGCGAGGGCGTCGACCGCGACCTGGCGCCGGCGCGCGTGCCAGACCATCGCGAGGAACATCGCCGCCATCAGCGGCACCTCGCTGAGCTCGTCGATGCCGTGGTGGTGGCCGACTGCGGCGTGCAGCAGCGCGACGAACGTCGTCGCCATGACGACGGCGAGGACGATCGCCGTCGGCCACGGCTTCCACAGGCGGAAGCCGTAGAGGATCGTCAGGCTCACCCAGATGAAGTGGAACGGGACCGTCTGCCAGTGGTCGAGCATGAACATCACCTCGACGTTGCCGACGGCGAACAGCGCCCACATGATCTCCGGGCGGTATCTACGCAGCAGCTTCGAGCGCATAGCCCACGTTGCGGATCGTGGCGACGACGTCGGCGCCGAGCTTGCAGCGCAACCGCCGGATGCCGACGTCGACGACGTTCGTCCCGGGGTCGAACTCACAGCCCCAGACCTCCTTGAGGAGCTCCTCGCGCGAGCAGACCTCGCCGCGGCGCACCATGAGGTGGCGCAGGAGCTCGAACTCGCGGCCCGAGAGGCAGACCGGGCCCCGCCCGGCGTCGGCGGTGCGGCGGTCGAGGTCGAGCTCGATCCCCGCGATGCGCTCGCGGCGCGGCGCGGCCTGGCCGGGCGCGACGGCGGCGCGCCGCAGCTGCGCGCCGATGCGCGCGAGCAGCTCGGCGGTCGCGAAGGGCTTGGTGATGTAGTCGCAGGCGCCGAGCTCGAGCGCGCGCACCTTCGTCTCGACGTCGGCGAGCGCGGAGAGGACGAGGACGCGCTGCTCGGGCCGCACCGCCAGCGTGCCCTCGAGCACGGCGAGGCCGTCGACGTGCGGCATGCGCAGGTCGAGCACGACGAGGTCGTAGGGCTCGGCGCAGGACCGGGCGAGGCCCTCCGCGCCGCCGTGCGCACGGTCGACGGCGAACCCGTGCGCGATCAGCGCACGGGCCAGGAAGTCGACGATCCGCGGCTCGTCGTCGATCACCAGCAGCTTCGTCATGCTCGTCCGAGTCTCGTGACCGCGGCCTCCGCATTCCAGGGAAGCTCGGGCGCTCCGGTGTGCGCGATCGCGAAACGCGCTGAGGTTTTCGTGCAGTGCCGGTCACCCCTCCGACGACGCGGGGCGCGCGCGATGATGGTCGGCGTGACCGATGCCGACGTTGCCGTCCGCCTGCAGCCGCGCGCCGGCCGCGACGAGATCGTCGGGCTGCGCGCGGGCGTCCTCGTCGTGCGCGTCAGCGCTCCGCCCGTCGACGGCCGCGCGAACGCGGCGCTGTGCAGGCTCATCGCGCGGCGCGCGCACGTCGCGCCGACGCGCGTCTTCGTCGTGCGCGGCGAGCGCTCGCGCGACAAGCTCGTGCGCGTCGAGGGGATCGAGCCCGCGGCGCTCGCCGCGGCCCTGGGGACCGACGCCGCCTAGAAGTCGACGAGACGGGCGGCGCCGTGCAGCGCGATGACGCGGTAGGTCTGCGCGACCGGCGGCTTGCCGTTGATCACCGTCGCCGTCGTCGTGCGGATCGCGATCGTCTCCAGCGGCTTGATCGCGCCGCTGCGCGCGCGCACCTCCGGCACGACGAGCGTCAGCGTCACGACGCGGACGTCGGGGACCTCCTCGAGCGTCACGGTGACCTCGGTGCCGAGCGCCGTCTCGCGCGTCTCGATCTCGTCGCCGGTGAAGACGTCCTTGCCGTCCGGGCCGCCGTAGGTCAGCTGCGGCGCGCCGGTGAAGCTGCTCGTCGCGTACGTGAGGCGGATGTCACCGCAACGCAACTCGAAGAGGTTCGCGGTCTGCGTCTGGACGGTCATGCGTGCTGCCTCCGTGATCGAAACCTTCCCTTGCGCAGATCGTCGGTGACGGGGGCGTCGCGCTGCGTGAGATCGATCACATGACCGAAGCGGACGACGGGGGTCGAACCCGCGACCTCAAGCTTGGGAAGCCCAAGCGAACCCCCGGAAACACTGGGCGAATGGTCAGGATGGGACCACGATGGGACCAAGGCGTGTACGGTGCCCGCGTGACACACCGCCGGGAAAGCCCCGTCAGACGCGAGAACCCCAGCGGCGCCGTCCGCTGGAAAGCGCG
>DATJEE010000080.1:0-2888 GCA_035496995.1 Solirubrobacteraceae bacterium | reverse complement strand
GAGTAGAACAGCAGGATCGCCAGCAGCGCGACGAGAAACCCCGGCACGGACGCGCCCGCGACGAGCGTCAGGCGCAGGAGCTTCGCCAGCCGCCCGCCCGCCGCGAGCGCGAGCGCCAGCGCGACGCCCATGACGGCCGCCAGCACCGATGCCGACAGCGCCAGCTCGAGCGTCGCGGGGGCGAACGTCGCGAGATCGTCGGCGACGGGGTTGCGCGTGCGCAGCGAGTTCTGCAGGTCCCCGCTGAGCGTGCGCCCGATGTAGTCGGCGAACTGCGACGGCAGCGGCTTGTCGTAGCCGAGCTCGTGCTGCTTGGCCGCCACGGCCTCCGGCGACGCGCTCGCCCCGACGATCGCCCGTGCCGGGTCGGACGGGATCACCGCCTGGAGGACGAACACGATCACCGCGAGGCCGCAGAGGACCGCGAAGAGCGCGACGAGCCGCCTGCCGATCAGCGCCGTCATGTCCCGCTCAGCTCCCGGCCCGCTTCAGCGGCGCGTAGCTGACGGTCCACGGGTACTCCGGCACGCTCTGGACGCCCTCGAGGTTCTTGTTGAGCACGAAGACGTCCTTGACGTCGCCGAGGAAGAACAGGGCGTTGGAGGCGATGACCCGCCTGCCGACGTCCTGGTAGAGCTGCGTCGCCTCGGCCGCGGGCGCGTCGAGCGCCTTGTCGAGCTCGGCGTCGACGGTCTTGTCGCTGTAGCCGAAGAAGTTCAGCCCGCCGGTCGAGTAGAAGACGATCCGCGCCCAGGTGTCGGGGTGCGCGGCGTCGGGCGTGTTCGTCTGCAGCATGAGGTCGGGCGCCGTCTTGAGGTGCTTGACGTAGCCGTAGGTGTCGGGCAGCTGCACCTCGCGCAGCGTCACGTCGTAGCCCGCCGTCTTGAGCTTCGCCTGGATGAGCTCGCCGACGCGCCGCTGGACGCCCGACTCGTCGGCCGTGTAGGCGAGCGTGATCTTCTTCGTCGAGGCCTTCGCCGCCGCCGCCTTGGCGGCCGCGTCGTCGACCTTGTAGGGCAGCTGCGGCTGGCCGGGCAGGATCGCCTCGGGGTAGGCGCCGACGGACTTCGTCGCCGTCCCCGCGTAGGCCTGGCTGACGAGCTGGTCGGTGTCGATCGTCGCGCGCAGGCCGGCGCGCACGGCCGGATCGTCGAACGGCTTCTTGTTCGGGTTGACGTACAGCAGCAGGCGCAGGTTCGACGGCTTCTTCTGGACGACGAGGCTGCTCGGCAGCGACGCGAGCTCGGACGCCGGGAAGGACTTCAGGACCGCGTCGAGATCGCCGTTCTGCAGCTCGAGGCGCTGCGTCCCGATGTCCGGCGTGATCTTGATGAGGACGGTCTTGAAGTTCGCCTTCGCGGCGGGCGGGCCCCAATATCGGTCGTTGCGCGTGAGCGTGTACTGGCGCCCGCGCTCGAAGCCCGTGAGCTTGTAGGGCCCCGTGCCGTCGCCGTGCGTGTGCAGCCAGGTCTGGCCGAAGTCCTTGCCGGCGTGCGTCTTGATCGCCTCGGGGCCGATGATCTTCGGGCCCCAGCTCGACGCCATGTAGGCCTCGAACGGGTTGACCGGGCTCTTGAGCTTCACGACGAACGTCAGCGGGTCGGGCGTCGCCATGCTCTTGATCGGCTTGAGCATGTAGGCCGGGGCCTGGTCGACGTCCAGGCGCCGCTGGAAGCTCGCCTTGACGGCGCTCGAGGTCAGCGGCGTGCCGTCGTGGAACGTCACGCCGGGGTGCAGCTTGAACGTGTACGTCAGGCGGTCGGGCGAGACCGTCCAGCTGTCGGCGAGGCTGCCGACGATCTTCGTCGAGTTGGGGGCGTAGCGCAGCAGGCCCTCGTACTGGTTGAGGATCACCGAGTTGCCCTCGATGTCGTAGAAGACGTCGGGGTCGGGCACCGACATGTCGGCGAGGTACGGGATCCGCAGCACGTCGCCGGAGCCGCCGGCCGCCTTCTTCTCCGAGGAGCCGCAGCCGGCCACGAGGATGGTGAGGGCGAGCAGCGCCGCCGCGGGGATCCGGCGGGCAGGCCGCAGACCATTCATCGGTTCGTCCTTTCGTCGATGCGACGGTTGATCAGATCGCCCGTGACGTTCGCCGCGAGCGCAAGCAGCGCGACGGCGACGGCGGGGGCCAGCGGCACCCAGGGATGCCCGAAGAGGTAGTCCAGGCCGCGCGCGCTCATCGCCCCGAGCTCGGCGGCCGGGGCCGGCGCGCCGAGGCCGATGAACGACAGCGCGGCGAGCGCGAGGACGAGGTTGCCGACGTCGAGCGACATCGTCACGACGACGGGCGCGACCGCTCCCGGCAGGAGGTGGCGCAGGATGAGGCGCGAGCGGCTGACGCCCGCCAGCCGGGCGGCCTCGGCGTGCGGGCGGGCGGCGAGCGCGCGGACCTCGCCGCGGACGATGCGCGCGTACCAGGGCCACCACACGATGCTCAGCGCGATCAGCGTGTGCATGAGGCTCGGCCCGAGCGACGCGATGACGGCGATCGCGAGCACCGGCGCGGGCAGCGCGAGGAAGAGGTCGGTGAGGCGCATGAGGAGCGTGTCGACGACGCCACCGAAGGCGCCCGCGAGCGCGCCGACGAGCGACCCGAACGCGGCGCCGAGGGCGATGACGGCGAGCGCCGCCAGCCACGAGGTGCGCAGCCCGACGAGCACGCGCGAGAGGACGTCGCGGCCGATCTCGTCGGTGCCGAGCCAGGCGTGCAGGCCGGGCTTGGCGAACGGCCCGGCCGACGTGACGTCGAGGCTGCCGTGCGGCGCCAGCAGCGGCGCGAGGACGCAGACGGCGGTGATGACGGCGACGGGCCCGAGCGCCGCGCGGGCGGCGCCCCCGGCGCCGGCACCGCCGCCGCCGCCGGGCGCCGTCCGCGGGCGCCCGCG
>DATJEE010000079.1:0-24570 GCA_035496995.1 Solirubrobacteraceae bacterium | reverse complement strand
TGCCCGAGCGCGTTGTTGAGCTTGTGCGAGCCCGTGTGCATGAGATCCTCGCGCTTGAGCCAGATCTCGCGGCCGGCGACCTGCGACAGGCGCTCGGCGAGGTACAGCGGCGTCGGGCGGCCGGCGAAGTCGCGCAGCAGGCCGCCGAGCTCGGCGCGGTACCCGGCGTCGTCGCGGACGGCGACCCAGGCCGCCTCGAGCTCGGTCAGCGCCGGCATGAGCGTCTCCGGGACGTACTGGCCCCCGTAGGGGCCGAAGCGGTGCTCGACGCCGGCCTCGACGCGCGTCACGCCGGCACCTCGTCGCTGCTGTGGACGGCCTCGGCGAAGGCGATGAGCTTGTCGGGGTCCTTGACGCCCGGGCTGGACTCCGTCCCGCTGGCGACATCGACGGCGAAGGGCTCCGTGATCGCGATCGCCGCGGCGACGTTGGCGGGCGTCAGCCCGCCGCTGAGGATGAGCGGGGCGGTGAAGCGGTTGTTGCGGCGCACGAGGTCCCAGTCGATCGTCGCGCCGGTGCCGCCGGGGACGCCCTCGACGTGCGCGTCGAGGAGGTGGAAGTCCGTGTGGAAGGCCGTCGCCGCCTGCAGGTCGGCGCGCGACCGGACGCGGGTCGCCTTGATGAGCTTGGCCCCGGTGCGGCGGGCGACCTCGGTGCAGAACGACGGCCCCTCGTCGCCGTGCAGCTGGATGTGCGTGAGCCCGGTCGTCTGCGTCACCGCGTCGATCTCGTCGAGCGTCGCGTTGACGAAGACGCCGACGATGTTCAGCGTGCGGCGCAGCGCGGCGCCGATGACCTGGGCCTCGGCGAGCTCGACGCGCCGCGGCGAGCCCTCCCAGAAGATCATCCCCAGCGCCCAGGCACCCGCCTCGGCCGCCAGCTGGGCGTCCTCGAGCGTCGTGATGCCGCAGTGCTTGATGCGCGTGGCCATGACGGCCATCGTAGAGCCGCGCGCCTTCGCGCCACCCCGCGGCAACTACCTCACAGCGCCGGCATCTCGCTCGTGTCGTCGGGGTGACCGCCGGTCAGCGCGCGCAGGGCGGCCTCGGGGTCGGGCGCGCGCATGAGCGTCTCGCCGACGAGCACGCCGTCGACGCCGACGCGCTCGAGCGCGTCCAGCTGCTCGCGGGAGTCAAAGCCCGACTCCGAGACGACGGTCTTGCCCGCCGGGACGTCCGCGAGGAGGGCGAACGTCCGCTCGAGGTCGACGCTGAAGTCCGTGAGGTCGCGGTTGTTGATGCCGATGACGTCGGCGTCGAGGACCTCCAGCGCGCAGGCCAGCTCGGGCTCGTCGTGGACCTCGACGAGCACGTCGAGGTCGAGCGCGAGGGCCTCCTCGTAGAGCTCGCGCAGGACGTCGGCGTCGAGCGCCGCGACGATCAGCAGGATCGCGTCGGCGCCCGCGGCGGCGGACTCGTAGACCTGGTAGACGTCGACGACGAAGTCCTTGCGCAGGATCGGCAGGTGCGAGGCCGCGCGCGCCTCGCGCAGGTCGTCGAGCGATCCGCCGAAGTTCTTGGCCTCGGTGAGGACCGACAGCGCGGCGGCCCCGCCGCGCTCGTAGGCCGTCACGACGTCGGCGACGGTCGCGCCCTCGCGGATGACGCCGGCCGACGGCGAGCGGCGCTTGTGCTCGGCGATGACCGAGACGCCGGGCCGCGTGAGCGCCTCGGAGAACGGGCGATCGTCGCGCGGCGCCGCGAGCGCGCTCTCGAGCGTCTTCAGCGGTACCGCCTTGCGGCGGCGCCGGACGTCCTCGCGGGTGGCGGCGACGATCCGCTCGAGGACGTTCACGCGGGCGCCAGCTCCCGCGTGCGCACGACGAGCGCGTCGAGCGTGCGCAGCGCCGCGCCGTCGTCGATCGCGGCCTGCGCCGCGCCGACGCCGGCGGTGAGGTCGTCGACCCGGCCCGCAGCGTAGATCGCGGCCGCCGCGTTGAGCACGGCGAGGTCGCGGCGGGGGCCCTGCTCGCCGCCGAGGATCGCGCGCGTCGTCGCGGCGTTGTCGGCGGGCGAGCCGCCGCCGGTCGCGTCGGGATCGGCGGTCGTCGACAGGCCCACGTCCTCCGGGCGGAGGGTGTAGGTCTTCAGGTCGGCGCCGTCGACTTCGACGACGGTTGTGGGGGCCGAGATGCTCATCTCGTCGAGGGCGTCCTCCGAGGATACGACGAGGGCGCGCTCGACTCCGAGCAGCGCCAGCGCACCCGCGATCGTCTGCAGGTACCCGGGATCGGAGACGCCCAGCACCTGCCGCCGTGCGCCGGCCGGATTCGTCAGCGGCCCGAGGAAGTTGAAGATCGTCCGGACCGCGAGCTCCTTGCGCACGGGGACGACGAAGCGCGTCGCCTGGTGGTGCGCCGGGGCGAACATGAAGCCGAAGCCGATCTCGTCGATGCAGTGCCCGACGGCGGCCGCGTCGAGGTCGATCCGGACGCCGAGCGCCTCGAGCAGGTCGGCCGAGCCGGAGCGGCCGGTCGCCGAGCGGTTGCCGTGCTTGGCGACGGCGCAGCCGGCCCCGGCGGCGATCAGCGCGGCCGTCGTCGAGACGTTGAAGGTCGACCGCCCGCCGCCGGTGCCGGCCGTGTCGACGAGCTCCTCGCGGCGCGTCGTCACCGGCGTCGCGAAGCTGCGCATCGTGCGCGCGAGGCCGGCGATCTCCTCGACCGTCTCGCCCTTCGTGCGCAGCGCGATGAGCAGGCCCGCGATCTGGGACTCCGAGGCGTTGCCGTCCATGACGACCGCGAGGACCTCCGCCGCGTCGTCGGCACTGAGGTCGTGCCCGGAGGCGAGCGCATCGATGGCGCGGGTTAGGACGGGGTCAGGCACGGCGCGCCGCGCAGACTAACCGTTGTCCGGGGCCGCCGCCGGGCTTTTCGGCTTGCGGCCGGCGGCCGTGATCGGCGCGATCGCGCGCGCCGCGCTGTTGACGCGGACGGCGAAATCGCCCGGCGACTCGCCCGCGGCCATCTCGATCGGCGCGAGGAACTCGACCCGCAGGCGCGGGCGGCGGGGAAAGCGCGGGATGTCGGTCGAGCCCGACACGGCGACGGGGACGACGACCGCCTCGGGGACCGCGGCCTTCAGGCGCCCGAGCCCGCTGCGCGGGCGCAGCTCGCGCCCGAGGCTGCGCGTGCCCTCGGGGAAGATCCCGATGCAGGCGCCCTCGCGCAGCTCGGAGATCGCGCGGTCCAGCGCGTCGGCGTCGCCGGTCCCGCGGACGATCGGGATCTGGCCCATGCCGTCGAGGACCTTGTTCATGCCCTTGACCTTCCACAGCGAGGACTTCGACAGCGCGCGGATCTGGCGGCGCTTGATCGCGGCGATGCCGATGACGACGGGGTCCCAGTAGCTGTCGTGGTTGCCGGAGATGAGCAGCGCGCCCTCGGCGGGCAGGTGCTCGAGGCCGTGCACGTCCAGGCGCCCCCAGAAGCGCACGATCGGCGTGCAGACGCCGAGCGCGAAGCGGTACGTGCGGGTCATCGGCTCGCGGTCGCTCATGACGCGGGATCCTCCCCGAGGAAGTTCTTCAGCAGGGCCATGCCCTCGTCGGTGAGGACGGACTCGGGGTGGAACTGCACCCCCTCGGCCGGCAGCTCGCGGTGGCGGATCGCCATGATCACGCCGTCGCCGCGGGCGGAGACCTCGAAGACGTCGGGCAGGCTCTCGGGCTCGACGACGAGCGAGTGGTAGCGCCCGACGGTGAGCTTCGGGGCGAGGCCGTCGAAGATCGTCCGGCCGTCGTGCGTGATCTGCGTCGTCTTGCCATGGATCGGCTCGTGGCGGATGACGGTGCCGCCGAAGGCCTGCGCGAGCGACTGGTGCCCGAGGCAGACGCCGAGCGTCGGGATCCCGGCCTCGGGGAAGCGGCGCATGGCCTCGACGCTGATGCCGGCCTCCTTCGGCGTGCAGGGCCCGGGTGAGACGACGACGCGGTCGGGCCTGCGTTCCAGCAGCTCGTCGACCGACGCCTTGTCGTTGCGCACGACGTCGATGTCCGCGCCGAGGTCGCCGAGGAACTGGACGAGGTTGTACGTGAACGAGTCGTAGTTGTCGACGACGAGGACGGAGGTCATGGCTACGGCCAGTCCGGCTGCTGGGAGGCGAGCTCGACGGCGCGCAGGACGGCGCGGGCCTTGGCCTCGGACTCGGCGAACTCGTAGGCCGGCTTGGCGTCGGCGACCGTGCCGCCGCCGGCCTGCACGTGGGCGCGGCCGTCCTTGATGACGACCGTGCGGATGTGGATGCAGGTGTCGAGGTCGCCGGTGTAGGAGAGGTAGCCGATCGCCCCGCCGTAGCCGCCGCGCTTGACCGGCTCGAGCTCGTCGATGATCTGCATCGCGCGGACCTTCGGCGCCCCCGACAGCGTCCCGGCGGGCAGGACCGAGCGCAGGGCGTCCATCGCCGTGACGTCCGGGCGCAGCGTGCCGCTGACGTTGGAGACGATGTGCATGACGTGCGAGTACGTCTCGACGGCCATGAAGCGGTCGACGGTCACCGTCCCGTACTCGCACACGCGGCCGAGGTCGTTGCGGCCGAGGTCGACGAGCATCACGTGCTCGGCGCGCTCCTTCTCGTCGGCGAGCAGCTCCTCGGCGATGCGCTCGTCGTCGGCGAGCGTCGCCCCGCGCGGCCGCGTGCCGGCGATCGGCCGCGTCGCGACGTGGTCGCCCGTGACCGTCAGGACGGGCTCGGGCGAGGCGCCGGCGACCTGGAAGTCGAGGAAGTCCAGGAAGTACATGTACGGGCTCGGGTTGACGACGCGCAGCCCGCGGTAGATCGAGAACGGGTCGATGTCGACGTCCGCCGACCAGCGCTGGGACGGCACGACCTGGAAGGCGTCGCCGGCGTAGATGTACTCGACGATCCGCGCGACGTTGGCCTCGAACTGCTCGCGCGTCATGTTCGAGGTGAACTGCGGGCGCGGCCGGGCGGGCGTCGGCGCGGGGCGCGGCACGGGCCCGGCGAGCAGGTCGCGGGCCTTGGCGATCGTCGCCACCGCCTCGCGGTAGGCCGTCTCGAGGTCGGTGCCGTCGTCGTCGTCGGCGTAGACGTTCACGAGCACGCTGATCGTGTGCTTGAGGTGGTCGAAGACGACGAGCACGTCGGAGAGCATGAGCGCCATGTCGGGGAGGCCGACGGGGTCGGGGTTGGGCTCGCCGAGCGGCTCGACGGTCCGCACGAGGTCGTAGCCGAAGTAGCCGACGGCGCCGCCCGCGAACGGCGGCATGTCCGGCCACGGCGCCTGGCGCAGCCTGGAGACCTCGGCGGCGGCGAAGGCGTAGGGGTCGGCGGGCTCGTCGCCGAGCGACCAGCGCACGACCTTGCGCGGGCGCATCCCGATGAAGCTGTAGCGGCCGACCTGCTGGCCGCGCTCGGCGGACTCCAGCAGGAACGCGGGCGTCTGCGGGTCGCGGCCGCGCAGCTTGAGGAAGGCCGAGACGGGCGTCTCGGTGTCGTCGATGAAGCTGTGGCGCAGCGGGATGAGGTTGTAGTCGCGGGCGAGCTCGCGGACCTCGTCGAGCGACGGCGCGACCGGCAGCGCCTGGTCAGCGACGACGGCCATTGAGCACCGTCCCGGCGTCGGCGAGCGAGCGCCCGCGGCCGCGCAGGAGCACGGCGAGGTGGTAGAGGACGTCGGCGGCCTCGTTGTCGACGCGGTCGTCGGTCTCCTCGCGGACGGCGCGCGTGACCTCCTCGGCCTCCTCGCGGACCTTCTCCCCCGCGAGCACCGGGTCCTCGAGCAGCTGCGTCGTGTAGGACCCGGCGGGCCGGTGCGCGTCGCGCTCGGCGAGCGTGCGCTCGAGGATCGGCAGCGCCTCGTGGGGCGCCGGCGGCTCCAGGTCGCCGTTGTGGAAGCACGTCCGCTCGCCCGTGTGGCAGGCCGGGCCGGCGGGCTCGACGAGCGCGAGCAGCGCGTCGCCGTCGCAGTCCAGGCGCAGGGCCCGTACGGCCTGCGTGTTGCCGCTCGTCGCGCCCTTGTGCCACTGCTCCTGGCGCGAGCGGCTGTAGAGGTGCAGCTCGCCGCTCTCGCGCGTGCGGCGCACCGCCTCGGCGTTGGCGTAGGCGAGCGTCAGCACCTCGCCGCTGTGCCAGTCCTGCACGATGACGGGCACGAGGCCGCGTTCGTCGTAGGCGATCTCCATGGGGTCGGGAGTCTAGGTGCGCGGCGCCACGGGTAGCGTGCGTGGCGTGAAGAGCGCCGGACGACTGCTGCTGCTCGCCGGGGCCGCCGGCCTCGCGCTGTCGGTCCTGCTGCCGTGGGTGACGGTCAAGGGCCCGGGGCTGAACATCGACCTCGGCATCGTCGGGGCGAAGGTCTCCAGCGGCTCGCGGACGGTCGCGGGCGTCGAGACCTCGGTCTGGCCGGTCGCCGTCGGCGTCGCGGCGCTCGTCGCGATCGCGACGCTGCTCGGCTTCGCGACGCGGCTGCTGGCGATCGTCGGCGTGCTCGTGACGCTCGCGGGCGCGGCCCTGCTCTATTACTGCGCGAACGTCCTCGACATCGAGACGAGCGGCAACTCGATCAAGCGCCTGATCTCCGACGCCGTGCTGACGAGCTCCACCGGCCCCGGGCCGCCGCTGATCCTCGCGAGCGGGATCGCGATCCTCGCCGGCGCGCTGCTGAGCTGACCCCCCATCTGAACGGTGGCGGGTTTCTGCATGCGCGTGTGCGCGAGTGGCCCTTATGGAGCCCGCGCGCCGTCCCTACCTTCCGTGGATGCGTGCGGCCCGTGTCCTCGCCGCCCTCGCCGCCGCCTGCGGCGCCCTCGCCGTGCCCGCCGCGGCCCAGCAGCCCGCCGACCCCGTGGCGGTCGTCAGGTCGGCCGTCGAGCAGGTACCGTCCGACGCCGCCCACGTCCGCTTCGATGCGCGCGACAGCGCTGGCACGCCGCTCGACGGGCTGAAGGTCATCCAGACGACCGACGGCCGCAACGTCGGCGTCTACCACGCGCCGGTCGGCGGCCGCTTCGAGCTCTACGTCGGGACGTCGACCGACCTGCTGCACTGGACGAAGACCGCGACGCTCGACACCGACGCCTCGCAGGGCACGCTCGCCGCCCTGCCCGACGGCGGCTACGTCGTCGCCTACGAGTGGACGAAGCCGGACCTCGCGACGAGCGTGCGCAACCACCTCTCGCTGCTCGCGCCGCCGAGCCCCGCCGCCGCCGCGAAGGCGGATCGCATCCGCATCCGCTTCCGCTACTACGCGACGCTCGAGCGCCTGCTCTCCGGCCAGATCAGCCGCGAGTTCACCGCGCCGCGCGGGCTGAGCATGAGCGCCGTCGGCACGCCGAGCATCATGAGCGTCGCGGAGACGCCCGACCTCTCGAACTCGCGGATCGAGGTCGGGCTGCACTACCGCGCCGACACCGACGGCAACGGCTTCCCCGACGACGACCGCCAGGGCACCGCCGTGCTGACGAACTTCAGCTCGTGGCGCCCGCGCGTCGCCGGACGGCTCAACACGGCGTTCGCCTCCGCGACCCGCCCGCACCGCCCCTACTCCAAGGCCCCCCGCGGCAGCTTCGGCGATCGCGACGAGATCACGTTCGACGGCGTACCGATGCAGCTGCTCGAGGCGCAGTACCGGCCCAACGACTTCGCCTCCTGGCGGCTGTTCCTGCGCGACCGCCGGTCCGGCGCGCTGAGCGCCGTGCGCGTCGCGACCCCGGGCGGCAGCACGTCGTTCGGCAACCCGACGGTCACCGAGCTCGTCGCGCCCGACGGCAAGCGGGCGCTGATGGTCACGATGTTCGTCTTCAGCGAGGGCGCGGCGCCCGGCGAGGCCGGCTCGCTGATCTTCTACCGCGAGCTGTAGTCGCTCAGAGGGCGGCGAGCGCGGCACGCACGGCGTCGCCGTCGGCCTGCTGCGTCAGCAGCTCGCGCGCGACGTCGAGGTCGCCCGAGCGCCCGACCGCGAGCGCCCCGCCGAACCGGCCGTCGGCGAGGTACCAGACGCTGAACTGCCCCGCGGCAGGATCGCCGTGGACGAGCTCCTCGTCCCAGCCGGGCGCCGGGCCGACGTACTCGAGCGTCGCCCAGTCGGCGAGGTCCGACCAGAAGTACGGCACCTCGGCATAGGGATCCTCGGAGCCGAGCATCGCCCGCGCGGCGTGGCGGCCCTGCGCGGCGGCGACCTCCTCGTGCTCGATGCGCAGGCGCCGGCCGTGCACGACGCTGTCGTACTCGCACATGTCGCCGGCGGCGAAGATCCCCGGCGCCGAGCTGCGCAGCGCGCGGTCGCAGAGCACGCCGCCGCTCTCCCCGAGCGTCAGGCCCGCCTTGCGCGCGAGCAGGACGTCCGGATTCGCGCCGACCCCGACGACGACGAGATCGGCCGCCGCGCGGCGCCCGTCGGCCGTCACGACCCCGGTGACGGGGGCGTCGTCGGCCTCGCCGGAGCCCTCGAACGCCGCGACGTCGGCCGCGGCGAGGATCTCGACGCCGTGGCCCTCGAGCAGGTCGCGGACGAACGCCCCGGCGACCGGTCCGAACCCGCGCTCGAGCGGCAGCGCCTCCTGCATGACGAGCGTCACCTGCTTGCCGAGCAGCGTCATCGAGGCCGCGACCTCGGTCGCGATGTACGAGCCGCCGACGACGACGACGCGCTCGGCGGCATCGAGCTCGCCGCGCAGCTTGTCGGCGTTTCCGAGCGCCCGCAGGTAGTGGATGCCGTCGCGCATGCCGCCGTCGGCCTGCAGGCGGCGGATCCCGGCGCCGGTCGCCAGCAGCGCCTGGCCGAAGCCGATCTGCTCGCGCCCGAGCTTCGCCGTCTTCGCCGTGGCATCGAGGTCCATGACCGGCGTGCGCGTGCGCAGGTCGACGTCGTGCTCGGCGTACCAGCCCTCCGGGTGGATGAGCGTCGACGGGCGGTCCTCGCGGCCCTGGAGGTAGCCCTTCGTCAGCGGCGGGCGGTGGTAGGGCGCGTCCATCTCGCGCGTGGCGATGACGATCGAGCCGTCGAAGCCCTGCTCGCGCAGTTCGGCGGCGGCGTTCGCGGAGGCGATCCCGCCGCCGAGCAGCAGGATGTCCGTGGAGTCGTCGCTCATCCGCCCATCGTAGGCGGCTATTCGATCCCGAGCCGATCCAGCAGCGCGTCGTCGGCGCGCCAGTGGCGGCGCACGCGCACGGAGAGGTCGAGGTGCACCCGCGTGCCGAGGTGGCGCTCGAGCTCGCGCCGCGCGGCCGTCCCGATCGCCTTGATCATCGCCCCCTGCGCGCCGATGAGGATCCCCTTCTGGGACTCGGCCTCGACCCACGCCAGCGCGCGGATGCGGATGAGGTTGTCCTCGCGCGAGTCGTCGACCTCCTCGACCTTGATCTCGACGGCGTGCGGGACCTCCTGGAAGGTCCGCCGCAGGACCTGCTCGCGGATGAGCTCGGCGAGGATCACCGACTCCGCCTGGTCGGACGCGTCGCCGGGGTCGAAGAGGAACGGGCTCTCGGGCAGGAGGCCGACGAGGTGCTCGACGAGCTCGGCGACGCCGGTCCCCTTGCGCGCCGAGATCGGGAAGATCTCGTCGGAGACGCCGAGCTCGGCGGCGCCCTGGAGCGCCGCCATCGTGTGCGCCGTGTCGATGCGGTCGATCTTGTTGACGGCGATCGCGACGGGGACGCTCGTCTTGGCGAGCGCGGCGGCGATGAAGCGGTCGCCGGGGCCGACGCCCTGCTGGCCGTTGATGATCAGCAGCGCCCCGTCGGCGTCGGCGAGCTCGCGCTCGACGCGCGACTGCATGCGCTGGGTCAGCGTGTCGCGCGGGCGCTGCACGCCGGGGAGGTCGACGAGCACGAGCTGGGACTCGCCGCGCATCGCGATGCCGCGGATCGCGCGGCGCGTCGTCTGCGGCTTGTCGGAGACGATCGCGACCTTCTCCCCCACGATCGCGTTGACGAGCGTCGACTTGCCGACGTTCGGGCGCCCCGCGAGCGCGACGAAGCCGGCCCGCGTGCTCATGGCTGCGCGCCCGGCGTCACCCAGGACATGAGCTCGCGCTGCAGCGCGAGCATCTCGCCGTCGTCGGTCTCGTGGTCCATGCCGACGAGGTGCAGCGCGCCGTGGACGATCGCCTCGCGCACGTCGGCGGTGTGCGGCGGGCAGATGACGATGTCGCCGAGCTCCCGCGGGCCGGGCGACGGGTCGGCGCCGTCGATCGGGAACGACAGGACGTCGGTCGGCTCGTCCTTGCCGCGGTGCGCCGCGTTGAGCTCGGTGATCCGCTCGGCGCTGACGAACTCGACGGCGACGTGGCCGCCGTCGACGCCCGCCGAGGCGAGCGCGAGCGCGACGAGGCGCTCGACCTCCTCGAGCGGCACGAGGATCGGCCCGGGCCCGCCGAGCACCTCGATCTCGAGCGGATGCTCCGGGGCCCCGGAGGTCAAGCGCGTCGGCGGTCGGCGGGCCGCAGCTCGGACGTCTGGCGCTCGGCGTGCACGGCGTAGGCCTCGACGATCTTCTGCACGAGCCGGTGGCGGACGACGTCCTCGCCGCCGAAGCGCACGAACTCGATGCCCTCGATGCCCTCGAGGATGTCGCCGACGACGACGAGCCCCGAGCCCTCGTTCTTCGGCAGGTCGATCTGCGTGACGTCGCCCGTGACGACCATCTTGGACCCGAAGCCCAGGCGGGTCATGATCATCTTCATCTGCTCGGGCGTCGTGTTCTGCGCCTCGTCGAGGATGATGAAGCTGTCATTGAGCGTGTTGTGCGTGACGAGGAAGTCGTCTGTGACGTAGAGCGAGTCGGCCGCGGCAACCTGGATGCACACCGTCTCGGCCTCGCCGGCCGGCTCGATGGTCTCGACGAAGCGCATGGGGCGCCCTCCACCACACGCGTCGTAGGCCTCCCGCTTGCGCGTGAGCAGGAACGGGGCGACACCGTGCGGGAGCCGGATGTCCACGATGTGGGCGTCCAACCGATGGTGCACGTCGCGACCACGGGCGCGCCCTGGCGCCCGGCCCTCCGCCGGCCGGGTCCGCGTGTACGCGACGCCGCCGAGCGAACGCACGAGGAAGATCACGTCGTCGCGCAGGCGCGCTGAGCAGGTGGTGTATTGGATCCGGCAACTGCGGCCTCGTTGGGTGACGGGGCCGCCGTCGCTGTCGAGCAGCCCCTGCAGCACGGCGAGCCGGACCTCGATCGCATTGTGCTTGTAGACGTCGGGGACGAACTTCGTGGACGACCGGGTCCCATCGAGTCCGAGCGCGCGAACGGCCACCTTCACCGGGTTCGCGACGATCACGCCACCCCGGTGCCCGTCGACGTGGCGCAGCACGTAGTCCACCTCGGACCGCGGGCGCAGCTCGATCCGGTCAAGACGCTCCTGCATCGCGACAGCCAGCTCGGGATCGGCGGTCGTGAACGACGGCGTGGTGCGCCCCGTCAGGCAGCCGTCCCCGAGCAGCAGACCGAGTGCGTACGGGTCGAGCGGGACGTCGTCGGGCTCGAACTGCGCGGGGGCGCTCATCAGCGGAAGCTCGAACCGGTGCTGATGGTGGCGGCGCAGCCGGCCGATCATCTCGTCCGTCCGCAGGGTGCGAGTCGTGCCACGGCGCCGGTCCTCCAGGGTCCGCACCGTCCACAGATGCTCGGCACAGCACAAGGTCGAGGCGCCGTCCTGCGCCCGCACCCGGAACACCGGGCGACGGCCCTGGGGATACACGCCGAGCACCGGAGTCGGCTGTCCATCCGAGCCGATCACGAGGTCACCGACGCGCAACGTGCCGATCTCCTGCCAGCCCTGCGGCGTGAGCACCCCCCGGTCGACCGGCTGGGCGCGCCCGCGCATGAATGCCAGCGGGGCGACCTCGATCTGCCCGCGCTCGAGATACGACGCGACCTTCTCGGCGTCGAGCATGTCGTGGAGGGCGTCGAACAGCGGGCGCAGGTAGGGGTCGATCTTCGCCATGAGGTCGCCGGGCAGGAAGCCCAGGCGCTCGCCGGCCTCCACCGCCGGGCGCGTAAGGATGATCCGGTTGACCTCGCGGCGGCTCAGCGCGGCGGCCGCGAGCGCGACGGCGAGGAACGTCTTGCCGGTGCCGGCGGGGCCGATGCCGAAGGTGATCGTGTTGCGGCGGATCGAGTCGACGTAGCGCTTCTGGTTGACGGTCTTCGGCGCGACCTGCTTGGAGCGGTGGCGCCAGACGACGTCCTCGAGGATCTCCGCCGGCGAGCGGTGCTGATCCAGCGCGCCGGTGACGGCGGCGATCGTGCCCGGGCCGATGTCGTGGCCCTGCTCGATGAGCGCGGCGAGCTCGCGCACGACGATCTCGGCCGCCTGGACGGCCTCGGGCTCGCCGTCGAGCGTCACGACGTTGCCGCGGAGGAAGAGGTCGCAGTCCACGTGCCCCTCGAGCGCGCGCAGGACGGTGTCGCCGCTGCCCGCGAGGTCGGTCGCCGCCGCGTTGGAGAGCTCGATCTGGCTACGCACCGAGCGCCTCCCGGACGAGCGCCGACACCGCCTTGCCGTCGGCGTTGCCGGCGGCCTTGGCCATCGCGACCTTCATGACGGCGCCCATGTCCTTCGGCGACGACGCGGCGGTCTCGGCGACCGCGGCGGCGACGATCGCGCGCAGGGCGTCCTCGTCGAGCTGCGCCGGCAGGTAGGACTCGATCATGCGGGCCTCGGCCTCCTCCCCGGCGGCGAGCTCCTCGCGACCGGCGTCGCGGAAGGCCGTCGCGGACTCCAGCCGGCGCTTGCGCTCGCGGCGCAGGACGGCCAGTTCGTCGCCGTTGCCCTCCTTCGCGTTCTTCTGCAGCTCGCTGAGAACCAGCCGCAGCGCGCCGACCCGATCCTTCTCGCCCGCCTTCATCGCGGTGGCGAGATCCTGCTTCACCGTGTCGGCCAGACTCATCTGCCCACCAGCATACGCGCGCGGCGGATGCTGTCTGTCAGCTCGGCGCGGCGGTGACCTCGCGGGCGCACGCGGCCCCGATCCGGCGCCCGAGCTCCTCACCGCCGGACGACGCCAACCGGCTCAGGACCTTCGGGTCGGCGGCGATCCTGCGCCCGAGCACACCGGTCGTGAACGCGCGCCGGAAGCGGATCGCCATACAGTCGAGGATCGGCCTGGGCACGCCCTGGCGCTCGACCTGGGCGAGAATGCCGCAGACCACGACCGGCACGAGCAGCACGGCCTGCCGGGACTTGAGGAAGATGTCGGCGACCGCCGGATCGGAGGTCGATGCGAGCTCCTTCACGGCGCAGTCGACGACGCCGGCGGGGATCGCGTTGGGCGGCTGGGAGAACTGGCGGCGAACCTCCCGGTTGAACGCCGTCCGGTCGAGCTCACCGCTCTTCAGGCGGCTGATCTTCCACTGCCCGCCGACCCTGCGCAGCGCGAGGGTCGCCGTCTTGAACGGAAACCCGCCTCCGCGCGGCCGGATGTCCGCGCTGGCGCGCGTGCCGCTCAGGCGGACCGCGTCGATCGTCAGCGTCTTGGCCCCCACGTCGTCCGCGTCGGCGCGACAGGACTTCAGCGCCGCAGCGCCGCGCTCGTGGGTCGTCTGCTCGAGCAGCTCGAGCGTGACGAGGCGCGTGCAGACGCTCGGATCCGTCGACGTCATCGCCTCCTGGACCACCGCGCGGACGGCGCCCTCCTCCCCGCCGACCGTCGCGGTCGACGGCGACACGGTCGCGGTGGACGGGGCGGCCGCGGTCTCTGCGGCGCCGGCGGGCTTCTTGTCGGCGCAGGCGCCGAGTGGGCATGCCAGCAGTGCGACCACCGCCAGGCGTTGTGCGCGCATCGCCGCGATCCTACGGCAGTCGCCCGGCGTCGGATCTTGCCGGCTGCGACGCGGCCGCCGGGGGGACGGCGCCGTTCGTACTGTCCGCGGCAACCTCGTCGGCGAGCGTCAGCGGCGTACCGAGGCTGCCGAGCTCGGCCGTGTCGCGCCCGAACAGCAGCCCGATGTTCCAGTCGACGAGCAGCCGGGCACGGCGGCCGGCGCCGGGCATCGCGGCGAGGTGGTAGCTGCGGGCGAGCATCCAGGCCGGCATGCCGCTCCAGGTGATCGGGCCCGTCGTCGCGACGGCCTTGCGGCGTCCCATGTCGACGAAGACGCCCTTCGTCTTGTAGCGGAACCTGCGCTTGTGGCCCCCGCCGCCGAGCGCGGCGGCGACGTTGCGGCCCACGACGCGGCCCTGGCGGATCGCGTGCTGGGCGGTCGGCGGGCAGGGCTGACCCTTGCGCGCCGGGTCGGGCACGGCGGCGCAGTCGCCGAGCGCCCAGACGTTGTCGAAGCCCTGCACCTGCAGGTGGCTGTCGCTGACGATCCGCCCGCGGTCGTCGAGCGGCAGGCCGAAGCGGGCGAGGACGGGGTGCGGCTTGACGCCCGCGGTCCAGACGACCGTGCGCGTGTTGACGACCTCGCCGTCGCTCAGCGTCGCGGTCGAGGCCGTGACCGCGTCGAGCGTCGTGCTCGTGCGGATCTCGATGCCGCGCCCGCGCAGCTCGCGCACGGCGAACTCTGCGAGCTTCGGGCCGATCTCGGGCATGACGCGCTCGGTCGCCTCGACGAGGATCCAGCGCATGCCGGTGACGCGGCAGCGCGGGTAGAGGTCCATGACGTCGGCGGCGAAGTCCTGCAGCTCGGCGAGTCCCTCGAGGCCGGCGTAGCCGGCGCCGACGAAGACGTACGTCAGCAGCTCGCGGCGGGCGTTGCCGTCCTCGAGCGTCTCGGCGACCTCCAGCGTGCGGATGACGTGGTTGCGCAGGGCGATCGCCTCGGGCAGCGACTTGAAGCCCATCCCGTGCTCGGCGAGGCCGGGGATCGGCAGCGTGCGGCTGACGGAACCGAGCGCGACGATGAGGTGGTCGTAGCGCAGGTCCTCCTCGTGGCCGTCGAGCGAGCGGATGTGGATGCGGTTGTTCTCGGGTGTCGCGCCGGTGATGCGGGCGAGCCGCAGGTGGATCGAGGCGTCGAGCTCCTCGCGCAGCGGCACGACGACGTGGCGCGGCTCGAGCGTGCCCGCGGCGGCGCCCGGCAGCAGCGGGGTGTAGAGCATGAAGTTGTCGGCGGTGACGAGCCGGACGTGCGCGCTGTGCGGTTCGAGCACGCGCGCGAGCGTCCGCGCGGTGTAGAAGCCGCCGAAGCCACCCCCGGCGATCACGACGTTCCAGGCCATACCAGGAGGCTAGTGGACCGCTATTTCAGCGTCGTGAAATGCGTGATCGTGTAGGTCACCTCGTCGTCGGCGATGTTGGCGACGCCGTCGATGTAGATCGACTTCGGGACGCCGCGACGCCCGTAGGTCACGTCGAGCCGCGCCACGTGGCGGTCGATCGCGTCCTGGATCATGCGCAACAGGCGCGGCACGGTCGCGACCGATTTGTCGCCGTTTCTCGGCGGCCGCGCGACACCGTGGCGCACGACGTAGAAGAGGTGCCCGTTGCGCGGAGCGCAGAAGCAGCTCACCGCAACCTCGTAGCGGTACGAGCTCACGTGGGCGGCCTTCCACTGCTTGCGCGCAGCGTCGAGGCGCTGCTGCGGGTGTGAGGTGGCGGCGGACGCCGGCGTCGCGAGGGCGGCGGCGAGGACGACGAGCGTGAGGAGGCGCGTGTGCATGCCGTTGCTACGTCCGGGGCGCGGGTTCGTCACGGACGAGCGTCAGGGCCGCCCACTCGCCGCCGTGGCGGCGGGCGCGCTCGCGCAGGCCGTGGGCCGCGAAGGCGGCGGCGATCGCGTCGGCCTCGGCGTGCAGCAGGCCGCTGGCGACGAGGACCCGCGGCGGCTCGCCGTCGAAGCCCGCCGCGGCGACGGCGGCCAGCAGCGGGCGGACGAGGTTCGCGACGACCGTCGGCGCCGTGGGGACCGGGCCGCCGCGCGCCAGATCGCGGGCGAACGCCCGCACCTGCACGCCGTTGACGGCGGCGTTGTCCGTCGTCGCCGCGACCGACTCGCGCTCGTGGTCGACGCCGGCCACCGGCGCCCAGCCGAGCTTCGCCGCCGCGATCGCGAGCACGCCCGAGCCGCAGCCGAGGTCCATGAACGCACCCGACGGCTTCGCCGCCCGCTCGAGCTCGAGCAGCGCCTCGAGGCACATCCGCGTCGTGTGGTGCGCGCCGGTCCCGAAGGCCTGGCCGGGGTCGACGACGATGTCCAGCAGGCCGGGATCGCCGGGCGCGTCGCACCAGGGCGGGCGGACGTGCAGGCGCCCGCCGACGGTCAGCGGGCGATGGAACTCGCGCCAGCGCTCGGCCCAGTCGTCGGCGACCTCCGTCGTCGTGATGTCGACGAGCGCCGCGCCCGCCGCGGCGCGGAGGTCCGGCAGCGCCGGCAGCTCGCCCGGCGCGCCGTAGACGGCGTACTCGATCGTCTCGCCGTGGTCGACCTCCTCGACCCCCGCCGGCGCGAGCGCCAGCAGCTCCGCGAGCGCGAGCTCGGCGTCCGCGCGGGCGACGCGGATGGCGAGGCGGATCACACCCGGAGGGTGCGCTTGAGCTTGGCGAACATCGACTCGTCCGAGCGCATGTTCGCCTCCGTCATCGACGCCGCGAGCTTCGTCAGCAGGCTGCGCTGCTCCTCGCTGAGCTGGCGCGGGATGACGACGTTGACGACGACGCGCAGGTCGCCGCGGCGGCCCGGGCGGCGCAGGAGCGGCATGCCGCGCCCGCGCAGCTCGATCGTCTCGCCCGGCTGCGTGCCGGGGCGCACGTGCACGTCCTCGGAGCCCTCGAGCGTCGGGACCTCGAGCTTCGTCCCCAGGGCGGCGAGCGGGGCCGGGACGTCGAGCACGGTGACGAGGTCGTTGCCGTCGCGGATGAAGCGCTCGTGCTCGCGCACGGTGACGTTGACGTAGAGATCGCCCGACGACGCGCCCGACTCCCCCGCGTGGCCGCGGCCGCCGACGCGGATGCGCTGCCCAGACGCGATCCCCGCCGGGACGTCGATGCTGACGGCGTGCGTCAGGACCTCGCGGCCCTTGCCGTGGCAGCGCGTGCAGGCCTTCTCGGCGACCTTGCCGTCGCCGCCGCAGACGTCGCAGCTGACGGTGCGCGCGACCTGGCCGAAGGGCGTCCGGCTGACGGCCTGCAGGATGCCGTTGCCGCCGCAGCGCGCGCAGGTCTTGATCGGCGTGCCGGGCTCGGCGCCGTTGCCGTGGCAGCGCTCGCAGCGGTCGACGACCTCGTACGTGACGTCGATCGCGGCGCCCGCGGCGGCCTGCTCGAGGTCGATCTCGACGTCGACCGCCGCGTCGCCGCCGTTGCGCGGGGCCGACGCGCCGCCGAACCCGCCGAACCCGCCGCCGCCGCCGAAGAACGCGTCGAAGAGATCGGAGATCGAGCCGAAGCCCTCGAAGTTCGGGCTCTGGCCGCCGCGCTTGAGGCCGTCGTGGCCGTAGCGGTCGTAGATCTGGCGGCGGTCGGCGTCGGAGAGGATCTCGTAGGCTTCGGCGGCCTCCTTGAACTTCTCCTCGGCCTGCGGGTCGTGGTTGTTGACGTCGGGGTGCAGCTCGCGCGCGAGCTTGCGAAACGCCTTCTTGACCTCGGTCTCGTCGGCGTTGCGCCCGACGCCGAGAACCTCGTACGCGTCGCGCTTCACGTTGCGTCGTAGACGTCTTCGACGAAGCGCGAGAGCTGGAAGGCGGCGTCGCGGACGACCCCGATCGTCTCGCCGTAGTCCATCGCGACCGGGCCGATGAGCGACACGGTGCCCAGCGGGCGCAGCGGCAGGCCGTAGCCGGAGGTGACCATCGCCAGCGAGCGCAGCGCCGGCGCGGTGTTCTCGGTGCCGATGCGCACGATGACGTCGCGCTGGTCGAGCACGGTGCTCAGCATCTCCAGCAGCGCGACGCGCCCCTCGAGCAGGCGCATGAGCTCGTTGATCTGCGAGAGGTCCTGGAAGCGGTGCTCGGACAGCAGGCGCGCGGCGCCGTCGACGTAGAGCGTGTCCTCAGCCGTCGCGGCGAGCTCGGTGAACGCCGGCCGGATGCGGTCGAGGAACGTGCGCTCGGTGAGCGGCAGCGTCGGATCGGCGAGCCGCGTGTGCAGCTTGCGGGCGCCGAGGCCGAGCCCGACGAGCTCTTCGTTGAGGAACTCCGCGGCCCAGCCGACGAGGCCGTTGTCGACGGGCTCGTCGAACGCGAGCACGCGCTTGGAGACGCCGCCGGTCGAGGTGATGATCACGACCATGACGATCTGCGGCTGCAGCGGCAGCACCTCGATGTGGCGGATCGTCGCGGTCTGCAGCGGCGGGGCCGAGACGATCGCCAGGAGGTTCGTGACCTGCGAGAGCGTCTCCGTCGTCAGGCGCATCGCCTCGTCGACCTCGCGCCGCGTGAGCGCGAGCTCGAGCGTGCCCCGGCTGGGCCGCGCCGGCAGCAGGCGATCGACGAAGTAGCGGTAGCCGGAGTCCGTCGGGACGCGCCCCGCCGAGGTGTGCGGATGGGCCAGGAACCCGTGCTCCTCGAGCATCGCGAGCTCGTGGCGGACGGTCGACGGGCCGGCCTGGAGCTCGGGGTCGGCGGCGAGCGTCCGCGACGCCACGGGCTGCACCGTCGCCTGATAGGCGAGGACGACCTTGCGCAGGATCAGCTCTTGGCGCGGGGTGAGCATCCGCTCGATTGTACGAGCGCCGGGCGTCGGGCCCGCGATGACGCACGTTGCGGCCGTGTCTGCCGCGGCGCGCGCAGTGGGCCATCGCTGACTGCATCTCTCACGGAATGGCTTGGTCGGGGGTCTGGCGGATTGTGTCCCAATACGGGACGCGTGCCACCACACCCCCGCTGGCACGTCCGACTGAAACGGAGTCAATGTCACGGGGCTACCGCTCACGCCCCGCACTCATCCCTTATCGATTCCGGACGCGCCGCAACCCGCACCAGCGCACCGCGGAAGAGCGGCGAGCGGCGACCGGCTTACTCGCCGACGAGCAACTCCGCCTCGGCGTTGCGGATGATCCGCTTGCCGTTCTGCTCGCAGTGGGCGGTGATCGAGGCGATGCCGTCGGTGACGTCGGTGACGGTGCCCGTGACGGTCAGCTCCTGCTCGGGCATGCCCATGCCGCGGAACTGGACCTTCAGGCGCCGCAGCGACTGCGGGCCGCCGCCGGCGTCGGTGTGCGCCCGCGCGACCTGGGCCATCGTGTAGAGGCCGTGCAGGATGCAGCCCGGCAGGCCGACGGCCTTCGCGAAGTCCTCGTCGTGGTGGATCGGGTTGAAGTCGCCCGAGGCGCCCGCGTAGCGGATCGTCAGGTACCGGTCCGGCGTGACCCGCAGCGGCTCGAGCTCGTCGCCCGGCGCGAGCGCCATCAGGCCGCCCGCACGATGTTCGACCAGCGCCCGACGCAGACCGTCTCGCCGCGCTGGTTGACCGCCGTGGACTGAAAGACGAAGAACCCGTTGCCCGCGCGCTCGGTGACGTCGGCGAGCTCGACCGTCGTCGTGATCTCGTCGCCGGCGACGACGAGCGGCCCCCATTCGAACTCCTGGCCGGCGTGGACGAGGCGCGCGAAGTCGATGCCGACGTCCGGGTCGAACATCCCCTGGGCGACCGCCGGCGCGCCGTAGACGACGGCGAACATCGGCGGCGCGACGACGTCGGCGTGCCCCGCCGCGCGGGCGGCCTCGACGTCGAGATACAGCGGGTTGGTCTCCCCCACCGCGTAGGCGAACTCGCGCACCTTCTCGCGCCCGACGGCGTACGTCGTCGCGGGATAGGTCTTGCCGATGACGTCGGTGTTGACGGCCATGCGGCCGAGTTCTAGCAGGCGCCCGCGCTCACACGATCGTCGCCACGGTGCCGCCGTCGGCCGACCAGGCCGCGCCCGTGACGGTGCTCGCCAGCGCCGAGCAGAGGAAGACGACGACCGCCGCGACCTCCTCGGGCGCGGCGAGGCGGCCGAGCGGGATCTTCGCGGCCTGCGCCGCGAGCGCCTCCTCGCGCGTGATCCCGCGCGCCGCCGCGGCCTGGTCGGCGAGCCCGCCGTCCGCGGTCCACAGCGGCGACGTGACGGCGCCGGGGGCGACGGCGTTGACGAGCACGCCGTCGGCCGCGTAGCGGTCGGCGAAGACGCGCGAGAGCGAGAGCTGCGCGGCCTTCGTGACGGCGTAGGCGGGGTTCGTCAGCGACGGCCGCTTGCCCGCCGACGAGCAGACGTTGACGATCCGGCCGCCGCCCGCGGCCGCCATCAGCGGCCCGGCGGCCCGCATGAGCCGCATCGGCGCCATGACGTGCAGCTCCCACTGCGCCTGCCAGTCGGCGTCGGTGAGCTCCTCGAGCGCCCGCACGAAGCTCGTCCCGGCGTTGTTGACGAGCACGTCGACGGCGCCGAAGCGCTCGGCGCACGTCGCGACGATGCGCTCGTCCGCGACGGGATCGGTGACGTCGGCGGCGAGGACCTCGGCGCCGCGGAGGTCGGCGGCCGCCTCCGCGAGGGCGTCGGCGTCGCGGGCGACGAGCAGCACCCGCGCGCCCTCGGCGTGCAGCATCCGCGCCGTCGCCAGGCCGATGCCGCGCGTCGCGCCGGTGACGATGCAGGCCTTGTCGCGCAGCCCGAGGTCCACTCAGCCCCGCGCCTGCTTGGCGTCGTAGAGGATTTCGAGGAAGCGCTCGGGGTCGGACTCGTCGGCGCCGCCGACGCGCGGGCGCAGCGCGCCGTCGAGCTGGGCGGCGACGCGCGCGCGAGCGTCGCGCGTGAGCTGGTGGCGGCGCTCGAGGAACGAGCGCACCGTCGCGATGTCGGCCGCCGGGACGGCGCTGACGTCCCAGCCCGCGCCGATCCTCGCCGCCACGCCGTCGTCCGCGCGCGTGCTCGCGGCCTGCCAGGCGCGGTCCCTGTCGACCGCGCGGCGGTCGCGGACGACGACCGTGTCGGCGGCGAGGTCGCCGAGGCGCTGGTTGCGGCGCGTCACGAGGATCGAGACGATCGTGGGCGTGTAGCTCAGCGGCAGGCCGTCGACGAGCCGCATGGCGTTGCGGATGAAGCTCGCCCGGGCGTCGACCGGGCGCCCGCTGGAGCGCACGACCCGCAGCCCGCTCCAGCGCTTGCCCGGCGTACGGCCGCCGCCGAGCGTCTCGAAGAGCACGTCGTAGAGGAGCATCGCCAGCACCGCCGCCGGGATGAGGACGATGAGCCCGTCGGTCCCGAACGCGGCGACGAGGATCGCGAGCAGCCCGAGGATCATGAGGCCCTTCAGCACGAGGTCGAAGGCGCCCGCGATCGCCCGCGATCCGAGGCCCGCGAGCGTCAGCTCCAGCGCCACCCCCTCCGGCGTCGGGATGCTGATGCGATCCTCGTATTGCACACAAATGAAGGTAGAGCGTTTCATCACCGAAAGGCAGGGCGACTGGCGCGAGCTGGACGCGCTCCTCGACGCGCCCCGGGGCGCCCGCCGCTCCGCGGCCGCGGTCCTGCGGCTCGGCGCGCTGTACCGCGGCGCGGCCGCCGATCTCGCGCTCGCGCGGCGCGGGCATCCGGGCGACCCGGTCGTCCAGCGCCTGGAGTCGCTCGTCGGGCGCGCGCGGCAGGCGGTGTACGCCGAGGAGCCCGGCCGCGGCTCGCTGCGGACGTTCTTGGCCCGCACGTACTGGGTGACGGTCCGCGAGCGCCCGGGGCCGCTGCTGCTGGCGATCGCGTTGCTGCTCGTACCGGCGCTGCTGGCCGCGGCCTGGGCGCTGCACGACCCGGCCGCGGCCGTCGGGATCGTCCCCGGGCAGTTCCGGGGGGCGGTCGAGCCGGTCGGCGACACCGGCATGACGACCGCGCAGTCGGCCGCCTTCTCCGGCGCCGTGATGTCCAACAACATCCAGGTGACGTTCCTCGCGTTCGCGGCGGGCATCGCCTTCGGCCTCGGGACGGCGTTCGTCCTCGTCTACAACGGCGCGATCCTCGGCGCGATCACCGGCGGCGCGATCGCCAACGGCAACGGCGCGGGCATCGCGGAGTTCGTCACCGCGCACGGGATCATCGAGCTGTCGTGCATCGCCGTCGCCGCGGCGGCCGGCATGCGCGTCGGCTACGCGATCGTCGCGCCCGGCCCGCGGCCGCGCGGGCGCGCGCTCACCGAGGAGGCGCGGGCGGCGGTCGGCATCGTGCTCGGCACGATCCCGTGGGTCGTGCTCGCCGGGCTCATCGAGGGCTTCGTCACCCGGGCGGGCTTCGGGCTCGTGCCGGGGATCGTCGTCGGCGTCGGCGTCGGCGCGACGTACTGGACGCTCGTCGTCGTCCGCGGCCGGGCGGGCGGGGACGAATTCACAGCCGCGCCCGCGCCTTCGCGCTGAGGTAGGCGCCGACGCAGGCCCGCGCGAGCTCCGGCGGGGCCGTCTCGAGCACCCGCGCGCCGCCGCCGCGCACCTTCGCCGCCGCGCGCTCGCGCGCCGCCAGCACGTCGAGCGCGGCGGCGGCGCGGTAGACGTCGAGCTCGCGCTCGGGCCGCGCGCGCAGCAGCGCATCGAGGTCGGGATCGATCACGCCGGCGACGACGACCTCGTGGCGGCGGGCGAGCACCGGGACGGCGGCGATGAGCGAGCGCGCGGCGACCTCCTCGACGAGGTCCGTGAAGACGATGACGAGCGCGCGCTTGGACGAGGCCACGCTGCGGAAGGCGAGCTCGTAGTCGGAGTCCACCGGCGCCGGCTGCAGGTCGTAGACCGCGCGCACGAGGGCGTCGCCCCCGCCCCGGCGCGGCGTCAGGCGGCGGTGGACCGTGGCGTCGAAGGCGACGGTCCCGCAGCGGTCGCCGAGCTCGTCGGCGACGAGCCCGACGGCGGTGGCGGCGTCGATCGCGGCGTCCAGGCGCGTCGCGCCGGCGCTCAGCGGCGCCGCCATGAGGCGCCCGCAGTCCAGGACGCAGATGACGTCGCGGTCCTGCTCGATGCGGTACTGGTTGCTCATCGCGCGCCCGAGCCGCGCGGTCGCCGGCCAGTTGACCTGGCGGATGTCGTCGTCGGGCAGGTAGTCGCGGATCGACTCGAACTCCGTGCCGAGGCCGAGCGGGCCGCGCGACTGGTGCCCGGACTCGCGGAAGCGCCCGCTGCGGACGGCGAGCGCGAGCCGCCGCGCCGCCGGGAGGTCGGGATAGACGAGCAGCTCGAGCTCCTCGCCGGCCGCGTGATCCCAGGTCGCGAGGCCCAGCGGGCCCGCGACGCGCACCGTCGCCGCCGGCAGCGTCAGGCGCCCGCGGCGGCGGGCGACGAGCGTCGCCTCCAGGCCGTCGGGCGCCTCCTGGGGATCGAGCGCGATCTCCGGCGGGCGCGCCTGGCGGACGCGGACGCGGCGCCCGCCCGCCCCCGCGACCACGACGCTCAGCGGCGCCGGGACGCCGCGGGCCACGATCGCCGGCACCGTGCGCCGGGCCGCCGGCGACCGCCGCGCCGCGCGCGCGTCGGCGAGCAGCGCGCCCGCGAGCGCGGCGGCCAAGAGGACGGCGCCGATCGGCCCCGTCAGGAGCGTCAGCAGCGCGATCGCGGCGAGCGCCGCGGCGGCGCGCGGCGTCGGGCTCATGCTCAGCTCACCGCGGGACCGGGACGGACTCGAGCGCCGTGCGGACCGCGTCGACGGCGTCGTAGCGCTCGAGCTCGGCCTCGGGCCGCAGGACGATCCGGTGCGCGAGGACCGCCCGTGCGAGCCCGGCGACGTCATCGGGCGTCACGAAGCCGCGGCCGGCGAGCGCCGCGGCGGCCTTCGCGGCGACGAGCAGGTGGACGGCGGCGCGCGGGCTCGCGCCGAGCGTGACGCTCGGCAGGTCGCGCGTGCGCCGGACGACGGCGACGACATAGGCCGCGACGTCGTCGGCGACGGTCACGGCATCGACCGCCGCCCGCGCGGCGCGGACGTCCTCGACGCCGGCGACGACGCGGACGTCGTCCAGCGACGCGGGCCGGACGCCGCGGCGCGCGAGCCCGAGCATCCGCAGCTCCCCGCCGGCGTCGGGATAGCCGACCTCGATCTTCATGAGGAAGCGGTCGAGCTGCGCCTCGGGCAGCGGGTACGTGCCCTCGTACTCGATCGGGTTCTGCGTCGCGACGACGAGGAACGGGTCCGGCAGCGGGCGGCTCGCGCCGTCGGCCGACACCTGCCCCTCCTGCATCGCCTCCAGCAGCGCGGCCTGCGTCTTGGGCGGCGTGCGGTTGATCTCGTCGGCGAGCAGGAGGTTCGTGAAGACCGGGCCGGGCCGGAACGCGAGCTCGCCCGCGCGCAGCGTGCTCGTCCCGGTGAGGTCCGACGGGAGCATGTCGGGGGTGAACTGGACGCGGCGGAACTCGAGCCCGAGGGCGCGCGCGACCGCGCTCGCCAGCAGCGTCTTGGCGACGCCGGGCGGCCCCTCGAGCAGGACGTGCCCGCCCACCGCGAGGCCGATGACGACGCCGCGCACGACCTCGTCCTGGCCGACCACGACCCGGCCGACCTCGCCCGCCAACGCCTCATGGAGCTCTCTCATCGCCGTCCTCTCGCCAGTGCGCGCCCGAGCGCGAGTGCCTCGCCGGTCCCGTGCTCGCCGGTGAGCGCCGCCGCCTCATCCTCCTCGAAGCCGCGCCGCAGCGCATCGCGGTCGCGGGCACGGGCGAGCGCGATCGCGAGCGCCTCGACGTGCTCGCGACGGGCCGGCGGCGGATCAGCGCCGGGGTCCTC
>DATJEE010000078.1:0-19418 GCA_035496995.1 Solirubrobacteraceae bacterium | reverse complement strand
TCCTCGAACAGCCGCCTGGCGCCCGGCGCATCGCCCTGCTCGGCGTCCAGCGCCGCCAGACCGCGCAGCGCGGGACCCGGCGAGGCCGCGCCCGCGCGGCTGAGGGCCAGCGCCTCGTGCAGGAGCCGGCGCGCTCCCTGCGGATCGCCCTCGGCACGGGCCACATGGGCGCGGGCGACGAGCGGCAGGACGAGATCGCCGAGCCCGGCTGCCCGCGCCAGGCCGAGCGCGCCGTCGAGCAGCTCGCGGGCGCGCCCCACGTCGCCGCGACCGATCGCGACCTGTCCGAGGTACTGCAGCGCCGCGACCTTCGTGTAGTCCTCGCCGAGCTCCTCGGCGAGCGCGACGGCCTCCTCGAGCAGCGGGACGGCGGCCTCGTAGTCGCCCTCGTAGACGGCGACGGAGCCCAGGCCGAGCACGCCGAGGCGCCGGCTCTGCTTGTCCCCCGCCTTGCGGGCGACCGCCAGGCACTCCTCGAACAGGGGCCGCGCCGTCGCGAGATCGTCGCGGTAGGCATGGCCGAAGCCCGCGATCCCGAGCGCGTGCGCGAGGCACCAGCTGTCGCCCGCGCGGCGGGCGAGCGACGCGCTCTCCTGTAGGAGGGCCAGCGCCCGCGGGCCGTCGTGTTGCTGCCAGCAGTTGCCGAGCAGCAGCAGCGCGCGGGCGCAACCGGAGCGGTCGCCGAGCTCGCTGAAGCGCGACCAGCTGTGCTCGAGCAGCGGCACCGCGGCGTCGCTGTCGCCCGCCATGTGGGCGAGGAAGCCCGCGCCCCAGAGCACCTTCGCCTCGAGCGCCGGCGCGCTGCCGTCGGCCGCCGACAGCGCCGCCATGAGCAGCCGGCGACCCTCGCTGAAGTGGCCGCGGACGCGCCAGAACAGCACGAGCGACCCCGCCAGGCGCAGGGACGACTCGCGCCGGGCGTAGGACAGCGACCACTCCAGCGCCGTGCGCAGGTTCTGGCGCTCGCTCTCCAGGCGATCGAGCCAGCGCTCCTGATCGGCGCCGGTGAGCTCCGGCTCGGCGCGTTCGGCGAGGGCGAGGTAGTAGCCCGCGTGCGCCTCGCGCAGCGCGCCGGCCTCGCCGGCCTCGTCGAGCCGCTCTGCGGCATACGCCCGCACGGTCTCCAGCAGGCGGTAGCGCGCGGGCATGCTGCCGTCGATCTCGCTGACGAGCGATTTCATCGCCAGCCGCGCGATGAGGTCCGCCGACCGGCCCCGCGGCAGGCCGTCACCGGCGCAGACCGCCTCCGCCGCCTCGGCGCTGAAGCCGCCGGCGAAGACCGCCAGCCGGCGCAGCAGCGTGCGCTCGCTCGACGAGAGCGCGGTGTAGCTCCAGTCCAGCGCGGCCTCGAGGGTCTGCCGACGGCCCGAGACGCCCGGGCGGCCGGTCGTCAGCAGCCCGAAGCGGTCGTCGAGCCGTCGCGCGATCTCCGCGGGCGTGAGGCTGCCGACGCGGCCGGCGGCGAGCTCGATCGCCAGCGGCATCCCGTCGAGGCGGCGACAGATCTGCGCGACCGCCGCAGCGACGAACGACGTGAGCTCGAAGCCGGGCTCCAGCGCACGCGCGCGCTCGACGAACAGCCGGACGGCGTCGTACTCGTCAAGCGGCAGCGCCCGGCCGTCGGGAACCGGCAGCGCCGGCACCTGCCACACCGTCTCGCCGGGGACGCGGAGCGGCTCGCGGCTCGTCGCCAGGACCGACAGCCCGGGACAGCGGGCCAGCAGTGCGGCGACGAGCCGGGCGCTCGCCTCGACGAGGTGCTCGCAGTTGTCGAGCACGAGCAGCAGGTGGCGCGACTCCGCGCGCGCGAGCAGCGTCGCGGTCAGGTCCTCGCCGGAGACCTCGGCGATCGAGAGCGCGGCCGCGATCGCGGCCGCGACGTGCGCATCCTCGCTCGCCGGGGCGAGCTCCACGAGCCGCGCGCCGTCGCCGTAGCCGGCCGCGAGCCCGCGCGCGAGCTCGGTCGCCAGCCGGCTCTTGCCGATGCCCGGGGCACCGGTGAGCGTCACGAGGCGCGTGCCCGCGAGCAGCTGCGCGAGCTCGCCGAGCTCCGCCGCGCGGCCGAGGAAGCTGCTGACCGCCGGCGGGATGTTGTGGTTCGACGCGCGCCCCGAGACCGGCGCGAGGTCGCGCCGGGTCGCCGCAGCAACTCCCCCCGGACCCTGCATCGGCTGGAGGATAGAGGAACTTCCCGAACTACGTGTGCCGTGCCTCTATGAGTTTTACCTGAAGCCCCGTTCGCCCCGTCGCGAGGCCTCCCACGCGAGCTCACGGCGGCGCGAGATACCCAGCTTCTCGAAGATCCGCGAGAGGTGGCTCTTGACCGTGCCGAGGGAGATGTAGAGCACCCCGGCGATCTCGCGGTTCGTCAGGCCCTCGGCGACGAGCGCCGCGAGCTGGCGCTCGCTCTCGGTCAGGCACGACCAGTCGCGCGCCTGGGCGCCCGCGTCGGCGCGGCCCTTCAGCGCCTCGGCGACGGCGTCGTCGAGCGACAGCGCCGCGCCGGCGGCGGACGCCGCTTCGAGCTCGTGGCCGCGCAGCAGGCCGCCGAGGAGCTCGACCGAGGCCAGGTGCTGCTCGGCCTCGCCCGGGTGGCGGACGTAGCCGTACGCCTCGCGGAGGGCCGTCGCGGCGCCGAGCAGGCGCGCGCCCTGCCGGCCGCGGCCCGCCTGCACGGCGAGACGGCCGAGCGCCTCGAGGCAGACGACGACCCCCTGGCGGCGCCCCTGCTCGTGGTGCAGGACGAGCGCCTCGCGGTGCAGCAGCACCGCGCGCTTGACGTTGCCCTCAGCGCGCGCGAGCTCGCCGAGCCCGTGCAGGGCGCCCGCCGCGCCGGCGCCGTCGCCCTCGGCCCGCGCGCCGTCGAGCGCCTCGCCGAAGAGCCGGCGCGCCGCGCCGCGGCGGCCCTCGTCGGCGGCGAGCTCGGCCAGGGCGTGCACGGCCGGCGTCGGGCTGTTGGGTCCGCCGCGGGCGACCCTGAGGGCCTCGTCGACGAGGCGGCGCGCGTCGGCGCGCTCCCCGAGGACGCGCGAGACCTGCGCGCGCGCGACGAGCGGGACGACGAGATCGGCGGGCCGCGACGCGCGGACGAGCGCGAGCGAGCCGTCCAGCAGCTCGCGGGCGCGCGTGTACTGCCCGCGCCCGAGCGCCACGTGCCCGAGGTTCTGCAGCGCCGTGCCCCGCGTGTAGTCGTCGCCGAGCTCGCCGGCGACGTGCGCCGCTTCGAGCAGCAGCGGCTCGGCGGTCTCGTAGTCCCCGCGGCTCGTGCTGACCACGCCGAGGCCGACGAGCGCGACGCGCAGGCTCTGCTTGTCCTCGGCGGCGCGCGCGACGTCGAGGCACTCCTCGAGCAGGCGCGTGGCCTCGACGAGCTCGTCGCGCCGCCAGCGCTCGAACCCCGCGATCCCCAGCGCGTGCGCGAGACACCACCGATCGTCCGCCGCGCGCGCCAGCGCCACGCTGTCGGCGAGCATCGCGAGCGCCGTGTCGCGGTCGCGCGACTGCATGCAGTTGCCGAGGATCAGCAGGGCGCGGGCGCGGCCCTGCAGATCGCCCTCCGCGGTCGCGCGCGCGAGGCTCTCGCCCAGCGGCGCGACGGCCCGATCGCTGTCGCCGGCCATGTGCGCGAGGAACCCCGCGCCCCACAGCGCCTTCGTCTCCAGCCCCTCCGCCGCGGGGCCGCCCGCCCGCAGCGCCGCCTCGAGCAGCTCGCGGCCCTCGCCGAAATGGCAGCGCACGCGCCAGAACAGCACGAGCGCCCCGGTGAGCCGCAGCCCCCACGCCGGGCGGCCCTGGCCGAGCGACCACTCGATCGCGGCGCGGAGGTTGCCCTGCTCGACGGCGAGGCGCTCCAACCACTCCTCCTGGCGGGGCCCGGTGAGCTCGGGCTCCGCGGTCTCGGCGAGCCCGAGATACCAGCGCGCGTGCGCCTCGCGGACGGCGGGCGACTCCCCCGCGCGCTCCAGGCGCATGCCGGCATGCGCGCGGATCGTCTCCGGCAGGCGGTGACGAGCGGGCGGGTCGGCAGCGACGAGCGACTTGGCGGCGAGGCGCTCGAGCACGCCCGGCACGTCGCCGGGCTCGACGGCGCCGCCGGCGCAGACGGCCGTCGCAGCCTGCAGGTCGAAGCCGCCGGCGAAGACCGACAGGCGCCGCAGGAGCGTCCGCTCGCTTGCCGACAGGAGAGCGTCGCCCCAGTCCAGCGCCGCCTCGAGCGAGGCGTGGCGGCCGCAGCGGCCGATCAGCAGCCCGAAGCGCGCGTCGAGGCGCGCGAGGATCTCGGCCGGGGTGAGCAGCCCGACGCGCGCGGCGGCGAGCTCGATGGCGAGCGGATTGCCCTCGAGCCGCCCGCAGATCTCGGCCACGGTCGGGCCGACGTAGCCGTTGAGCGCGAAGCGCGGCTGCGCCGCCGCCGCCCGCTCGGCGAAGAGGCCGGCCGCGTCGTCGGGCGCCAGGGGCGGGACGAGCACGACGAGCTCCTGCGCGAGCCCGAGCCGCTCGCGGCTCGTCGCGAGCACCCGCAGGCCCCGAGCACCGTCGAGCAGCGCCGGCACGACCTCGGCGCAACCGCCGACGACGTGCTCGCAGTTGTCGAGCACGAGCAGCCCGCGCCCGTTGTCGAGCCGGGCCGCGGCGTCGCGGACGAGCGCCGGCAGGCCGGCGTCGTCCGTCGTCGCGAGGTCGACGAAGCGCGTGCGGCCCGGCTCGCGGTCGGCGAGCTCGAACGCGAGGCGGCTCTTGCCGATCCCGGCGGTCCCGCTGAGCGTCACGAGGCGCGTGCGATCGAGCAGCCCGGGGACCCCGGCCAGCTCGTGCTCGCGGCCGAAGAAGCGGCTCATGAGGCGAACATAGAGCGCCCGGAGCAGGGCGAAAATAGCCAGAACGGCCGATGGTCAACGCCGCCGCGGCGCCGTAGCTTCATACGAAATCCTGAGGGAGGCGCGGTATGACCGGTCGGTCCACGGTGCAGGCGAGCACCACATCACGCAAGGTCGTCCTTGCCGTCATGGCGGTGCTCTCGGTCGCGCTCAGCGGTGCCGCCCTGGCCTACGCGTGCACGCCGAACGCCGCCATCTCGATCTCCCCCTCGGGACCGGTTCTGCCGGGAACCCAGCTCAACGTCGCGGGCATCGGCTTCGCCGGCAACGTGACCGTCCGCTGGGGCTCGGCGTCCGGAGCGGTCCTCGCGACCGCCACGACGCAGGCCAGCTTCGGCGCCACGATCACCGTGCCGGACGCCGCGCCGGGCCCGTACTTCGTCGTTGCCGTTGCCCGGGACGCCGCCGGGGGCTTCGTCGGACAGGCATCGGCCTCCGTCGAGGTCACGGCCCGACCGCAGGCCCCGGTCGCCGCCGCGCCCTCCCAGCCGGCCGGCTCCGGCGCAGCAGCGGCGACCGCCGCGCCCGCCGCGGCCGACGACAGCCCGGCGGCGCCGGCGCCCGCCCGCACGCCTGACGCGGGCCGCCCGGCGGCGCAGCAGACCAGCCGTCCGGCCGCCGCGCAGACCCCGCGCCCGGCCGCCAGGCCGGCCCCGGCGCGCCCGGCCGCGCAGCAGCGTCCCAATGCCCGCACGCACGCGCAGCCCGCGCCGCGCCCGGCGCCCGCAGCGCCGCGCAGGTTCTTCGACACGCCGGTGACCGCCGCGGTCACAGCGCCACCGGCGGCTGCCCGGACGGGCACGACGGCGCGCACGGGTACCCAGCGCGCTGCGAGCAAGCCCGCGCGCCCCGCGCCGGCCCCTGACGCGAACGCCGGCCGGCCGGCGACACAACCGGCCCCGGCCGCCTCGGCCACGCCCGCTCCGTCCCTCGACAGCCCGGTCTCCGCCGGCCAGTTGCCCCAGCGTGACCACTCCGGCTCGCGACTCGCGATCGGCATCGGCATGCTCGCGCTGAGCCTCGCCGCGCTGTTCGGCAGCTTCCTCGTGGCGGACGTTCGCCGCCGCCGCGCACCCCTGCGCTCCCGCGACAGCCAGTAGTCCCCGGGACGAGGCGCAGACTTGGGCTCCCCACCGCCCCGGTCTGTGCCTCGTCCCGACAGGGAGCTCATGACGGCGTGGCTGCTCCTGCTCGTCGGTCGCGGCGCGGCCCACGGTTACGAGCTGCACGGGCAGCTCGACGCCCGCGGGCTCGCAGCAGACCCGTCGGCGGTCTATCGGGTGCTGCGCCGGCTCGAGCGCGACGGGTGCGTCGCGTCGGACTGGACGCCGCCTGTCGCGGGCCCGCGCCGGCGCCGCTACGAGCTCACGGCGCGCGGGCGGGTCGACCTCGACGAGATCACGCGGCGGATCGCGGCCACGCGGGACCTCAACGACGCGTTCCTCACCGCCTGCAGACCCGCGCTCGGCACGGTCGAACAGGACAGGGCCGGTCAGCCGGATCGGCGCGCGCCCACGAGCCGCGGGCCGAGCGCGGACAGCTCGCCGGCCGCGCTCGCCGCCTCCTCGCTCGCGCGCAACCGAGGCGGCAGATCCCAGCGATAGAGGTACGGACCGCGCGCCGGCTCGCCGAGCGCAAACGCGGCTCCGAGCACGTCACAAAGCCGGGCGGCGGATGGAGGTGATGCCGCAGGTACGCGACGGTGGTTGCATCGCGACGACCGCGACCGCGGCACCGATCTCCAGCACGCGCGACCGGATCGGCGGTAGTGCGCCGAGGACGAACTCGACGACGTCGGGGTCCAGCACGGGCAGCGCGACGCCCCCGCCGCCGGCGCCGCGCTCTAGGTCTCGTCCGGCTTGCCGTCGGGACGGACGTACTTGAAGCGGATGACGGGCATCGCGTTCTTCGGCAGCGGCTCGGTGCCCTTGTATCCGGCGACGCCGGGAAGCTCCTCGCCGCCGTTGCCCGCCGACCGGGTCACTTCGTACGTCTCACGTGGGTCGGGATGCCTGCTGAACAGTCCCATGGGTTGGTGCCTCCTCTCGATTGCTGATCGACGGTCCTCGTGCCCTCGTTGTAGCACGCGCTACACGAGACGTTCGCCGCAGCGGGCGAGGAACGCGCCGAGGAAGCCCTCGCTGCGCCGCAGCTCGCCGGCCGCCGCGCACAGCCACTGCGTCCCGGCCGGCGCGATGTGGAAGGTCGGTCCCGGGGTCGAGAACACGAGCCCGTCGTCCTCCATCGCCTCCAGTACGCGCTGCACGCTCACGGAGTACTTGTGCAATCGCACGGCGGCCAGCGCGTCATCGAGCCGTGCGCGCGTCGCGGACGTCTCGTGCAGGAGCAGCAGCACGCACCCCGTCAGCAGATGTTCGAGGAGGTCGGCCTCGAGGTCCTCGGGAGGGCTGGACTGCAGGCGGCGCAGCCCGGCGGCCGAGTGGGCCGAATCCGACGTGGCCGGCACCATCGCGCGCTCACCGACTCATTCGATCGAGCTGGCCTTCAGCTCGGCGAGCTCGTCGCGATAGGGGTCGCCCAGCTCCTCGAGGAAGGCGCGCGTCGCGGTCGCCTCCTCCTCGTCGATCTTCGACATCGCGAAGCCGACGTGGATGAGGACCCAGTCGCCGATCTGGACGGCGTCCGCGGTCTCCGCCAGCAGCCCGACGTTGACGTTGCGACGCACGTTGGCGACCTGCGCCTTGGCGATGTTCAGGTCCTCGTCGACCCACTCGACGATCTGCCCGGGGATTGCTAGGCACACGCCGGTGAGCTCCTCACGTCAGTAATTGGTGTAGGAATGCGGCGCCGACGGCGGGACGCCGTTGCCCTCGCTGCCCAGCCGCTGCTCCAGGCGCTCGACGCACGCCAGCAGCGCGGCCTGGCCGGCCGCGATGTCGGTCGCGATGTCGGAGACGACGCTCTCCAGGCCGTCGGTCTGGTTGACCGTCTCCGCGACGGCGCCGAGGATGACGACGAGCTGCAGGTGCGTGCGCCGCAGCTCGACGACGATCGCGATGAGAAACAGGGCGACGACGGCGACCGCGGCGGCGACCCCGATGATCGTGACGACGTGTTCGGGCTTCATCTGATCTCCCTAGCGGATCCGGTCGATGGCCTGGATGTAGGCGACGACGCCTTCGTTGACCTGCCTGACGAGCGCGCGCGTCTTCTCCAGCTCCCTGGTCGCCTCGAGGTGTGGCCCGAAGAGCCCGCCGTGCTCGGCGATGTCGTCGGCGTAGGCGCGGATCTCCCTGATCGGGGTCAGGACCTGGATCAGGATGAGGATCACCACGGGGATGATCACGACGACGAAGAGGATGTTGCCGATCCACCAGAGCATCAGCGCCGCCCTCCCTGGGTCACGAACTTCTCGGCCAGCCGGACGATGCCCGGCGCAACCGCGCCGATGTCCGCGAGGGCCGCGTTGACCTGCCCGATGTTCGACCGGACGGCGCGCAGCTGGCGCTCGACGGCGCGGGCACCCCACGCGACCTCGGCGAGCGTGGCGGAGATCGAGCGCAGCTGGCGCCCGACGATCAGCAGGTAGATCGCGAGCACGATGACGAGAGCGAGGATCTCGGCGACGGTGAGGACCGTGAGCAGCGACTCGCTCATCGCGAGGACCTCCGTTCGGGTTCGACGCAGACCAAGGTCGAGCAATGACGCGCCGTCATGACGGCACCCGTTCGCCGGTGGCCTCCGACAGCAGCTTCTCGTGGCGCAGCAGCTCCTCGCGGAGGGCGCGCACGATCGATCCGGTGCCGGCGAGCTGGTAGAGCCCCGTGGTGTTGATCGCGGTGCGCTTCGTGACGGTCCACAGGTAGGCGACGCGGTCGTCGATGTCCTTGACGAGCGAGTACAGCATCGTGAGCAGCACGATGACGACGAGGACGACGACGAGTCCGAGCCCCAGGATGACCATCCAGAAGACGCGCTCGTCGGGCGTGGTGTGGGTCATTTTCCTCCCTCCAGGAGCTTGCGGGCCTTCTCCGCAGACCTCCAGATGCCGGATGCCGAGATGTTGATCTCCTGGATTCGCCAGACCGCGTCGGTGTTCGCGCGCGCCATGTCCATCCGCCCGATGCCGTCGATCGCCTGGTCTCGGATCCGCGCGGCGTAGGTGAGGATCAACGCGACGAGGATGACGACGACGACGACGACCGCGAAGCCGATCGAGATGCTGATCCACCAGGCGGTGAATGCCACTGCCAAGGCCACGACGGCTGCCTCCTGTCGAAGGGGATTGTTGTGCGCGAGACTAACAGAACGCTACGTGTCTGACACACATATTGTGAGGGCGCCGGGTAGGGGTGTCAAGCATGGTTCAAAAATCCCCTCTTTGCAGCGATTTCAGGTGTTCGATGCCGGGACGGCGAAGGCGCGCCGGTGCGGGCGCTGTGCATTGAGACCGGCGATGAGGTGCGCCATCCCGGCGATCGCCCGCGGGTCGTGGCCGGGCACGAACTCGTCGATGAACGGCATCGCTGCGCGCATCCCGATCGCCAGCGGCTGCTGGTCGACCTCCATCGGGCGCGGGTTGATCCAGATCAGCCGCCGTGACTGCAGCTGCAGGCGCCGGACCTCGGCCGCGAGGATCGCGGGATCGCCGCGGTCCCAGCCGTCGCTGACGACGAGCACGATCGCCCCGCGGGCGAACCCGCGACGCGCATACGTCCGGTTGAACTCCGCGAGCGCGCCGCCGATCCGCGTGCCCCCCGACCAGTCCGGGATCGCGAGGCGTGCCTGCTCGAGCGCGCGATCGAAGTCGCGGCCGTCGAGCGACTTCGTCAGCCGTGTCAGCCGCGTCGCGAAGACGAAGGCCTCGGCCTTGCGCGACGCCCCGACGGCGACCTTCAGAGACGCCAGCAGCACACGCGAGTAGCGCTCCATCGAGCCCGACACGTCGCAGAGGAACAGCAGCCGGCGCGGCACGGGCCTGGCGGCCGTGTAGGCGAGCCGGAAGGCCTCGCCGTCGGTCGCCATCGACTGCCGGATCGTGGAGCGCACGTCGAAGCGGTTGCCGCACGGTGATGCTCGCTGACGCCGGGAGCGCCGCTCGGGCGCCGCGCGCTTGATCTCCTCGGCGAGCTGGCGCAGCGCCGCGAGCTCGTCCTGCTGGTAGCGCATCGGGTCCTGCTCGGTGAGCTCCTCGGTGGCGCTCCAGGCCACGAGGATCCCGACCTGCTGATTGCTCATCGCGTCTTCGCCGTCGGCGCTCGGGAGGTCCGCGTGCGCGCGCGTGCGCTCGCCGTCGAGCGCGATCTTCTCCGTGCCCTTGCCGCCGAACTGCGGCAGCGCCTCGCCGCCGTGGTGCGAGCCGCCCATGCGGGCGTCGCTCTCGCCGTGCTCTGACCCGCGCGCGGTGGGGATCAGCGGCCGTCCCTCCCAGAAGCGCTCGAAGATGATCTTGTACGTCTCGATCTGGTCCGGGCTCTTGACGAACGCCGCGTGCCCGGCCCAATAGACGGTGGTTGCCTCGCGCACGTCGATCTCCGCGAGCGCACGGAGGAAGACGTTCTCGGAGTCGACGCTCGTGCACAGCCCCCCGACGCGCAGCGCGCGCCCGAACTGGACCGCGGCGAGCATGATCGACTCCTCGGGCGGCAGCTGCACGGCGCCCGCAAGCCTCATCGGTAGCCGCCCTGCCAGCCCGGCGCGGACTGCTCCTGCGAGCGCGCCATGATCTTGTCGATGCCCTGGCTGCGGATGCGATCGAGGTCGTCGCGCTCCTTCAGCAGCACGCCGAGCGTCTGATCGGCGGTCTGCGGATCCATCTGCTGGCGCCCGAGCACGTGGAAGCCCTCGATGTAATCGAGTGTCTCCCCGACGCCCGGCGAGCGGTAGAGGTCGAGCCAGCGCAGGTCCTGGACGAACGCGCAGACCTGGCTTGCGAGGTGCGGCCCGATGTGCGGCAGGCGTGCGCGGACGATCGCCAGCTCGCGCTCGAGATCGGGATGTTCGATCCAGTGATACAGGCAGCGGCGCTTGAGCGCCTCGTGCAGGTCGCGCGTCCGGTTGGAGGTGATGATCACGATCGGCGGCTCGTCGGCCTTGATGACCCCGACCTCCGGAATCGTCACCTGAAACTCGGAGAGGAACTCCAGGAGGAACGCCTCGAACTCGTCGTCGGCGCGATCGAGCTCGTCGATCAGCAGCACGGCGCCGGGCTGGGCGAGCGATTCCAGCAGCGGCCGGCGCAGGAGGAACTCGGCCGAGTACAGCTGGGTCGTGCCGCCCGCGCGCAGCTGCAGCAGCTGGCGCGGGTAGTCCCAGTCATAGAGGGCGTGGTGGACGTCGATGCCCTCGTAGCACTGCAGGCGGATGAGCGGGGCGTTCGTCGCGGCGGCCAGCGACTTGGCGAGCTCGGTCTTGCCGACGCCCGGCTCGCCCTCGAGCAGCAGCGGCCGGCCGAGCTTCAGGGCGAGGAACACGACGGTGCCGAGGCCCTCGTCGACGAGGTAGCGCTGGTTCGTCAGCCCGGCGCGCAGTTCGTCGATCGAGTTATAGCCACGCATTGACGGTCTCCTCGATCTTGCGGACGGCATAGGGAAGCGCGGCCGCCACCACCGGCGAGAGGCCCTGGCAGAGCTCGTCGACGTCCTCGGGCTGGCAGCCGATGATCCGCACCCGGTCGGGGAGGAAGCCCATCGTCTTGGCCATCGACAGGACGCGGTCGGGGTTGGCGAGATGGACGTCGGGCTGGTGGACGCCCTCCCCGACCTCGGGCTCGAGCACGAACACCGTTCCGGGCGCCGCGCCGCGATCGACGGCGTCGATGAGGATGAGCCCGTCGCAACCGGCCATGAGCTCCTGCAGCAACGCGATGCCGCCGATCCCGGTCTCGACGACGTCGGCGCCCTCGGGCAGGTGGCCGAGCAGCTCGGTCACGGCGGGGCCGAAGCCGTCGTCACCGCGCAGGATGTTCCCGACACCGGCGACGAGGATGCGCTTGGATCGCACGCCGGGCCCGTCCAGAGCGGATGTCGCGCTCACGCGACGTTCGCCGCGACCCGCAGGACGCCTTCGGACGACACCGCGATCGGGACGACGGACAGCGGCTGCTGGCCGGGCTCGTCGTCCGCGCGCTTGCCGGAGCGCGCGTCGTAGGCGCAGTTGTGCCACGGGCAGATGAGCACGGTACCCGTAAGACGCCCACCCTCCAACGTCGAGCGGCCGTCGACCGGGCAGACGTTGTGGAAGGCGTAGGGCTCGCCGTCGATGTTCAGGACGAGGATGTTCGCATCATCGACCTTGGCGGTCGTCATCGTCCCCGGTGGCAGGTCGTCGAGCCGGCCGACGTCGACGAACACCGGGCGCTTGAGCTTCGTCACGACGATCTCGCCGTTGGCGAAGGACGATGAGCTCCCGCCCGCGTCGACGCGCATCATCGGCAGGGCGACGGCGCCGTCGGGCAGGTCGGCCTCCTCGGCCTCCTCGGGCTCGTGCGCGACGATCTCCTCGAACCACGGGATGCGTTCGCGCAGCTTCGTCTCGACCCCGCGGCGCAGCGTCATCGCCGAGGCCGCGCAGCCGTGGCACGAGCCCGACAGGCGGATGTGCACGGTCCCGCCGTCGACCTCGAGCAGCTCGAGGGCGCCGCCGTGCGACTCGATGTACGGGCGGATCTCGTCGAGCGCCTCCTCGACCTGCGAGTGCTCGTCGAGCGGCACGAGCTCGTACATCGCCAGCACCGCGGCGGCGATCGGGTGCTCGGGCGTGCCGGCGAGCATGAGCTCGAGCGCCGGCCGGTGGATCGCGTCCATGAGGCGCAGCAGCTCGAGCGCGCGCTCGTCGCCGTCGCGCTCGAGCGTGCCGACGAGCGTCTCCAGCTGGGCTACAGCCTGGTCAAATTCCATACCGTCTCCGTGATCTCCGGCAGCTTGGACTCGACGGCCTCGCTGAAGCCCTCACCCCAGGTCTCGTCGCCGGGCTGGATCTCGACGACCCAGACGTCCTCGGGCAGCGCCTTGAACGCCTCCGACACGATGACGAGGTTGTCGAGCGAGATCGACCCCGTGACGGAGTCCGCGATGCGCTCGTGGACCTCCTTGATGTCCGGGAGCACGTGGTCGTACTTGTACGCCGTGATCGTTCCCGGCTCCCGCTTGCGATCCACCGCACCGACGAACACGATGCGATCGTAGTCCGGTCGCTCGTTGAGGTTCTGCGTGAAGCCGACCGGGTGGTAGCCGAGATCCTCGAACTCGACCCCGTTGGATGCCTCGGGGCCGAGCGTGTCGGTGATATGGATGCCGAGCGCGTTGTCGCGCAGGAAGCGGTAGCCGACCCCGCATACGAGCACGCGCACGGAAGGTTGTCTCGCTTCAGGTTTCCCGGCGGGCCGGGCTAGTGGTCATGGTCATCGCCGTCCGAGCCGCAGGCACAGCTGACGATCTCGCGCGAGATCGTGCGCCCGTCCATGTGCAGGTGCGTCGTGCACGGCATGCACGGATCGAAGCTGCGAATGGCGCGCAGCACGTCGATGCCCTTGAAGTCCTCGGGCTTCTCGTAGTTCTCCAGCAGCGGCGTCGCCATGACCGCCTCCTCGTAGGGCCCCGGGTTGCCGAACGGGTCCTTCGGGGACGCCATCCACGTCGACGGCGTGAGGATCTGGTAGTTCTCGAGCACGCCGTTGTCCATCTCGAGGTGATGCGTGAGGTAGCCACGGCCGGCGCCCCACAGGCCGACGCCGATGCGGTGATCCTTCGGCATCTCGTACGGCGTGGACATCCGCGCGTCCGGGCCGCCCTTCTTCAGCAGGTCACGGGCGAGCTGCAGGTTGTCCCATGCGATCGCGGCCGTGTAGAGGATGCAGTACGCACGGGCGCGGTTGCGCTCGAAGGCGCCCCAGGTCTCGGGGATCGTCCACTCGATCTCCGTGTTGGGCAGATCGGCCTTCGGGAGGTTGATCTTCACGCTGTGGCCCGTGGACTCGATGTACGGGCAGTTGCGATAGGCCTGCGGCCCCGTCTGCGCCGCGACCCAGATGCGCGAGTACGCGCCGGTCTCCATCGCCATGCGATCCCAGCGCGGCGCGGTCGACCAGGAGTACTTCTCCTTCCAGCTCGTGGCCTCGGGCTTGGGGATCGTCTCCTTGTTCCACGGGTGCCACGGTGACAGCGGGTTGCCCGCCGGGTCGGTCTTGTGGCGGTAGTACTCGTCGCCGTTGCCGGTCCACTCCTCGTAGAAGGCGTGCTCGACGAACTCCTCGACGCCGGCGTTGAGCATCTGCAGGCTCGTCGTGCGCAGCTCGCCGTCGACGACGACGCCGGGAGGCGCCCAGCGCTCGCGACCCCACGCGTCGCAGTTCTCGTAGGTCCCGTCGTAGGCGTAGGGATCGTCCCACTGGCCGGGCTCGATCATGTTCGCCGGGCGGGTGCCGATGTCGCGGTACTTCGGGTTGACCTCGTAGAAGAACTCGGCGAGGTCGTCCCAGATCGCGGCGGTCTTGCGGCCGTAGTCGAAGTACTTCATGACGCGCAGCGAGATCTCGTTGAGATCGGAGGCATCGATCGTCGTGCTGACGCCGCCGGGGACGACGGTCTGCGGGTGCGGATACTTGCCGCCGATGAGGACGTACGCCTCGCGCGCGAGGCGCGTGTAATAGAGGCCCTCGAGGTAGAGCTTGCCGGTCAGCGGCGTGAGGTCGGTCATGAGCTCGGACATGAGCTCGTAGCCGTGGACGGCGGCGCCCTGGGTCTTCGTGTTGCGCGCGCGCTCCCAGATCTCCGGGTTCGTCTCGCGCACCGCGGCCTCGGAGAAGTCGGGGCCGGCGAGCAGCGACAGATGGATCGGGTGGTCGTAGAGGTACTCGGTCGAGAGCAGCAGGTTGCGCCCGACGACGCCCATCGGCGGAGGCTTGATGCCGAACGCCATCTCGCACGCCAGCGCCGAGGCGGTGGCATGGACGCCGCCGCAGACGCCGCAGGCGCGGCTGGAGATGAAGATCGCGTCGCGCGGGTCGCGGCCCTTGAGGATGATCTCGTAGCCGCGGAAGAGCGTCGCCATCGACGCCGTCTCCATGACCTGCCGGTTCTCGAGGTCGACGACCGTGTGGAAGGCGAGCGCGCCCGCGACGCGGGTGACCGGATCGAAGTCGACGCGGCGCACGGCGCCGTTGCGCGCGAACAGCTCCTTCATCCGCTCCGGGTCGTCCTCGATCGGCGTGGGCGCCGGCGTCTCGATGTAGGAGTAGGGGTTGGCGACGCCCGGCTTCAGAGACGCGTTGCCCTGAGCGTCGAACTCAATCGGCAAGTTCTTGAAACACATCTAGAAGTTCTCCCGGTTGTCGATTGTGTTTGCCCCGCCCTGCTGGCTGAGGATGCCACGGCTCTGTGGCAGCGGCTGCTTCTTGTTGCGCTTGACCTGATTCACCGAGCCGCGGTACTGCAGTTTCTTGTAGAAGAACGCGTTGGCGCGTCCGACCGCGCCCGGGCCGCCGCCGCCGTCCCCCCAGCCCGACGGGATCTCGCCCGCCTTGTCCCACATCGGCTCGGAGTTGCCGCTCACCATCGACATCCGCCGCAGCCGGCGGATCGCGCCACCCGTCACCTTCGACACCCCGCCCGAGATCGCCGAGCCGGGGGCAGACTTGTAGAAGGGGCTGAACTTGTCCGGGAAGCCGGGCATCGTGCAGCCGATGCAGGCGCCGCCGGCGACCATGCAGCCGCCCATGCTGTTGATCGCGCCGCGCTCGACGATGTTGCACTGCACGACCGGGCCCCAGCAGCCGATCTCCACGAGGCACTGGTTGTCGCCGGGCTCCTCGGCGAAGACGCCCTCCTCGTAGTAGCCCGCCTTCGGGCAGTGCCGATGCACGGTCTCGTTGAAGAGCCAGGCGGGCCGACCGAGCTCGTCGAACTTCGGCACGGGCCCGAGGTTCGCGAGGAACAGCAGCACGGCCACGACCGTTTCCGTGAAGTTGTCGCCGACCGGCGAACAGCCGGGGATGTTGACGACGGGGACGCCGAGCGCCGACCGGTAGTCGGTGCCGAGGAAGTCGGTGAGGCTCATCGAGCCGGTGATGTTCCCGGCGGCCGCCGGGATCCCGCCCCAGGTGGCGCAGGTGCCCATCGCGACGTACGCCGCGGCGCCGGGGGCAAGACGCCAGAGCCAGTCGGTGACGCGGTTGGGCTGCTCGGTGTCGACGCCGTCGACGAACCCGCCCGTGCCCATCGCGGAGAAGTAGCCGTACTCGCTCGGGAAGGCCTGATCGTCGGGCACCGATCCCTCGAGCACGACGACGTACGGTGCGCCGAGCCTGCCCTCGGCGGCGCGGCGGAACGGCGCGATGAACTCCGTGCCGGCGCCGGGCGAGAGGACCGGATGATGCAGGACGACCTTCGGCAGGTTCGGGATCCGCCCCAGGAGCAGATCCTCGACGGAGGGGTTCGTCGCGCCGGTGGCTGCGATCGAGCAGCCGTCGCAGCTCATGCCCGCGATCCAGAACACGTGGACGATGTTCAGCGGCCCGGTCGGGCTGCCGCCGATCCCGCCCACGCCCTCGACCCCGGCGCCGAAGACACCGCCGGCGTTGGGGACCGTCTGAAGCTTCATGTGCGACATTCGGTCTTATCCTCCCTTGGAGCTCTTGGGCGATCCCAGCGCTCTATGTATCGTACACATACTATGCCGACAATGTCTGTCTCAACCACATATCCCGTGACTTGGCGCAACGGCGCGCCGGGCCGATGAGCAAGCCGCCCCCCGGCCTCGTGGCCGTCGATGCCGGCCTTGTCGGCAAGACACTCGTCGAGGCCGTCCTCGCGCGCGTCCAGGAGCTCGAAGCACCGACCCCGTCGCCGGCCGCCGGCGAGGCGCTCGACGATCCCGACCTGTCGCTCTTCGCGGGCGACGAGGGGCGCCTCGAGATGCGCCTGCGCCGCGCGGGCTATCTCGCCCGCGTCGCGGAGGTCGCGTTGTTCGACCCCGCCAAGCGGCCCGTTCCCTGGCTGACGAACATGCTCGCCGAGCGGCTCGCGGAGGGGGCCGACCAGGCGTCGGCGCTCACCGCCGCGTGCGCGGCCCTCGCCCGCGCCGAGCCGGTCGGCAAACCCGACCCCGACGACCCGGCGGCCGCCACCTGGCGCGTCCCCGGCCCCGGGGGCCACGTGCGCCACTACGTCGCGAGGCGGACGATCGAGGAGGAGCTGCAGGGACGGGATCGCCCGCTCGACGGCGAGCCGGCCGACCTGAAGATCCCGTGGGTCTACGGCTTCCTCGTGCGCGCGTGCGAGGACGCGCTGGCGCACGAGCCGCCCGCCGCCGTCCGTGAGTGAGTGCGTGGGGCTCAGTGCGTCGCGCACGACATGCACGGATCGAAGCTGCGGATCGCCCGTAGGACGTCGATGTAGCTGCCGCCCTGGCTGGCCAGCGACGGCGTCGCCATCACCGCCTGGTCGAGCGGCCCGGCGGCGCCCGAGCCATCGCGCGGCGAGGCGACGAACGTCGTCGGCGCAACGATCTGGTAGTTGCGGATCACGCGGGCGTCGACCTCGACGTGGTGGCTGATGTAGCCGCGGGCACCGCCCCAGTAGCCCACGCCGATGACGTGGTCCTTCGGGATCTCGTAGTGGTTGAAGATGCCCGCCTCCGGCCCGCCGATGCGCGCGAGGTCAAACGCGATGAGGACGTTCTCGTAGGCGGCGAGCGTCGCATGCACGAGCGAATACGCGCGCGCGCGGTTGCGCTCCAGCGCGTTCCACGTATCCGGGACGTGCCATTCGAGCTCCGCCTCGGGCAGCGCGGCCTGGGGCATGCCGAAGCGCAGGCTGCGGCCGGTCGGATCGAGGAAGCCGCGGTTGGGCAGCTTGTTCGCGAGCGCCGTGATCCACAGCCGGGCACCCGCCCCGGTCTCCATCGGCTGGTTGCGCCAGCGCGGCGCGGTCGACCACGTGTGGCGGCCGCGCGTATCGGGCGTCCCGGGCTGCGGGAGCGTCCGCTTGTTCCACGGATGGCGCGGCGACAGCGGGTTGCCGATCGGATCGACCGTCAGCAGCGGCGGGCCGCTGCCGACCCAGTCCTCGTAGAACGAGTGCCCGACGAACTCCTCGATGTGCGTGTCGATCTCCTGGAGGTTCGTCGTCTGCAGGCGGCCGTCGAGCACCGCTCCCGGCGTCGACCAGCGCATCTCCCCCCATGCGGCGGAGTTCTCGTACGTCCCGTCGTACGCCTCCGCGTCGTCCCACATGCCGAGGTCGACGAAGTTCGCCGGCCCGGCGCCGACCTCGCTGTAACGCGGGTTTGCGGCGTAGAGGAAGTCGACGACGTCGTCCCAGACCGCGGCGACCTTGCGGGAGTAGTCGAGGAACTTCACGATGCGCAGCAGCGCGAGGTTGAGGTCTGAGGCGTCGACCGTCGAGCTGATGCCGCCGGGCACGATCGTCTGCGGGTGCGGGTACTTGCCGCCCATGATCACGTACGCCTCACGGGCGATCCGCGACATCACCAGCGACTCGCGGTAGAGATACCCCGTGAAGCGCGTGAGCGCGGTCATGATGTCCGAGACGCGCCTGAGGCCGTGCGTCGCGTGGCCGGCCGCGGGCGTCGCCTCCGCGCGCGTCCACAGCTCGGGGTTCGTCGCGCGCACGACGGGCTCGGAGAAGTCCGGGCCCGCCTGCACGAACAGGTGCCCCGGGTGGTCGGTCAGGCTCTCGAGCGCGGACAGCACGTTGCGGATCGTGATCCCGAACTGCGGCGGGCGGATCTCGAACGTCATCTCCAGGGCGAGCGCCGAGCACGTCGCGTGCGCGCCCCCGCAGACGCCGCACGCGCGGCTGGAGATGAAGATCGCGTCGCGGACGTCGCGATCCTCGAGCAGCCGCTCGTACCCGCGGTACGTGTTCGCCGACACGACGGCGTCGCGCACCTGTCCGCCGGCGGCGGCGACCCCGTGCAGCGCAAGCGCACCGGTCACGCGGGAGACGGGATCCAGTTCGATCTGCTGGCCGTCGGCGACCGCCGGCTCGTACGCCATCACAGCTCCTCTCGCGTGATCAGGTGCTCCTGCAGGACGTCGGTACTGGCCTCCAGGTCGATGCCCTTCTGGCGCAGGATGTCCATGCTCTTCGGCTGCGGCTGGAGCTTGTTGCGCACCGCGTGGTTGACCGTTCCGCGGTATTGCAGCTTCTTGTAGAACTTCGCGTTGACCTTCTCCAGCGGGTTCTGGGACCCGTGCACCGCGCCCCACGCCGTCGACGGATCGTCGGCGCGATCCCAGATCGGCTCGCGGTTGGCGTTGCGCATCGACATCCGCCGCAGCCGGCGGATCCCGCCGCCGGTCACCTTCGACAGGCCGCCCGAGATCGCGGAGCCGGGAGGCGCCTTGTAGAAGGGGCTGTACTTGTCGGGGAAGCCGGGCATCGTGCAGCCGATGCAGGCACCGCCGGCGACCATGCAGCCGCCGTGGTGGTTGATGGCGCCGCGCTCGACGATGTTGCACTGCACGACGGGCCCCCAGCAGCCGATCTCGACGAGGCACTGGTTGTCGCCGGGCTCCTCGGAGAAGACGCCCTCCTCGTAGTAGCCCGCCTTCGGGCA
>DATJEE010000077.1:0-16745 GCA_035496995.1 Solirubrobacteraceae bacterium | reverse complement strand
CGCCGTCGAGCAACCGGCCGCCCGTCGCGTTGCTGATGAACGTGTCGCTGCCCGTCCCGCCGGTCGCGTCGCGGAAGCCCGTCAGCGTGTCGGTCCCGACGCCGCCCGCGAGGTCGATCGTCACCGCCGCGGTCGTCCCGGCGTAGCTGACACGATCGACGCCCGCGCCGCCGCCGCCGTTCAGCAGCCGGCCCCCGGTCGCGTTGCTGATGAACGTGTCGCTGCCGGTGCCGCCGGTCGCGTCGCGGAAGCCCGTCAGCGTGTCGGTCCCGACGCCGCCCGCGAGATCGATCGTCACCGCCGTCGCCGTGCCCGCGTAGCTCACGCGATCGACGCCCGCGCCGCCACCGCCGTTCAGCGCCCGGCCGCCGGTCGCGTTGCTGATGAACGTGTCGCTGCCGGTGCCGCCCGTCGCATTGCGGATCGCCGTCAGCGTGTCCGTGCCGACACCGCCCGCGAGGTCGATCGTCAGCGCCGTCGTGACGCCGGGGTACGTGACGGTGTCCGAGCCCGCGCCGCCACCGCCGTTGAGCAGGCGACCACCGGACGCGTCGCTGAGGAACGTGTCGCTGCCCGTTCCGCCGGTCGCGTTGCGAAAGCCCGTCAGCGTGTCCGTCCCGACGCCGCCGATGAGGTCGATCGTCACCGCCGTCGCCGTCCCGGCGTAGCTGATGCGATCCACGCCCGCGCCACCGCCGCCGTCGAGCAGCCGGCCGCCCGTCGCGTTGCTGATGAACAGGTCGCTGCCGGTACCGCCCGTGGCATTGCGGATCGCCGTCAGCGTGTCGGTCCCGACACCGCCGGCGAGGTCGATCGTCAGCGCCGTCGCGATCCCGGGATATGTGATCGTGTCGAGGCCCGTCCCGCCGCCGCCGTTGATGAGCCTGCCGCCGGTGGCGTTGCTGATGATCGCGTCGCTGCCCGTGCCGCCGGTCGCGTCGCGGAACCCGGTCAGCGTGTCGGTCCCCACGCCGCCCGCGAGATCGATCGTGACCGCCGTCGCCGTGCCCGCGTAACTGATGCGATCCGCGCCCGCGCCGCCGCCGCCGTTCAGCAGCCGGCCGCCCGTGGCGTTGCTGATGAACAGGTCGCTGCCCGTGCCGCCGGTCGCGTCGCGGAATCCGGTCAGCGTGTCGGTCCCCACGCCGCCCGCCAGATCGATCGTCACCGCCGTCGCCGTGCCCGCGTAACTGATGCGATCGACGCCCGCGCCACCGCCGCCGTTGAGCGTCCGGCCGCCGGTCGCGTTGCTGATGAACAGATCGCTGCCGGTACCGCCCGTCGCGTTGCGGATCGCCGTCAGCGTGTCCGTGCCGACCCCGCCCGCGAGATCGATCGTCAGCGCCGTCGCGACCCCCGGATACGTGACGGTGTCCGCGCCGGCGCCGCCGCCGCCGTTGAGCAACCGGCCACCCGAGGCGTCGCTGCGGAACGTGTCACTGCCCGTGCCGCCGGTCGCGTTGCGAAAGCCCGTCAGCGTGTCGGTCCCGACGCCGCCGATGAGGTCGATCGTCACGTTCGCCGCCGTGCCCGCGTAGCTCACGCGATCGACGCCCGCGCCACCCCCGCCGTTGAGCGACCGGCCGCCCGCCGCGTTGCTGATCACGACGTCGCTGCCCGTCCCGCCGGTGGCATTGCGAAAGCCCGTCAGCGCGTCGGTCCCGACACCGCCCGCGAGATCGATCGTCACCGCCGTCGCCGTGCCGGCGTAGCTGATGCGATCGGTGCCGACGCCGCCGCCGCCGTCCAGCAGGCGCCCGCCCGTCGCGTTGCTGATGAAGAGGTCGCTGCCGGTGCCGCCCGTCGCGTTCTCGATGCTCGTCAGCGTGTCCGTGCCGACACCGGCCGCGAGGTCGATCGTCAGCGCCCCGAGGACGCCGGCGTAGCTCACGGTGTCGGTCCCGGCGCCGCCGTTGACGAGATCGCCGGTGTCGCCGCCGGCGAAGATCGTGTCGTTGTTGGCGTCGCCGTTGAGCGTGTCGATCCCGCCGCCGCCGGTGACCGTGTCGTCGCCGGCGCCGCCGTTGACGGTGACGGGCCGCGTGCCGGTCGTGCTCCAGACATCTGCGCCGCCGTTGAGGTTCGCCGTGACGACGACGACGTCGGGGCCACCCGCGTACGTCACGTCGTTGGCGACGTTCGTGGCGTCGTTGACGGTGATCGTCGTCAGCGGCGCGTTGGCGCCGGCGCACACGACGTCGGGCAACCCCGTCACGCTCACGGTGTTGGCCGCCGAGTTGGAGATCGTCACCGCGACGGCATCCACGGTGACCGTGACGGCGCCCGCCGTGCAGGCGCTCGCGGTCGGCGCGGCCTGCGCGGCGGGCGCGGCGATCGCGAGCAACCCGAGCGCGGCGGCCAGCGACGCCAGGCGTCTCATGGCGTGACCTCCGCGGCACGGAATCTTGGCTCAGACGGTACGCCGCCGCCGCCACCGGCGGGCGCGGTTGCGCCGGCGTCGAAGTGCGGCTCGGCGGGCTCGAGTCCCGGGCGCGCGGCGGGCAGCGCCACGGCCGGTGCCGGCGCCGCGGCGGCGGCCGCGGCGAGCGCCGGTTCTCCGCCCGCCGTCACGGCCGCGGCGGGGTCGTCGAAGCCGACGTGCAGGTGGTCCTGGTGGTCGCCGTCGGTGAAATACGCCGGATCGTCGATCGCCCACGGCGAGCCGATCTCCGTCGGCCGGATGTCGGCCGACAGCGTGCCGAGCGCGAGCGCGAGCTCCCGCGCCGCCGCGTTGCCGGGGCTGACGGGCGCGCCGTCGACCGTCGCGATGTCCGCCGCGCGGCCGAAGGAGTGATTGGAGACCGACCCGTTCACCGTGAGATAGGGATGCCCGGTCTGCAGGACGCTTATCGCGATCGGCGCGCGCTCGGCGGCCTGCAGGAGCACGGCCTCCAGGCGCGGGTCGATGCGGCCGGCGACGAGGTCGGCGCGGGCGTTGTCCGACAGGACGATGCGCGCATCGGTCACGACGCGGGCGGCGAGCGGGTCGGCGGGCGCGGTCGCCGCGGGCGTCCCGTCGAGCGTCAGCGCGAGCTCGAACGGCGCGAGCGCCGGGGCCGGCGTCGCGAGCAGTGCGCGCGCCGTCTCGAGCTGCGGCTGGTAGAAGCCGCGGTTGGGCGCCGCCGGGCGCTCGACGTCGGCGATCCACTCGCCCCACTGCTCGGGGTCCGTGCCGAACGCGATGTCGCCCGCGGCGACGCGCGCGGCGCGCACGGCGAGCGCCTGGTCGATGAACCAGCGCAGCTGCAGCTCGGGCCGGGCGAGATAGCCCGCGTAGGTGCCGTGGTCCCAGATGCTCGTGCGCATCTGGAAGTAGCCGACGCTGTCGCGGTCGCCCCAGGGCAGGTTGCGCAGCCCCGACTCGTGCAGCGACGCCATGACCGGTAGCTCGCTCGGCAGGCCGGCGTCGCGCGCGCCCTTCGCCATCCAGTGGGCGACCGCCGCCTGCGCGGCGTCGGTGGCGATCGGGGCGGCGTCCTGGGTCGCGCCGGCCGCGACGTCGGCGGCGGGCTCGGCCTCCCCGGCGACGAACGTGTCGGGCTCGGGATCGGGGACCCACAGCGGTTCGGGCGCGCTGGCAGCGGGCACGACCTCGGGTGCGGTGACGAGCGGCGCCTGCGCGCCGGCCGCGCCCGCCAGCGCGAGTGCCGCCGTCGCCGCGACGATCACCGCGCCGCAGGCCGCGAGCGTCATGACACGCCCTTCGGCCCGCTGTAGGTCAGCGGCTGGTAGGCCGGGTGGCGCCCGCCGCTGGACACCGTCACGGTGTGGCGCGGCGCGCGCGGATCGAGGCGCACGATCTGCCCGAGCGGCCGGCCGCAGGCGTCGTCGCTCTGGACGACCGCCAGCTCGCCGCCGTCCGGGCGCCAGGCGACCTCGCAGGCCCGCACGGGCAGCGCCCGCGCGCCCGCGGCGCGCAGGTCGTCGGTGCGCGTGAGCTCGAGCTGGAAGCGCGGCAGCCCGATGTTCGTGACGAGCGCGACGTCCGTGCCGTCGGGCGCGTAGGCCGCCGCGATGACGCCGCGGCCGGGCTGCGAGGCGTCGGTGGCGAGCGCGCCGTGCCAGTCGCGCGGATCGCTCGAGAACGGCGACGCGGTCCGGTAGCGCAGCATCCCGAACTCGCCCGGATGCCCGCGGCGCACGCCGAAGACGAGCAGCTCGCGGCCGCCGGGACGCCAGGAGATCGCGCGCCCGAGGTCCCAGCGCGGGTCGGCGATGCAGCGCGGGCGCAGCGTCGCCGCGCCGACGGTCGCGAAGCACAGGTCGCCGTCGCTGCCGGTGCGGCGCACGAGCGCGAGGACGCTCGCCGAGGCGGCGGGCGCGAACGCCGCGGCCGCGTACTTGTCCTCGCCGTCGTAGAGCACCCGGCCGTTGCCCGCCAGGCGCGCCGAGACGAGCACGAGCCGCCGGCCGACGCGATACAGCAGCCGCCGCCCGTCCGGCGTCCACGCCGGCTCGACCGCCGACCCCTGCGGCGGCGACGCCTCGCGCAGGGTCCGCTGCCCGCGCGGGTCGAAGAGCTGCACGACGGCGCCGGTGTCGAGCGCGAGCTGCGGCACGCCGGCGGCGACGAGCAGCCGCACCCGCTCGCCGGCGGCGACGGACGTGCCCGGCCGCGGGCGCACCGCGACGAGCGTGCCCGCGGGCGCCGGGTCGACGGCGCGGATGACCTTCGGGACGAGCCCGGCCGCGGCGACGGCGCGGGCGTAGGTGTGGACGTCGCGCCCGTCGAGCGCCGGGATCCGGACGTCGCGGGCGGCCGGCGCCGCCGCGCCGGGCGGCGGATCGGCGGCCGCGCGGGCGCGCGTGAAGAGCGTCACCGCGGTGCCCGCGGGGACGCGCTGGCCGGCGACCGGGAGCTGGCTTGCGACGACGGCCGTGGCGGCCGCGCCGTCGGGCAGGACGGGGCCGGCGGTCAGCCCGGCCGCGCGCAGCGTGTCGGCCGCGCGGGCCGCCGAGAGCCCGTCGAGCGCCGGCGTGACCGAGCGCTGCGCCGCGACGACGACGAGCAGCGAGACGCGGTCACCGCGGTGCGCCCGCGCGCCGGGCGCGGGGATCTGGTCGAGGATCGTGCCGGGGGCCCCGCCGGGGACGGTGCGGGAGCGCAGCGCGGGGTCGAGTTGCAGCCCCGCGTCGCGCAGGGCGCGCTCGGCGCTCGCCGTGTCGCTCGCGCCGACGACGTTCGGGACCGTGACGCCGCGGGCCGGCATGCGCGTCGCGCCGAACGCGGCCGCCGCGACGAGCGCGACGAGCACGAGCCAGCCCCAGAGCGGGACGAGGCGCTCCTGGACGAAGACGATCCTGCGCGTGACCGCGGCGGCATCGGCCGCCGCCTGCGCCTCGACGGTCGCGGCGTGGTCGCGCTCGCCGCCGAGCAGCCGCGGCAGCCGCGGGCGCAGGACGACCTCGGCGAGGCGCTGCTCGCCGGGCGCGAGCCGGACCGCCCCCGGGAAGAGGTCGGCCCGCAGCCGCGCGCTCGCCGGGAGGACCGCGAGGCGCGCCTCGACGGCGCGGGTCCCGGCGTTCGTGACGGCGACGGCGTACGTGCCGCGCCGCCTGCCCGTGACGATCGAGCTCGCGACGTGCAGCTCGAGCCGCGCCGCCTGGAGGGTCGCGGGCGCGGGCAGGGCGAGTCCACCGTCGTCGACGACCGGCGGCTCTTGCATCGTCGCCATAGGCGCCGAAATTACGTCGGTGCACGCGCGCGCGATAGAGGCGGCGGGCACGTCTGCCCGGAAATGCGTGCGAACGTGCCCCGGCACGGCGGACCGGTCGCCGCGACCGATCCCGTGCGAGACTCGGCGCGATGGCGCGCCTGCGTTCGACGTATGACGCCGTGATCGTGGGAGGCGGGCACAACGGGCTGGTCGCCGCCGCCTACCTCGCACGCGCGGGGCTGTCGTGCCTCGTGCTGGAGCGTCGCGGGGAGGTCGGCGGGGCCGCGGTGTCCGAGCGGCTGTTCGCCGGCGTCGACGTGCGGGTCTCGCGCTATGCGTACCTCGTCAGCCTGCTGCCGCGACGCATCGTCGACGAGCTCGCGCTGCCGGTGCGCTTCGTCCGCCGCGCGGTGTCGTCGTACACGCCCGACCCGCGCGCCGGTGGCGGGCGCGGGCTGCTCGTCGACGCGGATGATGCGGCGGCGACGCGGGCGTCGTTTCGGGCCGTCACCGGCGACGGCGCGCAGTTCGACGCCTGGCAGGGCTTCCACGCGATGGTGCGGACCGTCGCGCGGCAGGTGTTCCCGACGCTGCTGCAGCCGCTGCGCTCGCGCGCCGAGCTGCGGCGCCTCGTCGCCGATGACGCCGCGTGGGAGGCGCTCGTCGAGACGCCGCTGGCTGCGACCGTCCGCGCGCTGCTCTCCGACGACCTCGTCCGCGGCGTGGTGCTGACCGATGCGCTGATCGGGACGTTCGCCCCCGACGACGACCCCGGGCTGCGTCAGAACCGGTGCTTCCTCTACCACACGATCGGCGGCGGGACCGGCGATTGGGATGTTCCGGTCGGCGGCATGGGCGCGCTGTCGGCGGCGCTGCGCGACGCCGCGATCGCGGCCGGCGCAGACGTCCGGACCGGCGTCGAGGTGACCGGCGTCGGCGACCGCGAGGTGCGGTTTGCGACCGCGCAGGGAGCCGCGTCGTCGGTCGGCGCGCGCTGGACGCTTGCGAACGTGGCGCCCGCCGAGCTCGACCGCCTGCGCGGCCGCGCCGGCCTGCCCGCGCCGGCGGAGGGCTCGCAGCTGAAGGTCAACCTCCTGCTCCGCCGCCTGCCGCGGCTGCGCGACCCGCAGATCACCGCGCGCCGGGCGTTCACGGGCACCTTCCACGTCAACGAGACCTCCGAGCAGCTGCGGGCGGCGTACGCGCAGGCGGCCGCCGGGCAGATCCCGGCAGTCGCGCCGTGCGAGGCGTACTGCCACACCCTGAGCGACGCGAGCATCCTCGGCCCCGCGCTTGCCGCCGGCGGCGCGCAGACGATGACGGTGTTCGGGCTGCACATGCCGGCGCGGCTCTTCGATGCCGATCCCGCCGCGGCGCGCAGCGCGGCCCTCGCCGCCACGCTGCGATCACTGGACTCGGTGCTCGGCGAGCCGATCGCGGACTGCATCATGCGCGGAGCCGACGGCGAGCCGTGCATCGACGTGCTCAGCACCGCGGACCTCGAACGAGAGCTGCGCATGCCGCGGGGCAACATCTTCCACGGCGATCTCGCGTGGCCGTTCGCCGACGACGGCGACGAGACCGGCCGCTGGGGCGTGGAAACCGACGACCCGGCGATCCTCGTCTGCGGCGCCGGCGCGCGCCGGGGCGGCGGTGTCAGTGGCATCCCCGGCCACAACGCCGCGATGGCCGTGCTCTGCGGCCGCCGCTGACGGCGGTCGGTCGCTCGTGGCGTGCGCGCGGGCTTGCGAAGATCAACGTCGTGGATCGCTTCGCAACCGCGCGCTGGTACGCCGTGCGTCCCGCGTCAAACCGCAAGCCGGCCACCTACCGATGCCCCTTCTGCGGCAACCTCCTCCCCGCCCTGCGCGAGCACATGCTTGTGCTCCCCGAGGGCGACCCGGCGCGCAGGCGCCACGCCCACAGCGCCTGCGTGGCGCGCGCCCGCCAGGCGGGGCGTCTGCCCCTGAAGGACGACGATCGTCCGCCCTCACGCGGTCTGCTGGCGCGTCTCTTCCGCCGTCCTCGCTGAAGAAAGCGAAGCGGCGACGGCCAGGAGCCCGGCAGGCAGCAGATACGGGATGCCGATCGTGAAGCCCGTCAGCAGCGCGAAGAACGCGCGCGGCCGCCCCACCGCGGATCTACGCGAGCGCGGCCAAGCGCTTCTTCAGCAGGGCTGCGAGGCGCTCGGGGTCGGCGACGGTGACGGTCAGCTCGGGGTGGCGCAGCACCTTCAGCGGGCCGCGTCCGCCGACGGGTCTCGCGAACGTCAGCAGCACGCCGCGATCGCCGTTGCTAGCGAACGTCAGGCCCCTGTCCGTGATCGCCAGACGCGCCGGGCCCGAGGTCTTCAGCAGCGCGTAGGGGCCGGTGATCGAGACGTCGGTGATGTTCTGCAGCGGCGTCGAGAACCTGAAGGGGCCGTAGCGCGCGCGGAACCGCTCGTCGCTGACCTCGACCCACGAGTTCGACGGCGTGATCCCGAACACGCGCGCCAGCGCCTTGTAGGTCGGCGCGAACGAGAACTCGAAACGCTCGACGCTGCTCACGCCGGTGATCCTAGGGTGTCGCCCCTGCTGCGACGATGGCGCGGTGCTGTCGATCAGCGAAGCCCGCGAGCAATGGGCGCCCGCGGGCGTCTACCTCAACACGGCGAGCTACGGGCTGCCGCCGCGCGAGGGCTTCGACGCGCTGCAGGTGGCGCTCGCCGACTGGCACGGCGGCCGCACGAGCTGGGAGCACTGGGGTGAGAGCACCGAGGGGGCGCGCACAGCGTTCGCGGCGATGGTCGGCGTCCCGGCCACGCGGGTCACGGTCGGCGCGACGGCCTCGCAGCTCGTCGGGCTCGTCGCGGCGTCGCTCCCCGACGGCGCCCGCGTGATCGCGCCCGACATCGAGTTCACCTCCACGCTGTTCCCGTTCCTCGTCCAGGAGCACCGCGGCGTGACGGTCCGGACGGTCCCGCCGGCACAACTCGCCGAGGCGATCGACGCCCGCACCGACCTCGTCGCCTTCAGCGCCGTGCAGATGAGCACCGGCGAGGTCGCGGATCTCGACGCGATCGCCGCTGCGGCCGCCCATCACGGCGCCCTGACGCTCGTCGACGGGACGCAGGCCTGCGGCTGGCTGCCGCTGAACGCCGCGCGCTTTGGCGCCGTCGTATGCAGCGCCTACAAGTGGCTCATGTCGCCGCGCGGGACGGCGTTCATGGTCGTCGGCGACGCCCTGCAGGAGACGATCGTGCCCCACAGCGCCGGCTGGTACGCGGGCGAGGACGTCCACGCGAGCTACTTCGGGCCGCCGCTGCGCCTCGCCACCGACGCCCGCCGCTTCGACACGTCACCCGCCTGGTTCTCGTGGGTCGGCACGCAACCCGCGCTCGAGCTGATCAACCGAATCGGCGTCCCGTCCGTACATGCTCACGATGTCGCGCTCGCCAACCGCTTCCGCGCCGGGCTGGGCCTCGAGCCCGCCGACAGCGCCATCGTCAGCGTCGAGCACCCGGGCGCGGCCGCCCGCCTCGAGCGCGCCGGCATCCGCGCGGCCGTCCGCGGCGGGCGGCTGCGGGTGTCCTGTCACGTCTACAACACCGAGGCCGACATCGACGCGGCGCTGGACGCGATCATCGGTTGAGCGACGGCGCGTAACGGAGCGCCAACCCGCCCAGACGCTCCCAACCGTGGGTTCAGACAAAAGCGACCGGGTACGCTGACGAGCGATGGCGACGGCGGTGACCTCCACGCTCGCAGGCGCGCTCCAGGAGGCGCGTGAGCGCACCCTCCAGCTCGTCGCCCCCTTCTCGCACGCCGAGCTCGAGCGCGTACAGCACCCGCTGATGAGCCCGCTGTGCTGGGATCTCGGGCACATCGCGGCCTACGAGGACCTCTGGCTCGTGCACCGCCACGGCGCCGAGGAGCTCCTGCGCGGCGACCTCGCCGACCTCTACGACGCCTTCGAGACGCCGCGCGCCGTGCGCGGCGAGATCCCCTTCCTGCGCGGGGACGAGGTCTTCGACTACCTCGCCGCCGTCCGCGAGCGCACGCTGCAGGTGCTCGAGCGCGTCGGGCCCGGCGACGGCACGCTGTTCGAGATGGTCATCCGCCACGAGGCCCAGCACAACGAGACGATGCGCCAGACGCTGTTTCTCGCCGGCCTGCCGGGCGGCCGGCCGGCGCGGCGCCCCGACGACCGCGGCGCCCGCGGCTGGATCGACATCCCCGCCGGCGCCGTCGCGCTCGGCGCGGGCCCGGACGGCTTCGCCTTCGACAACGAGCGCCCGCGCCACGACGTCGAGCTGCCGGCCTTCCGCATTGCCCGCCGGCCGGTCACCAACGGCACGTGGATGCACTTCTGCGAGGGCGGCGGCTACGAGCGCCGCGAGTGGTGGTCGGACGAGGGCTGGGCCTGGAAGGAGGAGTACGACATCACGCACCCCGAGGGCTGGACGGCGGACGGGCCGCGCGACGACGATCACGGGCCCGTCCTGCACGTCTCCTGGTTCGAGGCCGACGCCTTTGCCCGCGCGTACGGTGCTCGCCTCCCCACCGAGGCGGAGTGGGAGAAGGCGGCGACCTGGACCCAGGAGCCACTGCAGGAGGTCGGCGAGGTCTGGGAGTGGACGAGCTCGCACTTCGGCGGCTACCCCGGCTTCCGCCCCCACCCCTATCGCGAGTACTCCGAGGTCTTCTTCGGCGACGCCTACCGCGTCCTGCGCGGCGCCTCCTGGGCGACCGAGGAGCGGCTGCGCTCCCCGCATTTCCGCAATTGGGATCTCCCCCAGCGCCGGCAGATCTTCGCCGGCGTGCGACTGGCAAAGGACGTGACCTGATGGAGCCGATCGACGCGCCGGTGCAGGCTCCCGGCGGCACCGTCGAGGTGCACTCCTACCTCGGCCCGTCCGACGAGCGCTCGCTCGCCGACGACGTCCTCGACGGGCTCACGCGGCCGCTGAAGGAGCTGCCGCCCAAGCACTTCTACGACGCCCGCGGCTCGGAGCTCTTCGACGCGATCTGCGAGCTGCCCGAGTACTACCAGACGCGCACGGAGCGGCTGATCCTCGAGACGCACGCCGACGACATCGTCGCGCGCACCGGCGCCGTCGAGCTCGTCGAGCTCGGCTCCGGCTCGGCGACGAAGACCCGCGTGCTGCTCGACGCGATGGCCGCCGCCGGGACCCTGCGCCGCTACATCCCCGTCGACGTCAGCGCCACGACGGTCCACGCTGTCGCCGAGCTGTTCTGCGACGAGTACGACGGGCTCTCGGTCTACGGCGTCGTCGGCGACTTCGAGCGCCATCTCTCCCACCTCCCCGAGCCTGTCGGGCCGCGCCTGGTCCCGTTCCTCGGCGGCACGATCGGCAACTTCCCGCCCGGCAGCCGGCGGCGCTTCCTCCGCGGCCTCGGCAAGATGCTCGGCCCCGGCGGCCACCTGCTGCTCGGCACCGACCTCGTCAAGGACCCGCACGTCCTCGAGGCCGCCTACGACGACAGCGCCGGCGTCACGGCGCAGTTCAACCTCAACGTCCTGCACGTCGTCAACCGCGAGCTCGGGGCGAACTTCGACGTCGACGCCTTCGAGCACGTCGCGTTCTTCGACCGCGAGCGCGAGTGGATCGAGATGCGCCTGCGCGCGACCGAGCCCCAGCAGGTGCGCGTCGAGGCGCTCGACCTCGATGTCGCATTCACCGCCCGCGAGGAGCTGCGCACGGAGATCAGCGCGAAGTTCACGCCCGACGGGCTGGGCGCCGACCTCGCCGCCGCAGGCCTCGAGCTCGTCGAGTTCTACACCGATCCCGACGAGCTCTTCGCCGTGTCGCTCGCGCGCGTCCGGTAGGCAGAAGCGCAGCAGCCCGACGGCAGTCCTAGACGAACTGGTCCTCCTCGTCGTCGCCGTCATCCTCGACGTCGTAGTCCTCGTCCTCGTCGTCCTCGGAATGGACCGTCCAGCCGTCGAAGGCGCACGGCCCCGCGGACGCGCCGGCCGCGACCATCCACTCGACCCACTCGTCGAGGACCTCGAGCGTGAGGTACGCCGGCTGCGTCGCGCCGACGACGAGCCAGGTCGGCTCGGAATACAGCCCGGTCTGCTGCTGGTGCAGCTCGACCTCGTAGTCGGTCTCCTCGCGCAGGAAGGCGACGAGCGCCTCGCCCTCGGCCTCGCCTGGCGCGAGGTAGATGAAGCCGAGCCGCAGCTCGTCCTCGTCGATGTCGTCGTCGACGCAGCGCGCCCAGGCCTCGGGGTTCTGCTTGAGCTGCAGCTCGAGAAGCCGCTCGTACCACTCCGGTTGCGGGCTCACGGCGCAAACCTAGTCGCTCGCGGCACTAGGGTTCGGCCTCATGGAGATTCTCGGAGCAGGAGCGCTCGTCGTCGGCGGGGCGTCGGGACTCGGTCAGGCCACGGCGCGCGCGCTGCTCGCGCGCGGCGCGCACGTGCTGATCGCCGATCTCGACGCCGATCGCGGCGCGGCGCTGGCGGCCGAACTCGGTGAGCGGGCAGGCTTCGCCGCCACCGACGTGACGCGCGCCGACGAGGTCGAGGCGGCGGTCGCGGCGGCCGCGGCGCTGACGCCCGGCGGCCTGCGGATCGCGGTGCACTGCGCGGGAATCGGCTACGCCGAGCGCCTCGCCCGCCCGCGCGGCGCGCACCGCCTGGAGTCCTTCGAGAAGGTCGTCGCGGTGAACCTCATCGGCACGTTCAACGCGCTGCGCCTCGCAAGCCACGCGATGCTCGCCAACGAGCCCGACGCCGCCGGCGAGCGCGGCGTCTGCATCATCACCGCGTCGATCGCCGCCTACGACGGGCAGGTCGGCCAGATCGCGTACGCCGCGTCCAAGGGCGGGGTCGTCGCAATGACGCTGCCCGCCGCGCGCGACCTCGCGGAGTCCGGGATCCGCGTCAACGCGATCGCGCCCGGGCTCTTCGACACCCCGCTGCTCGCGGCCCTGCCGGCCGAGGCGCGCGAGCAGCTCGCGGCCTCGATCCCGTTCCCGCCGCGGCTCGGGCGCCCGGCCGAATTCGCCGATCTCGCGTGCCACATCGTCGCCAACGAGATGCTCAACGGCGAGGTCATCCGGCTCGATGGGGCGCTGCGCATGGCGCCGCGCTGAGCATGGCGCAGGAGGACCTCTCCCCCGCCGACCGCTCGTCGCTCGCCGCCGAGCAGGGCACGGTCAACATGGCCGTCGGCGGCCTGCTGCTGTTCGAGGACGGCCCCGGGCTGAGCCACGAGAGCGTGCTCGCGCGCGTCGAGGCGCGCCTGCATCTCGTCCCGCGCTACCGCCAGCGCCTGCAGACGGCGGCGGGCGGCCTTGCCAACCCGATCTGGATCGACGACGACGGCTTCGACCTCGGCTGGCACGTGCGCCGCGCCGTGCTGCCGGCGCCGGGCGGCGACGAGCAGCTCGCCGAGCTCGTCGGCCGCGAGATGTCGCGCCGGCTGGACCGCTCGCGGCCGCTGTGGGAGCTGACGGTCATCGCGGGCCTCGACGGCGGGCGGGCGGCGCTGTTCGCGAAGATGCACCATGCGCTCGTCGACGGCGTCGCGGCGGTCGACATCGGCACCGTGCTGCTCGACCCCTCGGCCGAGCCGCTGGACATCCCGGTGCCGGACGAGCCCTGGGAGCCGCGCTCCTACGAGCGCAAGCGCCACCTCGCGCGCCTCGCCGCGACGCCGATCGTGCGGACGCAGAAGCTCGTCCTCGACAGCGCGATGCGCGCGCTGTCGCCGGACCCGCTCCGCCGGGCCGGCGATCTCAAGAGCGCGACCGAGCTGCTCGTCCAGCTCGCCAAGACGCGCCCGTCCGCGCCGATGACGCCGCTGAACGCCGGCCAGGGTCCGAACCGTCGCTATGCGCTGGCGCGCGCGCCGCTCGCCGACCTTAAGGTCGCCGGCAAGTCCCAGGGCGGGACGGTCAACGACGCACTCCTGGCGGCCGTCGCTGGCATGCTGCGCCACTACCTCGACGCCGCCGGCGCGCCGTCGCAGCGCCCGCTCGTCGCGCTCGTCCCCGTGAGCGTGCGCCGCAGCGGCGACGCGGGCGGCAACCACATCTCGACGGTCCTCGTCGACCTGCCCGTCGGCGAGCCCGATCCGCGCGCGCGGATCACCGCGATCCACGCGACGATGGCGGAGATCAAGCAGTCGGCGGCCGTCCGCGCCGGCGCGCTGCTCGTCGGCGCGAGCGGCTGGGCGCCGCCGCTGGTCTCCTCGACGCTCGCCCGTGCGACCGGCGGGGTGCGGGCGTTCAACCTCGTCGTCTCCAACGTCCCGGGCCCGCAGCAGCCGTTCTGGCTCAACGGCTGCCGGCTGCTCGCGATCCATCCGGCCGTCCCGCTGAACCCGGCGACACAGGGGCTGACCGTCGGGATCGTCTCCTACGACGGCGGCGTCTACTTCGGCCTGCTCGCCGACCGCGACCTCGACCCGCCGCTGGAGGTCGCCGCCGACGGCCTGCGCGCGGCGCTCGACGAACTGCGCGAATTGACGCCTTAACCCGGCGTTGACAGGATCACCTGCGCGGGGGCCGGTCCATCCTCCGCCCAACCTGGAGGGGAAGGTGATGTGACGTGCAGCGATTCCCGCACTGGCCCAAGGCCGTGCTCGTGGCCGCGGCCGGCGGTCTGACGGCACTCGGCGTCGCGACGGGGCTGACGCAGGCCGCGGCGCCCACGGCGACGACCACCACGCCGACGGCGACGACGACGACCACGAAGACGACGACCACGAAGACGACGCCGAAGGTCGTGCCGACACCGAAGGCGACGACGCGGAAGATCACCTGCAGCGAGACCGTCGTCGCGACGCGGGCCGGCGGCAACAATTCGGAGAACTTCGGCACGGTGTCCTGCTCGGCGCCGTTCGGGGAGGGCGTCCGTCACGACACCGCGACGCTCCTGACCACCTCGAAGACCGAGGGCTCGTTCGCCGGCGGGGTCAAGCTCTTCTTCAACACCGGCACGCTGCGCGGGCGCTTCAGGCTGGCCTTCACCGTCGCCGGACAGGTCGCCTACAACGGCACGCTGAGGATCTCCAGCGGCACCGGGGAGTTCGCCGGCGTCACCGGCAAGGGCACGACGCGCGGGACGAGCCAGGACGGCGTCCACAGCGCCATCACGGAGAAGCTCACGCTGAAGTTCCCGCCGAAGAAGACCGCCTGATGGGGCGCGGCGCCGCGGTCGCGGCGCTCGCCCTCGTGGCACTCGCAGGCGGCGCGCCAGTGGCGCGCGCCGCCACCGGGCCGGCGGTCCCGATCCTCATGTACCACCACGTCGCCGCGGCGCCCGCGGGGGTGGGAGCGCCCGCGCTGTGGGTCTCCCCCGGCGCGTTCGCAAGCCAGGTGGGGGCACTGCGCGCTGCCGGCTACCGCGCCGTGACGCTCGGGCGCGTGTGGGACGCCTGGCACGGCGGCGCGCGGCTGCCGCGCCGGCCGGTCGTGCTGACCTTCGACGACGGCTACGCCGACCAGGTCGCCGCGGCGCTGCCGGTGCTGCGGCGCGCGCGCTGGCCGGGCGTGCTGAACCTCGCGCTGGACCTCCTGCCCGCGATGGGCGGCGTGCCCGCCGTCCGGCAGTTGCTCGGCGCCGGCTGGGAGCTCGACTCGCACTCCGTCTCGCACGCCGAGCTGCGAACGCTCGGGCGCACCCGCCTGCGCACCGAGGTCGCCGGCTCGCGCGCGCGGATCCGGTCGCTGTTCGGCGTCACCCCGCGGTTCTTCTGCTACCCGTTCGGCCACTTCGACGGGGCTGTCGCCGGAGCCGTGCGGCGCGCCGGCTACCTCGGCGCCACGACGACCCGCGCCGCCTTCGCGACCCCGCGCACGCCGTTCTTCCTGCCGCGCGTGCAGGTCAGCCGCGGGGAGTCCGCGAGCGACTTGCTGCGGCGCCTGCGGGCGCTGCGCTTGCGGGCAGGGCGCCAGTGAGGACGGTGCCGGAGCGAGGCCGCTGCACGGTTGCCCCTCAGTCAGCGCGGAGGCGGCTGCCCACATTCCAGTCTCCGTTTGAGGTCCCCCTGCGGGATTTCAATTCGGACGGGTCATCCGGGACGGCGACCAGGAGGGCCGCGACCCGGTCGTCGACGCGGACGCCGTTGCCGACTGGCGACCGGCTTGCGGTTCTCGCCTGCGGCGTCGATTCGAGGCTATGCTGCGACCCACTTGGCCGGCGTCCCGACCGGATTCGTAGGGCTGTCGCTTATGTCGTTAGTAGGGCCTGCGCCTGATCCCAGGTCATGAGCCAGGGTGCCAAGACGTCTCGTCCCCGCAGTGCGACCGCAGGGTCGCGGCGCAGCGTCGCCCACTGCGCTCGCGGGTCCCTGTAGGGATCAGGTTGCCCGACAAAGAGCCAGTCCTGCGGTGCTCCAACGGCGACCTCGAATCGCCCTGCAGACAGAGAGCATGAGCCTGACGGCGCCTCAGCAAACGTCTCGAGATGGGCGGGACCGAGAACTTGATACGGGAACGCGTCTAGGACGATCCGATCGACCAACGCCTCCGCGAGCATGTCTCGGGGTCCATCGACCAGCGCCGCCCATTCGGTGTCGTGCCAGGCTCCGTTGAACGACGCGAACGTCGGCTCGATGCTGATAAACGCGTACGCAGCCGCGCTGGCGATCCGCCGGGCAACAACCTGTAGTTCGACGAAACCCGCGATGAGGTTCTGGTCGCTCGCCCCGGGGCCTCCTACTCCCAAGGCGATGTTGATGTTCTGATCGGGCGTGAGATACAGACCCGCGGCCCGCATCACCCCGGCGGGATCGCCGGCGCCGAGTACCCCCATCCCTGGACGCAGATGCTCCCATTGCTGCAGAAGGCCCTCGACCGCGGCGGCATCGGCATCGAACGTGGCGTACTGAAGTCGACCCATGATGTCGGTGTCTGGCGGCGCCTCGCTGAGGACCCACTCGCGTGCCTGTGCCAGCCAGCCCTCCGGAAGCTCGACCCGCTCGCGCACCGCGTGCGGGACCGTGTACATCCTGAGGACAACCGCCCTCGGCATCTGTCCGGTATCCGACAGTGGTCCCCCGCTATCAGCAGCCCGCACGATCGCCGAGACGCCGTCCTCCTCCAAGCAGCCCGCGACGATCTGGGGGAT
>DATJEE010000076.1:0-13724 GCA_035496995.1 Solirubrobacteraceae bacterium | reverse complement strand
GTCCTGCTGGACACAGGGCAGGAGCTTCGCCGGCGTGTCGTTGACCTGCGCGTCGCACTCGGCCGACGTGATCGCGCCGGCGCTCGTCGGTGCCGCAAGCCCTCCCGCGACGCAGAGTGCCACCAGCCATCGTCGCGACCTCCCACGGTGTGCCACGAGACCATCCCCTTCTTGGATTGGACGAGAAGACCCCCATCGCCGCCCACCTACCCGGGCGGCGGCCTGCTTAGTCCGCCCACCAGTCGCGCCGACCCTCCACGTCCTCGCGCGGATCGTCGCCGAGATTCGGCGCGCCGAAGACGAGGATCTCGAGGCCCTCGGTGCCGGCCTCGTAGCCGCGCCACGTGCCCGGCGGGACGCGCACCACGTCCCACTCCCTGATCTCGACGATCTCGTCGTCGAGCTTCATCCGCCCGCTCCCGCGCACGACGACGTACACCTCCTCCTGCTCCTTGTGCGTGTGGCCGTACGGGAAGCGACAGCCGGGCGGGATGCGCTGATAGCTGAGGCCGGACCGCTCGAGCCCGAGCGCCTTGGTTGCGAGGCGGAACTCCAGGTCCGGCGCGCCGTCGAAGTTGGACCCGACGTCCTCAAGATCCCCCTTGAGGTTCCTCAGGGTGAACGGCACGGCAGCGATCCTACGCTTCGATGAGCTCGCGCCGCGCCTCGCCCGGGAGCGGGAACCAGCGCATCCGCTCGAACGAGTCGGGCAGGACGGGGTCCTCGACGGGCGCCTCGCGTGACAGCTGCTCGGGGAGCACGGCCACGAGCCGGCGTGCCTCGTCGAGCTGCTCGGCGAGCACGTGCTCGGGCGCGCTGGTGCGCCGTCCACGGAACTCCATGGCGCCGCTCGCGTAGGAGATGTCGTGCAGGCTGATCGCCGGGCCGCTGCGCGCGTCGCGGTGATGCCACAGGCCGGTGAAGGGATCGAAGCGGTACAGCGCCAGGAGCGTGCGGCCTTCGCGGGCGAGGAGGTGGACGGCGTCGATGACGTAGTCGACCACGGCCTGGCTCACGAAGTAGTTGAAGTTCACCCGGAACCAGCCGAGCTTCGCACCCTCCCGCCCGAGGGCGACCTCGCACAGCATCGCCTGGACCGCGTCGTCGTCGATCCCGCTGAGACGCTGGAGGTATGGCCCGGCGCAGAAGCAGCCACCACGAGCCTGGATGCCGAACAGGTCGTTGAGGACGGACACGACGAAGTGCGGGTGCAGCATGCCGCGCGGATCGCGCAGGCCGAGCGAGAGGATCGAGAGGCGCTCGAGCTCGGGATTGCCGAGGATCTCGATGTCCGGGTCCTGCGACCACGAGGCGAGCGCCCGGCGGGCGTGTGCCTCCTCCCTCCGACGGATCTCCCGCGTTCCGACGGCGCTCTTGAGCTGGAAGACCAGACCGCAGCGGATCGACTCGACGATGGCGGGCGTGCCGGCCTCCTCGCGATGCTCGGCCGCCTGGTGGTAGCGCTGGCCCTCGGTGGTCACGAACTCGACGGTTCCGCCCCCGGGCACCGTCGGCACGCGGCCGTCGAGCAGTTCCCGCTTGGCCACCAGGACGCCGGGGGTGCCCGGGCCGCCGATGAACTTGTGCGGTGAGATGAAGACCGCGTCCTTGTGGGCGAGGTGCCCGTCCGGGCCCTCGGCTTCGGGGTTCATGCGGATGTCGAGATACGGGCCGGCGGCGGCGTAGTCCCAGAACGACAGCGCGCCGTGGCGATGCAGCAGCGTCGCGACCGCCTCGACGTCGGTGATGATGCCCGTGACGTTCGAGGCGGCGGAGAAGCTGCCGATCTTCAGCGGCCGCTCCGCGAAGGCCTCGAGCTCGGCGCGCAGATGGGCGAGATCGAGCCGCCCCTCGGCGTCCTCCCGGATGACGCGGACGTCGGCGATCGATTCGCGCCACACGAGCTCGTTGGAGTGGTGTTCGTACGGGCCGATGAAGACGACCGGCCGCTCGTGCGGCGCAATCGCGGCCGACAGCCCGTAGCGCTCGTCGAGCCGCTCCGGAATGCGCAGACCGAGTGCGCGGACGAGCTTGTCGATCGCCCCCGTGGCGCCCGACCCGCAGAACAGCACGACGTCCTCGTCGCCGCCGCCGACCGCCTCGTGCACGATCCGCCTGGCATCGTCGCGCAGGCGCATCGTCTGCCGGCCGGTGGCGGATGACTCGGTGTGCGTGTTGGCGTACAGCGGCAGGACCTCACGCTGGATGAGGTCCTCGATGAACTTCAGCGACCGGCCCGAGGCCGTGTAGTCGGCGTAGACGATGCGCTTGGGACCGAAGGGCCCCGGCAGCACGACGTCGTCGCCGATGACCGACCGCCGGACGAGCTCGACGAGCGCCTGCCGGTCTTCGGTGGCCGGGGCCGGCTCCGCGAGCGGATCGAGCAGGTCCGGCGTCTCGACCGGGTGCGCGCCGTCACCGCCGTGCCCGGCGACGAGCCGCGCGCGGATCCGTTCGCCGCGCTGCTGCGCGGCGATGAGGTTCGCGATCACGGCCAGCAGCACGTCGAGGTGCAGGGGAGCGTGGGCGTCGGCGAGCGTGCGAAACCGCTCGGCGCTCAGCTCGAGCACGACGCCGTCTCCGAGCGCGGCACACGTCGCGCTGCGTCCGCCACCGTCGAGGAGCCCGAGCTCGCCGAACACCTTCCCCGGTCCGAGCGTGCCGAGCCGGTGATGCCGGCCGGCGCGCGCCACCGACACCTCGATCGTCCCGGAGGCGACGACGAGCAGCGCGTCGGCGCGCTCGCCGGCGGCGAACACGACCTCGCCGTCACGGAGGCTGCGCTCGGTCATGTGGCCGAGCAGGCGCTCGAGCTCGGGATCGGCGACGCACGCAAAGAACGAGCACCTGCGCAGGACCTCCAGGCGCGAGCGGTCGGCGGGCCGCCGGCACGCGGACGGTCGCCGATCGCGGCCCACCGTGGCGCTCCCGGCATCATCGCCCAGCGCACCGGTCACGCTGCGCACGCGCGCGCAGAGCTCGCGCGCCAGGCGTCCGAGCACCTTGTGCGCGACCGGCTGTCCGAGCTTGCGGGCAAGCTCGAAGTCGCGTACGTCAAGCGCGAAGCCGGACACCGGCTCGAGCGCGACCGCCGTCGCGTCATACGTCGCACGCCCACCCAGCGCGTGCTCGCCGAGCACCGATCGCGGCCCGCTGACCGTCAGCGGAAGCACGTTTCCATGGTCGTCGAGATGGACGGCGACGCGGCCCCGTGTCGGCAGGTAGACCCGCTCGGCCGGCGCCCCCTGCCGGAAGAGCGTCGCCTGCGGGGCGAGCTCGAACGGACGCAGCAGATTCGCCATCCAGGAGCGCTCGTGCGCGTCGAGGTCGGCGAACAGCGAGGTGACGGCGACGACCTCGCGAGCGGACGGCCGCGCGGTCATGCCGGACTCGCCACCGCGAGATGCGACAGGGCACGCCCGGCTGTCTCCAGGCCACCGATGAGGTCGGCCTCGATGCCCGCGGCGAAGGCGCGAAGACGCGGGTCGCGCGTGCGCTGCAGCGTCGTGAAGTACTCGCCGTCGATCGCCAGCAGCAGGCTGCGCTCGCGCGCCACGGACGCGACCGAGGCGGCTTCGCCGTCGAGCAGCCCGAGATAACCGAACGCGTGGCCGGGGCCGGCGAACCCGACCCGCACCGACGTCGAGTCGCTGCGCACGACGTCCTCGACGGCCCCGTTGAGCGTGACGTAACAGACGTCCGGCGCCATCCCCTCGCGCTGGATGACATGCCCGCGCGGCACGGGCAGCGCAACGCCGTGATCGAGCAGCGCGGTGAGGACGTCGGGCTCGAGGCGGCGAAACAGCGGCAGGCGCGACACGTACGCGCGCGGCGGCAGCGCGGTGGGCAGCGGCTGCACCGGATGCACCGCTGTGTCCGCCGCGCCGCCGATCGGCGCGCCGCCGATCGCCGCCGCGATCGCGTCGTGGTTGCGGCGCAGACGGGCGCACGCGATGCCCACGATGCGCCGCCTGAGCTCCAGCGCGCAGGGCGTCCCCGCGAGCGTGCGGGCCTCGAAGTCCTCCCGGCTGAGGAACAGCAGCGAACAACGGCCGACGGCGCGAACCGACGCGGAGTGGGTCCCTCCGCCGAGGAGCGGGATCTCGCCGATCACCTCGCCGGCGCCGAGCCGCGCGAGCTCGAGCTCGCGCTGACCCGGCAGCCGCCGGCAGACCTTCACCTCGCCGTCGAGCAGGACGTAGAGGCCCTCGTGGGGGCACGCCTGGCGGCAGAGGATCTCGCCCGGGGCGAGCTCGACGCGCTTGAACGCCTGGGCGCACCCGTCGAGGCCCTCCTCGCCGAGGCCGTCGAACAATGCGACGGCGCTCAGCCGTCCCACGAGGTCCGTGGCGGGACGCTCGCGCGCGCCGGCGAACTCGATGACGGCGGACTCAGACATCGAGCTCGACCGTCTCGAGGGACAACCCGTCCGCCTCCTGCACGACGCTGAGGAGGGAGTACTCGGGCACCTCGAGCCACGTCGAGGTGTCGGCCGTCAGCGGTTCGGAGGCGATGAGCAACGACTGCGGCCGCCCGTCGCTCGACACCATCTGCCAGCCATCGCCGTCGTCGACGTAGGACCGGCCGGCCGTGTACCAGAGGCTGACGTACGGCAGGTCGACCTCGAGCAGCGGGTCGTCGTCCGGGTACCAGCCGTAGTCCATGACGAACCGCGTGGCGACGAGGCACTGGCGGGTGGCCATGAAGAGGTTGATCGGCGACGACGTGTCGATCCCGTGACGGGCCCGCGCATCGCGCAGGATCTGCAGGACCGCTCTCGTCGCCTCGACGAGGTCGGCGGCGTCGGGGTCCGCCGCGCGGTCGCCGAGCTGCGCCAGCAGCAGCGCGTAGATCCACTCCGAGTCCGTCGTGCCGGCGATGTGCCGGCTCAGCCCGCTCGGGAGGTGGTCGAGCAGGTCGTAGCGCATCGCCCCGAAGCTGCGCAGATGGCCGTTGTGCGCCATGACCAGCCCGGCGCCGGGAAACCGGAACGGATGCAGGTTCTGCTCGGAGATGACGTCGCCCGAGCTCCAGGTGACGCCGCGGACGTGCGCCAGCAGGCACGTCGGCGCGAGCTTGCGACACATGCTGCGCAGGTTGGCGTCGTAGGTGGGCAGCGTCGAGACGCGATAGGTGAACGGCTCCTCCTCGCGGACCGATCTGTCGTCCCAGGCGGCCATGCCGAATCCGGCGAGGTTGAGGAAGGCGTCCATCATGCGCGGGCTGTAGGACTGGCGCACGAGCGCACTGTCGGTGTCGTACAAGATGCTCTCCAGCGAGACGGGCTCACCGAGATAGCCGAGGACGCGGCACATGGTTCACCGCGCGGGGATCTCGCACACGCCGTGCGCGCAGATCTCGAACTCGGGGTCCTTCGTGGTCCGGCCGCGCCGGACGAGCAGGGCGTGGATCTTGCATCCGAGGCACAGCCCCAGCGACGCCTCCATCCACATCAGCGTCATGCAGATCACGCAGAGCGTCCTGGGCAGCGTGCCGCGGATGCCGCTGTTGGTGATGATCGTCATCGCGAGCGCGATGGCGAGCCCCAGCCGCCAGGCGAACAGCTTGGGCTTGGCGGACACCCATTGCGGCGGCGTGCCGCGCGTCAGCGCGCGTGCGATCACCCCGACCGGGCTGTAGCGGATACCCACGGTCGTCCGCAGGAAAAACTCGACGAAGAAGAACGTCGAGACGATCTGCAGCAGCAGGTATTGCCGGTCGAAGTAGGCGTGGCTGAACGCGATGGCCCCGGCCACCAGCGTCACGCCGGCCGCTGCGCGCACCTGGTTCTCGTCGACCACGGCGGCATGGAGATCCCTGTCACCGACCGTCGGGCCCGACAACCGCTCACCGACCACGAACTCCATCCGATGCTCCTCCCCTGCGGCGTTGTACGACGTGATTTGTACGCGCGCCGCGCAACCCGTCCGCAAGCGATCCGCAACCGACCTTCTTACTGGCAATCGCGCTGGTCTGATGGCACGCTTGGGCCATGACGGCGGGGGGCACGGCCATCCGGGTACTCGGGCGGCTCTCGATCGATCGCGAGGGCGCTCCCGGCGCGGCCGTATTCCCCGGGCGCCGCTCGGAGCTCGTCTTCGCCCACCTCGCCGTCGAGCACCATCGCGATGTCAGCCGGGACGAACTCGCGGACGCCCTCTGGCCGCAGGAGCTGCCGGACGCGTGGGCAGCCGCGCTGCGGAGCGTCGTCAGCGACGTGCGGCGCGTCATCGCCGCGAGCGGGCTCGATGCCGGTGAGTTGCTGGAGCACACCGGCGGCGGCTACCGGCTGCGGCTGCCGCCCGACGGCAGGCTCGACCTCGACGAGGCGCGTTCGGCGCTCGCGGCGGCGCGGGCACGGCTCCGGGACGAGCCGGCGGCCGCGGCGGCGAGCGCCGCGCGCGCGGCAGAGCTCGCGCGGATGCCGTTCCTGCCCCGCCACGAAGGCGACTGGGTGGACGGTGTGCGACGCGAGCTCGAGCGCATCCTCGTCGAAGCGCTCGAGCTCTCGGCGCGCGCGGGGCTGAGCACGGGCGATCACCGTGCGGCCGCCGCTGCCGCCGCGCGGCTCGTCGAGGCCGAGCCCTACAGCGAGGCCGCGCACCGCCTGCGGATCGAGGTGCTCGCGGCCGGCGGTGACCGCGCCGGCGCGCAGCGCGCGTTCGAGGAGTGCCGCGACACGTTCCGCGAGGAACTCGGCGTCGAGATCTCGGACGAGATCCGGGAGGCGCTGCATCGAGCGCTCGCCCCCGCGCCGGATGCGCATCGTCCGAGCGGCACGATGCCGGCGGACAGCGCACCCCGGCTCGCCTCGGCCTCCGTGCTCGTCGTCGACGATCACGACTTCCAGCGGCGGACGGCGCTCGCGCTCCTCGGCCGGCTCGGCGTCGGCTCGCTCGCCGAGGCGTGCGACGGCGTCGAGGCGCTGGAGCTGCTCGGCCGCACCGCGCCGCCGGACGTCATCGTCTGCGACGTCGACATGCCCGGCATGGACGGTGTCGAGTTCATCCGCCACGTCGCCGAGCGCGGCCTCGCGAGCGCCGTCGTGATCGTCAGCGGGCTCGATCGCAGCGTCCTGCAGGCCGTGGAGGCGGTCGGGCAGGGCTACGGCCTGCAGGTGCTCGGCGTGGTCGAGAAGCCGCTCACGACACGGCGCCTGTCCGAGCTGCTGGCCGGCTACCGGCCCCCGCCGTCGGCCCGCGCGGGCGACGCGCCGGCCGCGCGGACCGACGTCGAGTTGCGCGCCGCGCTCGACGACGGGCGCATCGGTGTCTCCTTCGCGCCGATCGTCGACCTGCAGGTCGGCGCCGTGACCGGTGCCAGCGCGGTCGCGACCTGGCAGGACGGGGCAGGCCGAGAGCCGCATGTCGTCAAGGACCCGGTGGGCGCCGAGCTCGCCGCGCGCCTCACCGATCACGTCCTGACCGGCGCGTGCCGCCAGCTGCGCGAGATCGCCGGGCGCGATCGCGACATGACGATCTGGGTCGCCGTCGCCGGGGAGGCGCTCACCGATGTCGCCCGGGTCGATCGGCTGCTGGCGATCGTTCGCGGTGGCGACGCCGATCCGCGGCGGATCGTCTTCCGGATCGCCGAGCGCGCGGTCCGCCACAGCAGTCCGGCCGAGCTCGAGATGCTCACGCGCCTGCGCGTGAAGGGGTTCGGCATCTGCCTCGACGACTACGGCGGCGGGCACGTCAGCGACGACGCGCTCTCGCGCATCCCGCTCACCGCGGTCGCGATCGCCGCCGGACTCGTCCGTGGCGCGGCGCGCGAGCCGGCGCGGATCGCAGCGGTCGAGGACGCGCTGGACGCGATCCGGACACTCGGGCTGCCGGCGGTCGCGAGCGGCTGCGACGAGCCCTCAGACTACGAGCTGCTCCTGCAGATGGGCTGCCACCACGCCGAGGGCGAGATCATCGGCGGCCCCGAGGCTCCCGCCGTGTTCGCCGACCGGGCGTCCGGCTCGCGCGCTCCCTCGATCGCGGACCGGTCGGCGTGAAGAGCGGCACGCGCCACCGCGCGCCGTCGTTGCGACGGCTCTTCGCCATTTTGCTCGGCGCGCTCGGCGTGCTCGTCGCCGCGCTCATCGTCGTCGCCACGCTGCAGCTGCGCGGCTCGCAATCGCAGGCCGACGCGGAGAACCGCCGCGCGGAGTCGATCCTGGTCGCCGACAGCATGCGCCAGAGCTCGAACGACCTGACGAACATGGTCCGGCTGTACGTCTCGACCGGCGAGCAGCGCTATCGCGATTACTACAAGGAGATCCTCGCGATCCGCAACGGCACGGCGCCGCGACCACGCGACTACGACAGCTCGTTCTGGGACCGGGTGCTCGCCGACGGCAAGGCATCCGTGCGCTACGGGCCGCGCCAGTCGCTCGTCGCGCAGATGCGCGGAGCCGACTTCACACCCGCGGAGTTTCGCGCCCTCAGCGCGTCGCTGGCGGCCTCCAACGGGCTCGCCCGGGTCGAGCTGGAGGTCATGGACCGCGTCCAGCGGCGCATCCGCCGCGGCGTCGACGCGACGTACCTCGCCGACGTCAGCCCTGACTACGCGCGGCTCGTCGACGACGCCTACCTGGCCCAGAAGGGCGTGATCATGCGAGCGATCGACCGCTTCATCGGTCTGGTGGACGGCCGGACGCGTCGTGACGTCGAGCGGGTCCGCAACTCCAACGACACGCTGTCAGCGGTCCAGATCGCGATCCTCGGCCTCGTCGTCCTCGTCGGCCTCGGCGCGATGGCCGTCGTGTCACGCCTGGCGGTCCGGCCGCTGCTCAGGCTGGCGGAGGCGACGCGGCGCATCGCCGGCGGCGACTACGGTGAGCGCGCCGACGTCCGCGCCGTCGCCGAGCTCGAGCAGGTCGCCGGCGCGTTCAACGAGATGGCCGATGCCGTCCAGTCCGATGTCGGCGCGCGCGAGCGCGCCGAGCAGGAGGCCGTGGCCGCCCGCCTGGCGGCCGAGGAGGCCAGCCGCGCGAAGTCGACCTTCCTTGCCGCGATGAGCCACGAGATCCGCACGCCGATGATCGGTGTCACCGGGATGCTCGAGGTCCTGCAGCGGACGAGTCTCACGCCGCCGCAACGCCACATGGTCGCGACGGCCGAGAGCTCGGCCCAGTCGCTGCTGCAGATCATCGGCGACGTCCTGGACTTCTCGAAGATCGAGGCGTCGAAGCTCGAGCTCTCCCCGGCCCCGCTGGACCTGCGCGCGATCATCCAGGCGGCGGCCGAGACGTTCCGCCACACCGCGTCGGCGAAGGGGCTCCTGCTGAGCAGCTGCGTCGACGAGGGCCTTGCGGCGGCGCACATGGGCGACGCCCTGCGCCTGCGCCAGATCATCGCCAACTTCCTCTCCAACGCCGTCAAGTTCACCGTCGTCGGGGGGATCGAGATCGATGCGCGCGTCATCGACGAATCCGACGAGGCGCAGACCGTCGCGCTCTCGGTCACCGACACGGGCGTCGGTGTCTCGGCGCAGCAGCAGCGCCAGCTGTTCGGCGAGTACGCGCAGGCCGACGCGTCGACCGCTCAGCGCTTCGGCGGCACCGGGCTGGGCCTCGCGATCTGCCGGCGTCTCGCGCACCTCATGGGCGGCGACGTCACGATGCGCAGCGCGCCGGGCCGCGGTACGACGATGCTCCTGACATTGCCGCTCCCGATCGCCGACCCGGCCGACGTCGAGCCGCTCGCGGCGCCCGCCGCCGACCAGGCCCCGGCGACGCGGCGCAAGCCCACACGGGAGCAGGCGCAAGCCGAGGGGAGCCTGGTCCTGGTCGCCGAGGATCACGCCGTCAACCGCACGGTCCTGCGCCACCAATGCGACATCATCGGATTCCAGGCGGACTTCGCGCCGGACGGGGAGCAGGCACTCGAGCTGTACGTCGGCGGCGGCTATGCGCTCGTCCTCACGGACCTGAACATGCCGGCCATGGACGGCTACGAGCTCGCCCGCGCGATTCGCCGTCACGAGGCGGCAACCGGCGTCGCGCGGGTCCCGATCGTGGCGCTGACGGCGAACGTCATGCAGGGCGAGCCCGAGCGCTGCCGCGAGGCCGGGATGGACGACTTCGCCGCCAAGCCGACCACGATCCCGTTCCTCGCCGCGAAGCTGCGCCAATGGCTGCCGCATCTCGACTGGGCGCCGGAGCCCGACTCGCCGGCCGCGGCGAACGGCTCCGTCGCCCCCGCCGACGCGATGATCGATCCCGCCGTGCTCGCCGAGGTCACGGGCGGCGACGCCGAGCTCGCGGAGACGCTGGTCGCCGACTTCCGCGCCAGCACGCGCGCCGACCTCGACGCGCTCGACGACGCCCTTGCCGGCGGCGATCTGGACGCGGCCCGGCGGCGGGCGCACCGGATCAAGGGCGCGGCCCGCACCGTCGGGGCGCACGCGATCGTCGCCGTCGCGCAGCAGATCGAGACCGGCGCGGCCGGTTCGAGCACGATCGACGAGCTCGCGTCCCTCGCCGGACGCCTGCACGCTGCGCTCGCCGACGGACGCTCGCCAAGTACCCCGCTGGCCTGACGACCACGACGCGGTCTGGCGTCGACGCCGCCCCGGTTGCGTTGCGCATGCGCGCGGCTTGCGCGGCGGGGCGTAGAACGACGGGCGCACGTACCGCCCGGCCGACAGGGGGATCGCCGTGACCGTCGCCCGCCCGCAGAACCGTTCCGCCCGAACCTGGATCGCCGACGCACTGCCGTCGGCCGGATCTCGGCTGCGTGGCGTGCGCGAGGCGTTCGGCACGAATCTCCGCAGCCGCGATCTGCGACGTGCGCAGCTCGCGTTCGGTGCGGCGTGGACGTCGGAGTGGGCGCTGACCGTCGGCCTCGCGATCGTGGCGTTCCGTGACGGAGGGCCGGCGGCCGTCGGGCTCGTCGCACTGGCGCGCCTGGCCCCCGGCGCGATCGCCGGGCCGTTTCTCGCGGCGATCGCCGATCGCGTGCGGCGCGAGCGGGTCATCGTCGCGATCGGGTTGCTGCGCGGCGTCTCGATCGGCGCGATGGCGGTGCTGTTGAGCATCGGGGCACCGACGGTCGGCATCTACGTGTTCGCCGTGGTCGCGACGATCGCGGGCACGCCGCTGCGGGCCGCCCACTCGGCGCTGCTGCCGTCGCTGTGCACGACGCCGGAGCAGCTGACCAGCGCCAACGCCGTGCGCGGCATGCTCGACTCCCTGAGCACGCTGATCGGGCCGCTCATCGCGGCCGTCCTCCTGGGCGTCGGCACGCCGGCCACCGTGTTCATCGCGGCAGCGGCCGCGTCGGTCTGGTCGGCCCTGCTCGTCCTGCGCCTCGACTACGAGGTTCCGGCGCGCGAGGCGCGAGCCAGCGGCTCGACCGTCACCGCCGAGGTGACGGAGGGGTTCCGCGCGCTCAACGCGCACCGTGACCTCGCGCTCCTCATCGGCCTCGCCATCACCCAGACCTTCACGCGCGGCGCCCTGAACGTCCTGACCGTCGTCATGGCGATCGACCTGCTCGACATGGGCGAGGCTGGGGTCGGCGTGCTGACGGCCGCCGTGGGCGTGGGCGCGGTGGCCGGATCACTCGGCGCGTCGCTGCTCGTGGGCAGCCGCCGGCTCGGCACCTGGTTCGGCGTGAGCGTCGCGCTGTGGGGCCTGCCCCTCGTGCTCATCGGCGCGGTTCCCGCGCAGGCGGCGGCGATCATGCTGCTCGCGGTCATCGGCGTGGCCAACGCGATCCTCGACGTCTCCGGGTTCAGCGTCATGGCGCGGCTCGCCCCCGACGACGTCCTGGCGCGGGTCTTCGGGATCTTCGAGGCGCTGGTCGCGCTGACCGTCGGACTCGGGTCGATCCTCACGCCGGTCGTGATCGATGCCATCGGCCTTCGCGGCGCCCTTGTCGTACTCGGCTCGCTGTGCCCGGCGCTCGCGGCCCTGTGCTGGCTGCGCCTGCGCCGCGTCGACGGCTCGATGCACGAGCGCGATCAGGAGCTGGCGCACCTGCGGCGGGTGCCGATGCTGCAGCCGCTGCCGGTCCCGGTCATGGACCACCTCGCCCGCTACCTGACCCGCGCCCACGTGCCCGCCGGGCAGGCGGTCTTCGAGCAGGGGGACGCCGGCGACCGCTTCTACGTGATCGCGGCCGGCGAAGCCGACGTCGTCGGCGACGGCCGATGCATCTGCACGCTGGGAACCAGCGACTCGTTCGGGGAGATCGCGCTGCTGCGCTCGGTGCCGCGCACGACCGCCGTTCGGGCCCGCACGGCCCTCGACCTGTACACGCTGGAGCGCGACGTCTTCGTCCCGGCGGTCAGCGGGTACCGCCCGGCTTCCGTGGCGGCCGACGCGGTCATCTCGCGCCTGCTCGGCGCGCTGCGCTCGGAGGGCGTCGGCGCCCGGTAGGGCGCCCGCATCAGCCGATCTTCTCCGCCAGCTCGACGATGATCCCCGCCGGGCCGCGCACGTAGCACAGCCAGTAGCTGTTCTCGTAGTTGACCAGCTCGCCGACGAGCTCGCCGCCATGCGCCTGCAGGCCCGCGAGGGACGCCTGGATGTCGTCGACCGCGAACAGGATGTGGCGGATGCCGGGGGTGTTGGGCGGGGCCGGCGCATCGTCGCCCTCGTACGCGGGCGAGCGATACCTGGCGAGCTCGAGCGCGCTGCCGCCGTCCGGAGCCCGCAGGATCACGACGTCCGCGCGCACGCCCTCGAGCCCGTTGATGCGGTCCACCAGGCGGCCCTCGACGGTGGCCTCGCCCTCCACCTCGAGCCCGAGTGCGACGAAGAAGGCCTTCGCCCCCTCGAGGTCGTCGACGACGACGCCGACGTGCTCCAGGCGCTGAACGGTCATGCGTGGTCTCCTCACCGATGATTTCCGGGGCGCGCCAGAGTCTCTACCCACATGGCGAATCGAAAGGTAGTGCTCAAGATGGTGTTGTCCCTCGACGGCTTCGCGACGAGTCTCGACGGGACCCACGACTGGATGTTCGAGTTCTTCGGCGACGACAGCGGCTGGAACCAGCGCGCGCTCGACGAGGCCGGGACCCACGCGATGGGCCGGCGAAGCTACGAGATCATGGGCCCGCACTGGATGGCCTCCGAGGGCCCGGTGGCGACGTCGATGAACGAGAAGCCCAAGGCGGTCTTCTCCAACAGCCTGGAGCGCGCGGACTGGGGCCCGGCCGAGGTCTTCGGCGGCGACCTCCGCGCCGCCATCGCCGACCTGAAGGCCCGCGACGACGACGGCACGATCCTCGTCCACGGCGGGCCGAACCTCGCCAGGTCGATGACCCGGCTCGGCCTCGTCGACGAGTATCAGCTCACCTGGGTGCCCCTCGCCATCGGCACCGGCCACAGCCCCTTCGCGGACCTCGAAGAGCACCTCAAGCTGGACCTCGTGCGCGAGCAGCGGTTCGCAAGCGGCGCCCACGGACAGATTCTCGTGCCAGGTCTTTCTCAGCGCGCCCGAGAGGATTCGAACCTCTGACCTTCGGTTCCGTAACCCACGCCCTCGGGTGCAATGGGGCTCTACATCGCGGTCGCGGCTCGGCTGGGCCTCCACGGCGCGTCGCGCGGGTCGGCTCAGCCCGCCGCCGCATCGCGCATCCGCTGCACGGGGGCGACTGCGGCCATGGGCAGAAAGCCGATCGTGTAGCTGCCGGTGATCGACGCGAGTTTGCTCAGGGTCGACCGTTCGAACGCCTGCGTCACGCAGCGTCCGGTTCGGGAGTTGACGCCGTCACGCCGCCAGGCGTGA
>DATJEE010000075.1:0-6544 GCA_035496995.1 Solirubrobacteraceae bacterium | reverse complement strand
ATCGTCGCCGGGGAGCTGCGATGACGCCGGCCCTGCTCGAGGTCGCGGACCTCACGAAGGTCTTCCCGGTCGTGCGCGGCGGTGCGATCCGGCGGACGGTCGGCGCGATCCGGGCCGTCGACGGGGTCTCGCTGGCGATCGAGGCGGGCGAGACGCTCGGCCTCGTCGGCGAGTCCGGGTGCGGCAAGTCGACGCTCGCGCGCTGCATCCTGCGGCTCGTCGAGCCGTCGTCGGGCCGCGTGAGCTTCGCCGGGCGCGACGTCCTCGCGTGCGACCGCCGGGCGCTGCGGCGCCTGCGCCACGAGATGCAGATCGTCTTCCAGGACCCCTACGGCTCGCTGGATCCGCGCATGACCGTCGAGCAGCTCATCGCCGAGCCGCTGCAGGTGCACGGCCTGGCCGGCGACCGCCACGGGCGCCGGACGCGCGTCGCGGAGCTGCTGCGGATGGTCGGCCTGAGCCCGGAGCACGCGTCGCGCCATCCGCGCGCGTTCAGCGGCGGCCAGCGCCAGCGCATCGCGATCGCGCGCGCCCTCGCGACCGAGCCGAAGCTGCTCGTGCTCGACGAGCCGGTCTCGGCCCTCGACGCGTCGACGCGCGCGCAGATCCTCGGGCTGCTGGCCGAGCTGCAGGAGCGCCTCGGCGTGAGCTACCTGCTCGTCGCCCACGACCTGTCGCTCGTGCGCTCAGTCTCGCACCGGGTCGCCGTGATGTACCTCGGGCGGATCGTCGAGGTCGCCGGCAGCGAGCAGCTCTTCGAGGCGCCCGCGCACCCCTACACCCAGGCGCTGCTGTCGGCGGTGCCGATCCCCGACCCGCAGCTCGAGCGCCGGCGCCGGCGCATCGTGCTGCGCGGCGAGGCCCAGACGACCCCGGCCGGCGGGCAGGCGTGCCCGTTCGCACCGCGCTGCTTTCGCGCCGAGACGCGCTGCAGCGAGGAGTTCCCGACGCTGGACGCCGTCGCGCGGTCCGACCATCGCGCGGCGTGCCTCTTCCCCACGACCGACCGCACCGACAAGGAGGCCGCGACATGCCCGACACCGAGCGCCTGAGCATGGCGATGTACTGCACCGGCTGCATCCCCGGCTACCAGCTGCCGTGCTTCGCCGGCGAGACGGAGGACATCTTCCGCCGCCATGCCCTGAGCATCGAGATCCTCGACCCGCTGCCGCAGGCGGAGAACATCATCGCCGTCGCCGAGGGCCGCAACGATCTCTGCCTCACGAGCGTCGCCCACTTCGTCAAGGCGCGGGCCGAGGATCCTGAGCTCGGGGCGCGCTTCGTCTTCATGGTCGCGCGCCAGAGCCACATGGGCGCGTTCGTCGTGCGCGGGCGCAAGGACCGCGACGGCCATCGCATCAAGAAGCACCGCGACCTCGACGGGGCGTCGGTGCTCGGCGATCCCGACTCGGCGTTCGGCCGCGAGTACACGACGCTGCTGGGGCGGCTCGGGCTGACGCCGGGGCCCTGGGTCGACGTGCCGTACCCGGACATCATGCAGGCGCTCGCGGAGGGCAAGGCCGACGTCGCCGCCGACTTCGTCGACCTGCTCCCCCGCTTCCAGGCCGTCGCCGACCCGCTCGGCGTGCGGATCGACGTCATGCCCTTCCACGAGGCCGGCATCGACATCTACGGCAGCGGCCTCGTCGCGAGCACGCGCATGCTGCGCGAGCGCCCGCAGACCGTGCGCGCGGCGGTCGCCGCCTTCCAGGAGGCGCTGCTCGCCAGCCAGGAGAACCCGGCGCTCGGTCTCGAGGCGCTCATCGACCACGTCCCCGGCGCCGACCCCGGCCTCGTCGTCGCCGGCTGGCAGGCCGGCTCGGCGCTGATCTTCGACGCCGAGACGACGGCCCTCGGCACGATGAACGCCGACAAGTGGCGCCGCACGCTCGAGTACCACGCCGACGCCTACGGCGGGCCGCGCGACATCGACGTCGACTCCGTCTTCGACGGCTCGGTACTCGCCGGCGATGACGCGCATGCGGCGCTGGATGTCCGCTAGATCACGTGGGCGCAGTGCGTGATCGGTAGCGGGAGACGCCCGCGACCGCGGTGGCCAACGAGCCCCGCCGCCGCCGGCGGTCGGGGCTCGTCGTCATCTACCTCGTGTTGCGCCTGCTCGACACGCGCCGGCGCGCGGTCGTGACGACGAACGCACCGGTCAGCCCGGCCATGCCGAGGCCGAGGACCAGCAGGCCGGCCAGGACGCCGCCCGGCAGTCCGCCGGCCTGCCCGCCGGACGCGGCCTCGGCGGCGACGAGCGGGGACTTCGAGGGTGCGGCGACGCCGCTCCACAGATCGGCCGTGGCGCTTGTCGTCGGTGCGGCTGCGCTCACAGGTGCGCGAGCGGGTGCGCGTGCGGTCGCGTGCGTCCTGGCGTGGCGCGTCGCCGTGCTCCGCGCCTTCGTCGCGGGCGCGGTCGAGCGCGAGACCACCGCCTGTGGGACCTGCCGGGTCACTCCGGCGGTCGCGCCGTTCTGGCGGGCGGCGAGAGGCGTCGCGGCCGGGACGCGCGCCGAGGTCCTCGGCGTCGTCTTCGGCGCGCTGGGCTGCCTGCTCGCCGCGGGGCCGGCACGGCGGCTCAGCGTGACCGCTCCGCTGGTCGTCGCCGACACGGCGCGTGGCGCCGCCTGCGCGGGATTTGGCGCGGGCGCCGGCGCTTCAGGCGCCGCGGACGGGTCGGCGGCCGGCGCCTCAGGCGCCGCGTTGGGAGCAGCGGTCGGCGCGCCCGGGGTACCGAAGCCTGGAGGGGTGCAGGCCCAGGCCAGCGCGGCCCCGACAACGCCGACGCCGAGCACAGACAAGACGGCCAAGCAGAAAAGTCGTACGCGGCTGCGCACCGATACCCCCTCGGTTCGACGAGCTAGATGCGGTAGTCCTACAGCAGGAAGACACTCGAATCAAGCGGGCGGCGCGATCATTTTGGGTCGGGATGGGGCTGCTCGGCATCGGCCGCGCAGCGCTACTGTCGGCCGATGCGCGTAGCGGTGAGCGGCAAGGGCGGCGTCGGGAAGTCGCTGATCGCCGCCACGATGGCGCGGCTCGTCGCCCGCGAGGGAACGCCCGTGCTCGTCATGGACTGCGACGTGCTCCCCGGACTCTCGCTGAGCCTCGGCAGCGGCCCCGATCCCGCCGTGCCGCCGCTGACGGACGCGGTCCATCGCGACGAGCAGGGGCGCTGGGGCTGGCGCCCGGGCATCGACGCGTCGATCGCCGCGCAGCGCTTCTCGACCGCCGCGCCCGACGGCGTGCGACTGCTTCAGCGCGGCAAGGCCGACCGGACGGGCCTGAGCCCCACGACGGCGGCGAGCAAGGCGCTCTGGGAGGTGGGGCAGGGGCTCGTCGGCGCCGAGCACTTCCGCGACTGGGCGCTCATCGGCGACCTGCCCGGCGGCCTGCGCGAGACGGCCGACGACTGGGCGCCGTACGCCGACACGCACCTCGTCGTCGTCCTGCCGACGGCGCAGTCGGTGCTGGCCGCCCGCCGGCTGGCGCGCCTGGCGCGCACGCGCAAGCCGCGCGTGCGGTTCGTCGCCAATCACGTGCGCAGCGAGGAGGACGTGCGGCACGTCGAGCAGCTGCTCGGCGAGCCCGTCCTCGCCGCCATCCCCTCCGACGAGGCGGTCAGGATCGCCGAACGCATGGGCATCGCGACGATCGACCACGCACCCGCCTCGCCGAGCGTGGCGGCGATCGAGCGGCTGATCGCCGCGCTCCGGGGGCAGCCGGTCCGCGCTTCGTAGCCGCTTCTTAGGTGCAGCGCGCATATAGCGTTATCCTCGCCCGATGGCGCGTTCGGGGAGGATCAGGGCGATCGGCGGACTCCTCGCGGCGCTCGCGCTGGGCTGCGCGTTCCCGGCGGGGGCGCCCGCCGAGCAGGCCTCGCAACCCGCGTCGGCGGCGGCCGGCACGCTCGACATCGGCCGCTACCACGCGTGCGCGATCCTCGAGCTCGGCAGCGTTCGCTGCTGGGGATTCGGCGGCGGTGGATCGCTCGGTTACGCCGGCGAGGACACGATCGGCGACGACGAGACGCCGGCCGCGGCCGGCCCGGTCGATCTCGGTCCCGGCCGCACCGCCGTGGCGCTGAGCGCCGGTTGGTTTCACACCTGCGCCCTGCTGGACCACGGCGACGTCCGCTGCTGGGGCCTCGGCCTCGACGGCCGGCTCGGGTACGGCAACGCGCTCACCATCGGCGACGACGAGGCGCCCAGCGCGGCCGGCCCCGTGAACCTCGGCCCGGGACGCACCGCCCGGGCGATCGCCGCCGGGGGCGCGCACACCTGCGCCATCCTCGACACCGGCGCCGTGCGTTGCTGGGGCTTCGGCATCGACGGCCGCCTGGGGTATGGCGACCAGAACACCATCGGCGACAACGAGGCCCCCGCGGCCGTCGGCCCGGTCATGCTCGGCACCGGGCGCACCGCCGCCGCGATCACCGCGGGCAACGCGCACACCTGCGCGCTGCTCGACGACGGCACGGTGCGCTGCTGGGGGAACGCCCGCTTCGGTCAGGTGGGATCCGGCAACACCTTCACGTTCAGCGCGACGCAGACGCCCGACACCCTCCCCCTGGTGGCGCTGGGCGGCGCCGCGGTGGCGATCAGCGCCGGCGACTTCCACACGTGCGCGCTGCTCGCCGGCGGAGCGGTGCGCTGCTGGGGCGTCGGGCTCAACGGGCGCCTCGGCTACGGGAACACGAACACGATCGGCGACGACGAGACGCCCGATGCGGCCGGCCCCGTCGACCTCGGCCGCCCGGCGGTGGCCATCAGCGCCGGAGCCGACCACACGTGCGCCGTGCTCGACGACGGAACGGTGCGCTGCTGGGGCGCAGGTCACGACGGGCAGCTCGGCTACGGCAACACCACCGACATCGGCGATGACGAGCAGCCCTCGGCCGCCGGCCCCGTCGACCTCGGTCCGGGCCGTACCGCCGTCGCGATCGCCGCGGGGAGCACCAGCACGTGCGCGCGCCTCGACGACGGGAGCCTGCGCTGCTGGGGCGACGGCGCCAACGGGCTGCTGGGCTCATGCTCCACTGCGAGCGTGGGCGATGACGAGACGCCGGGATCGGCCGGTCCGGTCGATCTCGGTGAGCCGGGCAGGCCGGGGGCCGGTTGCGCGCCCGCCCGCCCCGCCGCGCCGGCCCCGCCCCGCGCCGGCGCGCCAACGCCTGACGACGGGCTCGCCGCGCAGCAGCGCCGCGCGGCCGCGCTGCGCAGGTGCCGGTCGGGGGTCGCAGCCCGAGCTCGCGCGCAGCGACGTGGCGTGCCCTCGCGCGGGCGCGCGCGCGCCGCGCGCCTGCGCGTGATCCTTCGGCGTGAGCGCCAGGCTGACCGCGCCTGCCTCAAGCGCTATGCGCGCACCCCGGGACGGGTCACCGCCGTGCGAGCGACCGTCACCGGCCCGGGACGCATCGCGCTCTCCTTCCGCGCCCCCGGGACCGACGGCTCCAAGCCTCCCCCGGCACGGAGCTACCTCGTCAGGCAGTCGCTGCGGCCGATCCGCACGGCGCGCGATTTCCGCCGTGCCGACGCGCTGTGCAAGGGGGCCTGCACATTTGGCGACGCGCAGCTCGGAAGCACCATCACCCTGAACGTCACCGACCTGCGCCGGGGCCGCACGTACTACTACGCGGTCGCCGCTCGCGACAACGTCACCGCCCTCGCGGGCCCGCGATCGAAGACCGTCGCCGCCAGAGTCCGCTGACGCGGAGAGGTCGGGTCGTCGGCGGCGACCCGACCCTTGCGCGAACGACTACTTCGTGATGCGGAACGCCACGCGCTTCGTCGTCCCGGTGCGCCCGCCGGCGCTCGGGGTGGCGACGAGCCGGTAGTTGCCCGCCGGCAGCCGCCGGCCGCCGAGGCGACCGGTGAACGTGAAGCGATCCGCCCCGGCCGGCCGGGTACGCGTGAAGGTCCCGCTCAGGCGGGTGTAGCGCGTGCACCGCTTGCGCTTGCTGTTGGACTTGCTGGTCTTCACGCAGCGACCGCCGACCGAGCGCCCGATGCTGCGATGCTCGACGCCGAAGCGCACGGCGCCCGCGAGGCTGAGCGTGTAGCTCACGCGCGTGCCGGCGCCCGACGAGGCCGAGGTGACCCCCGGGCCCGAGCTCTTGGCACGGAACGCCGCCGGGCTGACCTTCAGCTTCGTCAGCGCGATCAGCGAGTCGGCCGCTGCCGGTACCGGCACCGTGATGATCGGCGCAGTGGCGGTGGGGACCACCGGGAGCGTCGGGTCCGTTCCACCGGTGCCGATGGCCGACACGACGCGATCGACGGCCGGGCCGAAGCCGAGCGTCGTGAGCGTCGACTGCGCCGCCGCCGCGCTGGCGCCGGGCGTCAGCAGCATCTGGCCGGGCATGCGACCCGCGGCCGAGCCGAGCAGCGCCGCGTCGATCCGCCGTCCGCCGTCGGCCACGTAGACGACGTTGGAGGGCAGACCGCGCGCCGCGCCCGTGGCCAACAGGTTCTGCGAGGTCGCGTACTGGTCGGCACCGCCGACACGCGTGACGTTCGGCGCGCCGAGCAACGTGACCAGC
>DATJEE010000074.1:0-15759 GCA_035496995.1 Solirubrobacteraceae bacterium | reverse complement strand
CGACGACGGGCCTGGACAACGAGTCCACGCAGCGCGTCATGGCGCCGATGCAGCGGCTCATGGAGGGCCGGACGACGATCGTCATCTCGCACAACCTCATGACGGTGCGCAGCGCGACGGAGATCGTCGTGCTCGAGCAGGGCCGCGTCGCCGAGCGCGGGACGCACGTCGAACTGCTCGCGCTCGACGGTGCCTACGCGCAGATGTGGCGCTCGCACGACGAGGAACCGGCCCCCGTGGAGCCGTGAGCGACATCGACGTGCAGGAGCCGCTCGAGCCCGGCGAGGAGCTCGCGCCGGGCTACGAGGTGCGTTTCCACGTCGCGCGCAGCCGCGTCCTGGACGTCTACGACGTCTGGAGCCACGAGCGCGACACGCACTGCGTCGCCAAGGCGCTGCGCCCCGACCGCCTGCGGCAGAGCAAGCCGCGCCGGCGCCTGTACCGCGAGGGCCGCATCCTCCTCGCGATGGCCCACCCGCACATCGTCCGCGCCTACGAGATGATCGCCGGCGCGAACCCGGTGCTCGTCCTCGAGCCGCTGACCGGCGGCTCGCTGGACCACGTCCTGCGCGAGCGCGGGCCGCTCGACCCCGCCGTCGTCGCCGAGCTCGGCGTCCAGCTGTGCTCGGCGATGCACTACGTCCACGGCCGCGGGCTCGTGCACTCCGACCTCAAGCCCGGCAACGTCATCGGCGACCGCGGCTACGCGAAGGTCCTGGACTTCAGCCTCGCGCGCGCGCCGGGACGCGGCCACGCGGGCCGCGGCACCGCCGCCTACCTACCGCCCGAGCAGGCGCGCGGCGGGCTCGTGACCGGCGCCGCGGACGTGTGGGGCATCGGCGCCGTGCTGTACTCGGCGCTGACCGGGAACGCCCCGTTCCGGGCGGTCGAGGGCGGGCCGCGGTACCCGCAGCTCGAGCGCCGCGCGGACCGCGTCGGCGACCACCGGGCGCTGCCGGCGGAGTTCGCCGAGCTCGAGGCGATCGTCGCGGCGTGCCTGGAGCCCGACGCGCGCGACCGGCCGAGCGTGGGCGAGCTGGCGGATCGGCTCGACTGGCTCGTGGAGGACGAGGAGGAATAGGGCGCCGGCGCGGGTGCCGCGCGAACTGCGTCGATGAGGACCGAGTCCGTTCGAGGGGGGTGTGCCGGATCGTGCACGCCCGGCGATCGTAATCCGGCGCACCCCCTCGCCGGACCGCCCGGGCGCCCGACCAACCCTTTTATCGATGTAGTTTGGACCCGCCAGCTACCCCAGCGCGACGGTCCGCCCGTCGACGAAGTCCTCCGACGAGCCGATGATCTCGTCGACGATCGCCTGCGGCACGGGGACGTCGGTCGTGAAGACCATGACCGCGAGATCCTTCTCGCCGTTGGGCGAGTGGCCGACGGCGGCCGAGCCGATGTTGATGCCGTGCGTGCCGAAGATCGTGCCGACCCGGCCGATGACGCCCGGCACGTCGCGGTAGCGAAACAGCGTGACGTGGGGCTCGATCTGCAGGTTGAAGCGCTGGCCCCAGGCCTGCAGCAGATGCGGCCGGTTGCGGTTGCCGATCGTCGTGCCGGCGACGGTCGTGCGGTCGGCGCCACAGACGACGGTCACGCGGACGAGGTCGGTGAAGTCCTTCGCCGTCGTGCTCGCGGTCTCCGTGACGCGGATCCCGCGCTCCTCGGCGATCGCGTGCGCGTTGACGTCGTTGATCGGCTCCTCCGTGCGCCCCTGCAGGGCGCCGAGCAGCACGGCGATGCCGAGCGGCCGCGTGTCGCGCTCGGCGATGCGCCCGTTGCACTCGATCTCGATCGCGTCGACCGAGCCGCAGAGGGCGAGCGAGGTCCCGAGGCGCCCGAGCTGGTTGCACAGCGGCTGGAAGGGCCCGAGCACCTCCATGTCCTCGGGCGCGATCGCCGGGACGTTGACCGCCGTCGTCACGCTCCCGCCCTGGAGCGCCGCGACGACCTGCTCGGCCGCCTGGTAGCCCGCGCGGTCGGTCGCCTCGGCGGTCGAGGCGCCGAGGTGCGGCGTGACGATGACGTTCGGGTAGGAGAACAGCGGGTGCTCGGTGATCGGCTCGGACTGGAAGACGTCGAGCGCGGCGCCGGCGACCTTGCCGCTGTCCAGCGCGGCCTGCAGGTCGGCGTCGACGATCAGCGTCCCGCGGGCGACGTTGAGGATCCGCACGCCGTCGCGCATCTTCGCGAACGCCTCGGCGTCGAGCCAGCCCTTCGTCTCGGGCGTGTTGGGCAGGTGGATCGAGATGAAGTCGGCCTCGGCGTAGAGCTGGTCGGAGGTGTCCATCTTCTCGACGCCGCTGTTGGCGTAGCGCTCGGCGGCGACGTACGGGTCGTAGGCGACGACGCGCATGCCGAAGGCCCGGGCGCGCGAGGCGACGAGCTGGCCGATGCGCCCGAAGCCGAGGACGCCGAGCGTCTTGTCCATGAGCTCGGTCCCGCTGAAGCGGCTGCGCTCCCACCTGCCCGCCGTCAGCGAGCCGTGCGCCTGCGGGATGTTGCGCGCGAGCGCCAGCAGCAGCGCCAGCGTGTGCTCCGCGGCCGTGACGATGTTCGACCGCGGCGCGTTGGCGACGACGATGCCGGCGTGCGTCGCGGCGGTGACGTCGATGTTGTCGACGCCGACGCCCGCGCGGGCGATGACGCGCAGGTTCGTGGCCTTCGCGATGAGCGGCGCGTCGAGCTTCGTCGCCGAGCGGATGAGGATCCCCTCGTAGTCGCCGATGCGCTGCTCGAGCTCCTCGCGCGTCCAGCCGATCCCGTTCTCGACGTCGAAGCCCGCGACGCCGAGCAGCTCGAAGGCGGACTCGCCGACGGCCTCGGTCACGAGGACGCGCGTCATGCCGCCACCCGCTCGGCGACCCAGTCGATGCACGCCGTCAGCGCCTGGACGTCGGCCGGTTCGATCGACGGGAACATCGCGATGCGCAGCTGGTTGCGCCCGAGCTTGCGGTAGGGCTCGACGTCGACGATGCCGTTGGCGCGCAGCGTCGCGGCGAGGGCCTTGCCGTCGACGCCCTCGTCGAGGTCGATCGTCGCGACGACGAGCGAGCGCTTGGCGGGGTCGGCGACGAACGGCGTCGCGTAGGACGACGCCTCGGCCCAGCCGTAGAGGTGCCCCGAGGACGCGGTCGTGCGCTGGACGCACCAGTCCAGGCCGCCCTGGCCGAGCATCCAGTCCAGCTGCTCGGCGAGCAGGACGAGCGTCGCGATCGCCGGCGTGTTGTAGGTCTGGTTCAGGCGCGAGTTCGTCAGCGCCGTCCCGAGGCTCAGGAACTCCGGGATCCAGCGGTCCGTCGCGGCGATCTCCTCGATCCGGGCGGCGCCGGCCGGGCTGAGGAGCGCGAACCACAGCCCGCCGTCGGAGCCGAGGCTCTTCTGCGGCGCGAAGTAGTAGACGTCGGACTGCGCGGCGTCCAGCGGCAGGCCGCCGACGCCGGAGGTCGCGTCGATGACGACGAGCGCGTCGCCGGCGTCCGCGGGGCGGACGACCGGGGCCATGACGCCGGTCGAGGTCTCGTTGTGGACCCAGGCGAGGATGTCGGCCGACGGGTCGGCGACCGGCGCCGGCGCGTCGCCGGGATCGCACGAGACGACGATCGGATCGGCGAGGAACGGCGCGCCGGCCGTCGCGGCGGCGAACTTGCCGCCGAACTCGCCGAAGACGAGGTGCAGCGCGCGCTCGCGGACGAGCCCGAACGCCGCGGCGTCCCAGAACGCCGTCGTGCCGCCGTTGCCGAGCGCGATCTCATAGCCGTCGGGCGCGCCGAGCAGGTCGCGCAGGCCGGCGCGCACGTGCCCGACGAGCGCCTTGACCGGCTTCTGGCGATGCGACGTGCCCATGAGGCCGGCGTGCTCACCGGCGAGCGAGGCGAGCTGGGCGGGGCGGATCTTCGACGGGCCGCAGCCGAAGCGGCCATCGGCGGGACGGAGCGCTGGTGGGATCTCGAGCTGGGTGCTCGTCGTCATGACATGGGTCCTCGTGGTCGGGGTGCGTCGGGTAAGGACGATGCCCAGGCGCGCGGCTGAGGACTGCTTCGTCGCTCCCCGGTGGTGTGCTCCACCCGAACGCCAGTCGCGACGACCCCGGGGAGTCTAGACGACTACTCGTGGAAGTCCGTGTCGATCCAGTCCATCATCGCGCGCAGCTCCTTGCCCGTCGTCTCGACCTGCGTCGCGGCCTGCTCGGCGCGCATGCGCTTGAAGTTCTCCTGGCCGGCGCGGTTCTCGGCGATCCACTCGCGGGCGAAGTCGCCGGACTGGATCTCGGACAGGATCGTCTTCATGTTCGCCCGCGTGTCGTCGGTGATGACGCGCTTGCCGCGCGAGTAGTCGCCGTACTCGGCGGTGTTGGAGATCGAGTAGCGCATCCCCGCGAGACCCTTCTCGTACATGAGGTCGACGATGAGCTTGAGCTCGTGCAGGCACTCGAAGTACGCCATCTGCGGGTCGTAGCCCGCCTCGACGAGCGTGTCGAAGCCGGCCTGGACGAGCTCGGAGGCCCCGCCGCAGAGGACGGCCTGCTCGCCGAAGAGGTCGGTCTCGGTCTCCTCGCGGAACGTCGTCTCGAAGACGCCGCCGCGCGTGCAGCCGATGCCGCGCGCGTAGGCGAGCGCGAGCTGCTGCGCGTCGCCGTGCGGGTCCTGCTCGATCGCGATGAGCCCGGGCACGCCCGAGCCCTCGGTGTACTGCCGGCGCACGAGGTGGCCCGGGCCCTTCGGCGCGATCAGCGCGACGCCGACGCCCGGGGGCGGCTGCACCTCGCCGTAGAGGATCGAGAAGCCGTGGCCGAAGAGCAGGAGGTTGCCGTCGGCGATCCCGTCCTTGACGGCGCCCTCGTAGACCTCGCGGTGCAGCTCGTCGGGGACGAGCATCATCACGAGGTCGCCGCGGCTGGCGGCGTCGGCGACGGGCAGGACCTCGAGGCCGTGCGAGCGGGCCTTCTCGGCCGAGGCGGAGTCCTCGCGCAGTCCTACGACGACGTTGACGCCGGAGTCCTTGAGGTTGCGGGCGTGGGCGTGACCCTGCGAGCCGTAGCCGATGATCGCGACGGTCTTGCCGTCGAGGAGGGTGAGGTCAGCGTCGTCGTCGTAGAACATGCGGGGATCCTAGTGCGAGGACGATCCGGCGCCTTGCAGCGCCGGCGTCAGCTGACGGCGCGCCGCGTTGCCCCCGCGATCTCGACCGCCGGCAGGGGCCGCCCGACGTGGAAGCCCTGGGCGTGGTCGACGCCGTAGCCGCGCAGGAGCGCGATCGTCGCGTCGTCACCGACGTACTCGGCGATCGTCTGCTTGCCGAGACCGCGGGCGATCGCGACGACCGCCTGCACGACGAGCTGGTTCGTCGCGCTCTCGCTGAGGCTCTCGACGAACTCGCCGTCGATCTTCAGGTAGTCGAACGGCAGGTGCTTGAGGTAGTAGAACGACGCGAAGCCCGCGCCGAAGTCGTCCAGCGCGAAGCGGCAGCCGAGCTCGTGCAGGCGCCGGGCGAACTGCTTGGCGCGGTCGACGTTGATGATCGCCGCGGTCTCGGTGACCTCGAACACGAGCCGGCTCGGGTCGACGCCCGTCGCCGCCAGCAGCCGCCCGATGTCGTCGAGCAGGTCGGTCTGGCCGAGCGACTTCGCCGAGAGGTTGACCTCGAAGATCACGTCGTGGCCGCGGCGCTCGTGGGCGGCGAGCAGCTCGATCGCCTCGCGCACGACCCAGCGGTCGATCTCCTGCACGAGGTCGAAGCGCTCGGCGACGGGGAGGAACGCGCCCGGCGGGATGATGTCGCCGTCGCGGTCGACCATCCGCACGAGCAGTTCGTAGCGGTCGCTCGCCGGTCCCTGCAGCGGCACGATCGGCTGGGCGTAGAGCGTGAAGCGGTCGTCGAGGAACGCCTCGCGGATCTGCTCGCTCCAGGTCATGCGCGCCTCGAGCGACTGCTGGCGGCTGGAGCGCGCGTCGTACACGCAGGCCTGATCGCGGCCGGCCTCCTTCGCGTCGTACATTGCGATGTCGGCCTCGATCAGCAGCTCCTCGCCGCTGAGCTGGCCGGCGTCGTCGGGGAACAGCGCGACGCCGATGCTCGCGGTCGCGCGCCGCGAGCCCTTCGACGTCGTCACGACCGCCTCGCGGCGGATCGCCGCCAGCAGCTCGGACGCGACACGCAGCGCCTCGCGCTCGTCGACCTGGGGCAGCACGACGGCGAACTCGTCGCCGCCGAGCCGCGCGATGATGTCCGTCCGGCGCAGGCGCGCGCTGAGGATCTCCGCGACGCCCGCGATGAGCTCGTCGCCCGCGCTGTGGCCGAGCGTGTCGTTGACGTACTTGAAGTTGTCGAGGTCGAGCGCGAGGACGGCGCCGCTCGTGCCGTAGCGCTGCGCGGCGGCGAGCTCGCGGCCGAGCTCCTCCTCGAAGCGCCGGCGGTTGAAGAGCGCCGTCACCGGGTCGTGATCGGCGAGGTGCTGGAGCTGGCCCTCGAAGCGCTTGCGCTCGGTGATGTCCTGCATCTGCGCGAGGCGGTACAGCGCCCGCCCGTCGCCGTCGCGGATGACCGACGTGCTGAACGCGATCCAGACGACCTCGCCCATGGCGTCGAGCAGGCGCGTCTCGCCCTGGACGGAGTCCAGCTCCCCGTCGACGAGGCGGCGGACGAGCTGGAGCGTCTCGACGGCGTCCTCGGGATGCGTCATCGCGCCGATCCGCATGCTCAAGAGCTCGTCGCGGCTATAGCGCGTGCTCGCGCAGAGGGCGTCGTTGACCTCGAGGAAGCGGTCCTCCTCGGCGCCGCCGACGCCGATGAGCGCCATGCCGGTGCCCGCGTCCTCGAACGCGCGGTGGAAGCGCTCCTCGGCCTCGCGCAGGTGGTCCTCGGCGTCCCGGCGCTCGATGTACTGCGCGACGCGCTCGCCGAGGCGCTGCATCATGTCGCCGAGCTCGTCGAGCAGATGCAGCCCGCCGGTCGCGAAGAACTCGATGACCGCGACGACCTCGCCGTGGCTGCGCAGCGGCACCGCGACCGCGGCCGTCAGGCCGGCGTCGGCGGCGGGCTGCGCGCGCGGGAAGTTCGCGTCCTCACCGATAACGTCGATGATGTGCATCTCGCCGCCGGCCCAGACGCGGCCGGGGAGCCCGCTGCCGGGCGCCAGGCGCAGCGCCAGCGTCGCCTCCTCGAAGGCCGCCGGCGCATCCGCCGCGCTCCAGAACTCCTCGCAGCGCAGGACGGCGCGCTCGCGATCGACGCCCCACCACGCGCCGACCGCCCAGTCCAGGCCCGTCCCGAAGGCCTCCAGGAGGCGGGGACGGGCCTCCTCGAGCGCCGGCGACTCGAGCAGGACGCGGCTGACGGCGTGCTCGGTGGCGAGGTAGCGCTCGCGGCGCCGGCGCTCGGTGACGTCGTGCATGAAGGTGTTGAAGGTGATGCCGTCCTGCGTCTGGACGGGCGAGATCGTCAGCTCGACGAGGAACTCGTGGCCGTCGCGGTGCAGCGCGTCGCGCTCGAGGCGCTGGTGCAGCCACGGCGCGTCCGCCGTGGCGAGGTACCCCGCGATGCTCGCGCGGTGGCGGTCGCGGTGGCGCTCGGGGATCAGCAGCCCGGCGAGCTCGTGCCCCAGCGCCTCGGCGCGCGTCCAGCCGAAGAGCGCCTCGGCCTGGGCGTTGAATTCGATGATGACGTCGCGGGCGTCGGTGGCGACGAACGCGTCGCTCGCGGCGTCGACGATCAGCCGCGCCCGCGCCTCGCTGTCGCGCAGGGCGCGCTCGGCGCGCCGGCTCTCCGTGACGTCCTGGCAGATGCCGACCATGCGCACGGGCCGCCCGTCGTCGTCGGCGAAGACCTGCCCGCGGCTGGCGAGGACACGGATCGTGCCGTCGGGGCGCACGATGCGCTCGTCGAACGCGAACGAGCAGCGCTCGGCGAGCGCGCCCTGGATCGTCGCCGTGACACGCTCGCGGTCCTCGGGGTGCACGCGCTCGAGATAGCCGCCGAAGGTCGCCTCGTGCGTCTCGCGGTCGACGTCGTAGATGCCGTAGAGCACGTCCGACCACGTGACGGTGTCGGCCTGGACATCCCACTCCCAGCTGCCGATGCGGGCGAGCTCCTGCGCCTCGACGAGCCGGTCCTGCGTCCGCGCGAGCGCCGCCGTGCGCTCCTGGACCTGGCGCTCGAGGTCATCGCGGGCGTCGACGAGCCCGCGGCGGGCGCGCGCCCGCTCGCTGGTCACCGCCGCCAGCACGAGCCCGACGACCGCGCCGACCCCGATGAACGACTGCGACAGCATGAGGCTCGCGTCCGGCGACGCGTCGGCGAAGGGCCCGCGGCCCGCGACCGTGCAGCCGACGGCGATCGCCGCGATGCCGGCGCTCGCGATCGTCGCGCCGGCCTGGCGGAAGCGCAGCGCGGCACAGATCTGCAGCGGCAGGAGGAGGTACTCCAGCGGCACGGAGCCGGAGAACACGGTGGCGCTCACGGCGATCGTCACCGTCGCGAGCGCGGCGGCCTCGACGAGCCTGCGCGCCGCGATCGCGCGCGGGCGGCCCGCCGTCGCGAGGACGAGGATCAGCGGCGCGACGAGCAGCGCGCCCCCGAGGTCGCCGAGCCACCACGTGCGCCAGACGAAGTCCGCTTCGGCGGCGACGAGGTAGCCGCCGTGCGCGAGGCTGAGCAGGCCGATCGTCGCGCTGACGAGCGTGCACAGCGCGCCGGCGAGGACGAGCGCGAGGACGTCGCGCAGCCGTTCGAGCGCCGGCTGGAAGCGCAGCGCGCGCAGGAGCGTCGCGCCCGCCAGCGCCTCGAGCGTGTTGCCCGTGGCGATCGCCGCGACGGTCGGCGCGTCGAGACCGGTCCAGGAGTTGGCGAGCACGGCGCCCGCGGCGATCCCGGGCCACAGGCGGCGGCCGCCGAGCACGAGCGCGGCGAGCGCGATGCCGGTCGGCGCCCAGACGGCCGTCACGCTGGAGTTCTCGTAGGCGAGCGCGAGCCCGCCCTTCGCCGCGGCGAGGTAGACGATCGCGACGAGCACGGCCCTGCCGAGGTCTCGGACGCCGGGGTGGAGGGTCACCACCTCTCCGTTATCGGACGGCGGCGGCCGGGCTTGACCGTGAAAACTACGCGCCGGCGGCCGCCACGTGCGTGCGGCCCGGCAGCGTCACGCTGCCGTCCTCGGCGACGTATGGCGCCAGGCGCGCGTCGATCGCGTCGCGTGCCTCGTCGCGCTGTGCCGGCGTCAGCATGCCGACCTGCTCCATCAGGTTCGATGACACGTCCAGCGCGACGTCCCACCAGCTGTCGAGGTCGTCGTAGCGCAGCTCGACGTCCACCTGCTCGATGACGATGTCGGTGAAGCCCGTCGTCTCCAGGAGGGCGCGGATGCGGCCCGCGTCGCGAAAGGCGAACATGTTCGGCGCGTCGAGATCGGGCTCGGCGATGCCCGCCAGCGCGCGGACCTCCTCCTGCGCGACCGCGGTCCAGGGGTTCTCGGCCGGCGCGGTCCAGGCCGCGAGCGCGACGCGGCCACCGGGGCGCAGCACCCGCCGCGTCTCGCGCAGCGCGGCCTCGGGGTCGGCGAGCAGCATGTAGCACCAGCGCGCGAGCACGGCGTCGAGCGACGCCGTCGGCAGGTCGATCCACTCGGCGTCGATCGTCCGGAACTCGACGTTCTGGATCCCGAGCTCCTCCGCCCGCGCGCGGGCGACCGCGATCATCTCCTCGACGGCGTCGGAGCTGATGAGCGTCCCGCCGGGCGCGATGAGCTCGGCGGCGAGAAAGCCCGTGTCGCCCGGGCCGGCCGCGAGCTCGAGCACGCGGTGGCCCGGCTGGGGCTCGATCGCGTCGACGAGCCAGCCGGAGACCGGCCGGAACGCCGCCTGCATGATCTCGCGGTGCCTACCCCAGCCGCCCGCCGCGCGCGCCCAGCGCTCGAGGCTCGCGCTGCGGTACTCCGCCGCGCCGTCTTCCATCAGCCCGTCAGCGTGAAGCGCACGACCCGGCTCTTCGCCGGGGCGCTGTTGCCGAACGCGCCGGCCGCATCGGAGCCGTAGACGCTGAGGCGGTAGGTCCCCGCCACGGGCTTGATGCGCGTCGCGATGTTGTAGGCCCACGCCCCCTGGCGCGTCCCGGTCCGGATGAGGACCGGCTTGTCGCACGGACGGCTGACGAAGCCGGTCTTCGGATCCAGCCAGACGCAGCGCTTGACGACCTTCGGCGCCGCCGGCGTCGCCGCCGACCTCGCCGTCGTCGTCTTCTTCTTCTTCGGTGCGACGGAGATGCGCTCGAGCGTCAGGAAGACGGCCGCGACCCCGGAGGCGTCCTTCGCCGTCCCGGCGAAGCCGATCCTCACGCGCTTCGTGGTCGTCTTCTTCGTCTTCTTGCCGTTCTTCGTGACGGTCTTCGTCGTCTTCTTCGTGAGCGCGAGCTTCTGGTTGGCCTTCGGCCGCGTGATGACGACCGTCGGCGGCGTGCCGTCGGTGAGCTTCACGGGCGCGACGAACGGCGGGCTCGCGCCCGCCTGGCGGTCGATGACGACGAGCTGCACGACGACGGTCCCGTCCTTCGGGTACGTGTGCGCCACCGTCGGCGTCGTCGTCGACTCGGTCGTGCCGTCGCCGAAGTTCCACTGGTACTGGACGATGCCGCCGCCGATCCCGCCCTCGCGGTCGGTCGAGCCGCTCGCGTCGAAGGTCACCGGCTGGTTGCTGCGCGGGTTGGGCGTCGCGACGACGAACGACGCGGTCGGCACGGAGTTGACGAACTCGTCGGCGCCGAGGTCGCTGCCGGTGCCGTTGTCGCGCGGCTGGCCGTCGATGTCCGTCGCCGAGTCGCCCGACGTGATCTGGCCCTTGTCGATCGCGGGCGAGTCCGGCCGCAGGTGGTAGTTGCGCTTGGCGGCGTTCGCGAACAGCAGGTCCGGGGACGACGTCTGATCGGTGCGGGTGAAGTTCAGCGTGGCCGTGTTCGCGGCCGCGACGAGCGGGATGCCGGCGGAGTTCGCGCGCGGGTTGGCCCCGAGCACGATCGAGTCCGAGACGTTCGCCGTGATGTTGCCGGCCGACTGGTTGAGCAGGCCGGTCGCCGAGCTCGAGTCCAGCGAGATCGCGTTCGCCGAGCCCGCGATCGTGATGTGCTTGGCGGTGACCGTCGCGGCGCCCGCGCTGCCGGGCAGCAGCGTGCCGACGCCGGTCTTCACCGCGAGGCCGTAGCCGCTGCCGCCGCCGGCGAGGATGCTCGAGCTCAGGAACAGCGAGACCGGTGCCGTCGCGACCTGGACGTCGACGGCCTTGCCGTCGGGCGCGCCCGACAGCAGCGTGCTGCGCGTGATCTCGTTGCCGGCGCCGTTGGAGATCGTCATCGCCGACGCGCCGCCGCTGAGCAGGAACGAGTCACGGACGGCGACGCCGGCGGTGCCGCTGACGCCGACGGCCGGGGAGGTCAGCGTGCTCGGCGCGACGATGACGTGCGACAGCACGCTCGGCGTCGCGCCGCTGCCGCTGAAGCTGATCGTGCCCGTGACGATGACGCCGGGCGGGTCGGTGGCGCCGTTGATCGTCACGCCGGCGTCCGTGAACGTCGGCGCCTCGTCGTACGTGCCCGGGGAGACCTCGACGACGTCGCCGGGGTTGACCGCCCCGGCGGCCGCGACGAGCGACTCGCAGGACAGGTCGGCACCGCCGCAGGTGCCGCCGCCCTTGGCGACGGTGTAGGTCGCGGCCTGCGCGGCCGCGGCCGGCAGCGCGAGGGCGCCGACCGCGATCCCGGCGGCGAGGAGCGCCCGCCGCCGGTGCTTGCGTGTCATGTCAGCCCGCGTCGTCCTCGCCATCACTTCACGAGCCGGAAACGGATGATGCTGTCCTTCGCGGGCGCCGAGTTGCCGAACGCCGCCGAGCCGTCGACGCCGTAGACGCTCACGCGGTACAGGCCGGGCGTGAGCCGCTTCGTCTTCGACGACGGGGTGAACGTCCACGTCCCGTCCTTGAGGAGCTTGGCCAGCAGCAGCTTCGGCTTGACGCAGCTGACCTTCAGCAGGCCCTTCTTGGCGTCGAACCACGTGCACTGCGACTTGCCCGTCGCCTGGCTGGCCTGTGCCGCCGTCGCGCTCGTGGCCGAGCCGATCTTCTCGATCGTCAGCAGGACACCGACGACGCCGGACTTGTCCTTCGCCGCGCCCCCGAAGGAGATCTTCGTCTTCTTCTTCGTCGTGGTCGTCGTCTTCTTGCCGTTCTTCGTGACGGTCTTCTTCGTGACCGTCGTGAGGGCGATCTTCTGGCCCGCGAAGGGCTTGGTGATCGTCACCTCCGGCGGGACGCCGTCGCCGACGTCGACGCGCGCGATGGCGGGCGCGCTCACGCCGCCCTGCTTGTCGACGACGACGAGCTGGGCGCCGGCGGCGCCCTCGCCGTTGTAGGTGTGCAGGACCTGCGGCGTCGTGGTGTTCTGCGTCGTGCCGTCGCCGAAGTCCCAGCGGTACTGGACGATGCCGCCGCCGAAGTTCGCCTCGCGGTCGGTCGACCCGCTGCCGTCCAGCAGCGTCGGCTTGCCGGCCTGCGAGCGGCCCTTGACGACGAGGCTCGCGACCGGCGGGGCGTTGACGAACTCGTCGGCGCCGAGGTCGGTCGTCGGGCCGGGGCGCGGGTCGCCGTCGATGTCGGTCGTCGACTCGCCGGCGGTGAAGCCGCCGACGTCGATCGCGTCGGTGGCGTCCGGCCGCAGCCGGAAGTTGCCCTTCAGCGGGTTGGCGAACAGCTTGTTGCGGTCGTGCGTGACGATCGTGCGCGTCGTCGTGAGCGTCGCGGTGTTCACGCCGCCGACGACCGCATAGCGCTTGGGCGCCGGGTTGTCGAGGACGATCGAATCCGTGAACGTGGCGTCGATGTTGCCGACGCCGGCGGCGAGCAGGCGCTGCGCGTTGCTCGCGTCGATGAGGATGCCGGTCGGCGAGCCGGTCGTGACGTGGTGGCCGACGATCGTGATGTCGCCCGCGGCGGGATCGGTGGGAAGGCACTGGGTCCGGGCGTTGATCGCGACGGCGCCGCCCTGGAGGATCGAGGACTCGATCAGCAGGCCCTTGGCGAGCGTGCCGGTCGTCGGGGTGACGCCGTTGGAGGTGATCTGCACGGCGTTCGTCGTCGCGCCGCCCGTGATGACGAGCGTGCGGATGATCTTGTTGGCGGTGCCGCCCGTGAAGATGATGCCCTCGCCGTTGACGCTGACGACGGCGGAGTCGAGGATCTGCAGGCCGGACGCGCCGCTGACGTTGATGCCCGGCGCGCTGCCCGTCGGCTGGCTCAGCGCGACCTTCGACAGCACCGACGGCGGGCCCGTGTTGCTGGCGAAGGTCATCGTGCCGTTGATCGCGACGCCGGGCGTGCCGTTGATCGTCACGCCGCCGACGGTGAACGTCGCGGCGTCGTACGTGCCGGGCGTGACGTTGAAGACGTCGCCCTGGGCGGCCGCGTTCGCGGCCTCGCCGATCGAGCCGCAGATGACGTCCGCGGGCGCCGCGCACGGGCCGTTGCCGGGCGTCACGGTGTAGGTCGCCGCCTGCGCCGCAGCAGGGAGCGCCAGCACGGCTAGCGTGCATGCGGCGGTTGTCATCCAGTGACGGCGGCCCAGGCGTGGCATTCAGTCCTCCAAAGATCGGCGCAACAGCTTCCCTGAGACCGTCTTCGGGAGCTCGGGGGCAAAGCGAATGACCCTGGGTACCTTGTACCCGGCGAGTCGGACACGACAATAACCCCGAAGATCGTCTGCCGTTGCGGTTTTTCCTGCACGGAGGACGACTGTTGCGACGACCCGCTGGCCCCACTCCGGATCGGGAGCCCCGTGGACCCCGGCCTCGGCGACGGCGGGGTGCTCGGCGAGCACCGCCTCGACCTCCGCCGGGGCGACGTTCTCGCCGCCGGTGATGATCGTGTCGCCCGCGCGCCCGGTGACGACGAGGTCGCCGGCGGCGTCGAGCTCGCCCTCGTCGCCCGTGTGCAGCCAGCCGTCGGCGGCGAGCGAGCCCGGCGCGACCGTCGGGCCGGCGACGAGGATCTCGCGCCCCGGGCCGATGCGCACGCGCGTGCAGAACAGCGGCGCGCCGCCCGTCGTCACCTGCGAGCAGGCCTCGGTGAGCCCGTACGTCCCGACGGCCGGCACCCCGGCGGCGGCCGCGCGCGCCAGCAGCACGGGCGCGATCGGCGCGCCGCCGACGAGCGCCGCGCGCAGGAACGGCGGGTGGCGCAGGCCCGCGTCCAGGAGCCGCTGCAGCGTCGTCGGCACGACCGACACGAGCGTCGCGCGGGTCGCGATCTCGTCGGCCGCCGCATCGGCGTCGAAGCGCTCGTGCAGGACGACCGTCGTGGCATAGATCGCGCTGCGCAGGAGGATCGAGAGGCCGCCGACGTGCGCGAGCGGCAGGGTGCAGAGCCACGTGTCGGCCGGGTCGACGCCGAGCGCGACGGCCGAGCCGAGCGCGCTCCACAGCCAGTTGCCGTACGTCAGGACGATGGCGCGCGGGCCCGCGGTCGTGCCCGAGGTGTGGACGACGATCGCGGGCGCGTCGAGGTCGTGCGTCAGCGGCGGGGCCGCGCCGTCGGCGAGGCCGGCGAGCGGCGCGGTGACGACCGCGGCGCAGCCGCTGCTGCGCAGCCGCCGCTCGGCCGGGCCCAGGCGCAGGTCGATCGGCACCGCCACGGCGCCGAGGCGCAGGCAGCCGTGGAGCGTCTCGGCGAACGCGCGCCGGGCCGGCAGTGCGATCGCGACGCGGTCGCCGGGGCCGACCCCGAGCGCCCGCAGGCGCTGGGCGGCGAGCGTCGCGGCGGCGTCGAGCTCGGCGTACGTCAGCGCGCCGTCGTCGGCCCGCAGGGCGACGTGGCCGGGGCGCGTGCGGGCAGCGCGGTGAAGCCAGGACTCGACGATCAGTGGCACGGCCCGTGGCCCGCGGTTCGAAAGGGCGGTCGGCGGCGCCGATCCGGCCAGGACGCAGGGAGGAAGGTGTGCCTCTGGCACATCGACGACCGAGGACCCTGCCGGTCGGTGATCGACGGCCGCCGTTTCGGATCGCGGGTTGCGGGCCGTGCCACTTCCATACGTGTGAAAGTAGCCTGCACGGCATGGCAGTCGAATGGAAGCCCGCCGGCGAGTACGCCGACATCCGCTACGAGCTCAGCGGCGACGGCATCGCGAAGATCACGATCGACCGGCCCGAGGTGCGCAACGCGTTCCGCCCGCAGACGATCGTCGAGATCTCCGACGCGCTGACGCGCGCGCGCGAGGACACCTCCGTCGGCGTCATCATCCTCACCGGCGAGGGGCCGCTCGCCTTCTGCTCCGGCGGCGACCAGAACGTCCGCGGCGACACGGGCTATCTCTCCGAGCCCGGCAAGCCCGGGGCCGTCGGGCGCTTCCACGTCACCGACCTGCACATCCAGATCCGGCGGCTGCCCAAGCCCGTCGTCGCGATGATCGCGGGCTACGCGATCGGCGGCGGCCACGTCCTGCACCTCGTCTGCGACCTCTCGATCGCCGCCGACAACGCGCGTTTCGGCCAGGTCGGGCCGCGCGTCGGCTCCTTCGACGGCGGCTTCGGCGCCGGGCTGCTGGCGAGCCTCGTCGGGCCGAAGAAGGCGAAGGAGATGTGGTTTCTCTGCCGCCAGTACGACGCCGAGGAGGCACTCGAGATGGGCCTCGTCAACACGGTCGTGCCGCTGGCGCGCCTCGAGGAGGAGACCGTCGCCTGGTGTCACGAGATGCTCGCGATGTCGCCGTTCGCCCTGCGCCTCGTGAAGG
>DATJEE010000073.1:0-24834 GCA_035496995.1 Solirubrobacteraceae bacterium | reverse complement strand
CGCTGAAGGACGCCGGCGTCCAGCGCGTGCACCACAACGTCGAGACGGCCGAGTCCTACTACCCCGAGGTCTCGCAGACCGTCCGCTACGAGGGCCGGCTGCGCACGATCGACGCGGTCCGCGAGGCGGGCCTCGAGACCTGCGTCGGCGGGATCCTCAACCTCGGCGAGTCGCGCGAGCAGCGCGTCGAGATGGCCTTCGAGCTCGCGGCGATCGACCCGACCTCCGTGCCGATCAACCTGCTGAACCCGCGCCCGGGGACGAAGTTCGGCGACCGCGAGTACATGGATCCCTGGGAGGCCGTGAAGTGGATCGCGATCTTCCGCCTCGTCCTCCCCGACGCGCTCTTCCGCCTCTGCGGCGGGCGCGTGGAGAACATCGGCGAGCTGCAGCAGCTGGCGGTCCGCGCCGGCATCAACGGCGTGATGATGGGCAACTTCCTCACGACGCTCGGCAACACGCCCGAGGAGGACCGGGCGATGTTCGAGAACCTCGGCCTGAACGTCGAGCGCCAGCCCGACAACGGCGCCGATCCGCGCCCGGACAACCGCTCCGGCCGGCTCGAGGGCACGACGCCCGCACGCGCCGGCGCGGCCGGCGCCGCCGGCGTGCAGGAGGACTTCGCCGGCCTCGAGCTGCGCCTCTGGGACCCGTCGACGCAATTGCGATTCCAGCGCAAGCGGGCCGTGCCGCCGCGCCCCGACAGAGCACCGAACACCTCCCCGGCACCCGTCGGGGGCTGACGCGGAGGACAGCACCGTGATCGAGATCCAGGCCCGGCTGACCGAGCTGCAGGAGCTCGGTCTGTATCGCCGCACGCGCCTCGTGAGCGGCCCGCAGGGGCCGAACGTCGTCCTCGACGGCAGGCCCGTGCTGCTGCTCTGTTCCAACAACTACCTCGGGCTCGCCGACAACACGCGCGTCCAGGAGGCCGCCGCCGACGCCGCCCTGCGCTGGGGCGCCGGCGCCGGCGCCTCGCGCCTCGTCTCGGGGACGATGACCGTGCACCGCCGGCTGGAGAAGCGCCTCGCCGCGTTCAAGGGCACCGAGGCGGCGCTGCTGTTCGGCTCGGGCTACCTCGCGAACCTCGGCGTCGTCGGCGCGCTCGCGCGCGCCGGTGAGGTCGTCTTCTCCGACGAGCTCAACCACGCCTCGATCATCGACGGCTGCCGGCTCTCGCGCGCGGAGACGTTCGTCTACGGCCACAACGACGTCGAGCACCTCGCCTGGGGCCTTTCGCAGGCCGGCGGTCGCGGCGCGCTCATCGTCACGGAGTCGGTCTTCTCGATGGACGGCGACGTCGCCCCGCTCGAGGAGATCGTCGAGCTCGCGCGCCTGCACGACGTGCGCGTCGCCGTCGACGAGGCGCACGCCACCGGCTGCCTGGGCCCGGGCGGCCGCGGCGCCGTCGCCGAGGCCGGCCTGGAGGGCGAGGTCGACGTCATCGTCGGGACGCTCGGCAAGGCGCTGGGGTCCTACGGCGCATTCGTCGCCTGCGACCACGAGCTCGCGGCGCTCTTCACGAACACCGCCCGCTCGCTCATCTTCTCGACGGCGCCGCCGCCCCCGGCGGTCGCGGGCGCGCTCGCGGCGCTGGAGCTGCTCGAGGAGCAGCCGCGGCGCGTCGAGCGCCTGCACGCCAACGCCACGGTGCTGCGCTCCGAGCTCGCACGTGAGGGCTTCGACGTCTCGGGCTCCTCGACGCAGATCATCCCGCTGATCGTCGGCGAGGCCGCGACGGCGCTGCGCGTCTGCGAGGCGGCGCTCGAGCGCGGGGTCTTCGCGCAGGCGATCCGCCCGCCGACTGTCCCGGACGGCACATCCCGGCTACGGTTGGCGGTCATGGCGACGCACACGAAGGACGAGCTGCGCGAGGCCGCGCGGGTGCTCGGGCGCGCAGCGCTGCAGGCCGGCTTCCGCCCGGCGACGGCGATGCCGGTCGCCTTCGCGCAGGAGGCCGCGCACGTCGCCGCCGCCCCGCACGCGTTCTTCGACGCCGAGGCCGACGCCTCCGCCGCGCGCACGGCGTTCTTCGACGCCGAGGCGTCCGACGCCGTCGCCGCGGACGCCGCGGACGCCGTCTCGCGCGCGGCGTAGGGGCCCGATGGCGAAGCTGCGCGGCTGCTTCGTCACCGGCACCGACACCGGCGCCGGGAAGACCGTCCTCGCGGCGACCATCGCCGCCGCGCTGCGCGCGGCGGGCGTCCGCGTCGCCGCGTTCAAGCCCGTCGTCACCGGCACGCACGAGTCCGCCGGGTCCTGGCCGGCCGACCACGAGCTGCTCGCGACGGTCACGGGCACGCACCCCGGCGACGTCTGCGCGCGGACGTTCGGCCCCGCCGTCTCGCCGCATCTCGCCGCCGAGCTCGCGGGCGAGCAGCTCGTCCTGCGCGATCTCGTGAAGGCCGCGCGCACGGCCGCGGCACACGCCGACGTCCTCGTCATCGAGGGCGTCGGCGGGTTGCTCGTCCCGCTGAGCCCCGAGCACGACGTCCGCGACCTCGCCGTCGCGCTCGGCCTGCCACTCGTCATCGCGGCGCGCACGGGCCTCGGCACGATCAACCACGCGCTCCTGACGCTCGCCGCCGCGCGCGCGGCGGGCCTCGACGTGCGCGCGGTCGTGCTCACGCCGTGGCCCGCGCAGCCGAGCGTCATGGAGCAGTCCAACCGCACGACGATCGCGCGGCGCGGGGCCGTGCCCGTCCACGTGCTGGCGCCCGTCATCCCCGCCGGCGACGAGCTCGCCGCCGCGGGCGCGACCCTGCCGATCGGAGACTGGCTCGGCCCGTGAGCCGGCCGTTCCTCACGGCCGACTGGCTGCACGTCCTCGGCGTGACGTACGCAACCGACGCCGCCCTGCTCGAGCCCCACCTGCCCGCCGGCGCGCAGATCGACGTGCTGGAGGGCTCGGCGCGCGTGAGCGTCGTCGCCTTCCGCTTCCGCCACACGCGCCTGCGCGGGGTCGCGATCCCGCTGCACGTGAACTTCCCGGAGATCAACCTGCGCTTCTATGTGCGCCTGCACGGCGAGCGGGCCGTCGTCTTCATCCGCGAGTTCGTCCCGCGGCCGGCGATCTCGATCGTCGCGCGCGCGGCCTACAACGAGCCCTACCGGACGGTCCGCATGCGCGAGGAGCTGCTGGCGCGCGACGGCCTGCTCGGCGTCCGCCACCGCTTCGGGCGCGGGCTGCGCAACCGCCTGGAGGCCTGGGCCGATCCGGTCGCGCGCGTGCCCGCGGTGGACTCGGCCGCCTACTGGCTCACGCACCACGACCTCGGCGTCGGGCGGGCGCGCGACGGCCGCGCGCGCAGCTACGCGGTCGCCCACCCGGTCTGGGCGCTGCACGACGTCCGCGACCTGCGCGTGGAGGTCGACTTCGCCGGCCTCTACGGCCCGCAGTGGGCGTTCCTCGCCGACGCCGAGCCATCGCACGTGACGCTCGCGGCGGGCTCGCGCGTGAGCATCACGCCGGCGGTCGATGCGTGACAGCGTCTGCGCAGAGTCGGCACACGGCGGTGTTGATCTGTCAAACCGTGCTTGGCAGCATCTGAGGCCTGATGCCCGACCGGTTCGACGAGATCCTCGAGGAGATGCGCCGCGACCGTGCGGAGCGGCACGCGAAGTGGGATGAGTGGGGCGCGCGCTTCGACGCACATCTCGCTCAGACGGACGAGCAGTTGCGCTTCGTCGGCGAGCTCAACCGGCGCAGCGAGATCGTCTTCCGCGACCTCCTGCGCTCCCAGCGGGAGATGCGCCGCGAGATCAGGGAGAGCATCAAGGAGAGCAGGGAACATCAGGCCGAGAGCAGGAAGCGCACCGCGCAGATCCAGGCCGGGGTCGAGGCGAACTCCGAGGACTCCAAGGCGCACGCCCGCGCGCTCTTCGCGCTCATCGACCGCCTCGAGGGCGGCGGCGGGCTGGCGCCCACCGGCTGACCGCACAGCCGTCCACCGCCGCGCCGCCCCGCCGTACGATCGCCCGATGACGCGCCGGGCACTCGCCGCCATCGCCCTCGCCGCCGCGCTCGTCGCCGTCGCCCCGGGAGCGAGCGCGCGGCGCCTGCCCAACGCGCCGCGCTGCCCCGTGCTCCCGAAGTCCAACGCCTTCAACCAGCGCGTCGACAAGCTCCCGGTCGCGGGCAACTCGGCGACGCTCGTCGGCTCGATCGGCCTCGGATCCACCGCGCACGCCGACTTCGGCTCCGGCACCTACAACGGCGGTCCGATCGGGATCCCGTACACCGTCGTGCGCCGCGGGCAACCACGTGTCGGGGTGGCCTTCGACTACGCCGACGAGTCCGATCGCGGGCCGTACCCGATCCCGCCCAACGCGCCGGTCGAGGGCGGCCCCGGGGCCGGCGGCGACCGCCACGTGCTCGTCGTCGACCGTGACCGCTGCCGCCTCTACGAGCTCTACGACGCCCACATGCTCGAGCGCGGTGCCGGCTGGAGGGCCGGGTCGGGCGCGATCTACGACCTGCGCTCCAACCACCTGCGGCCCGCCGGCTGGACGTCGGCCGACGCCGCCGGGCTGCCGATCCTGCCCGGGCTCGCACGCTACGGCGAGGTCGCGCACGGGGCGATCGACCACGCGCTGCGCTTCACCGCGCCGCGCACGCGCAAGGCCTACGTCTACCCCGCGCGCCACTTCGCGTCCAGCAGCGACGACGCCGCGCTGCCGCCGATGGGCCTGCGCATCCGCCTCAAGCGCGGCACGGACCTCGGCGGGCTGAAGCCGCAGGCGCGGATCGTCGCCAGGGCGCTGCAGCGCTACGGCGCGCTGCTCGCCGACAACGGCTCGCCGTGGTACTTCAGCGGCGCGCCCGACCGCCGCTGGGACAACGACGACCTGCACACGCTCGGGCGGCTGCGGGGCTCGGACTTCGAGGTCGTCGACACGTCCTCGCTGCCGAAGCCGCGCTAAGCCTCAATCTCAGTGAGGATCGGCGGATTCCGGCTAACCGGAGGCCCCCTTCTGTTAGCGTTGGGGGCATGCATCAACGCACCCTCGGGCGTCACCGCCCCCTGAACGTCTCCGCCCTCGGCCTCGGCTGCATGGGCATGTCGGAGTTCTACGGCCCCGGCGACGACGCCGAGTCGATCGCCACGATCCACCGCGCGCTCGACCTCGGGGTCACGTTCCTCGACACCGCCGACATGTACGGCAACGGCCGCAACGAGGAGCTCGTCGGCCGCGCGATCGCCGGCCGCCGCGACGACGTCGTGATCGCGACGAAGTTCGGCATCGTCCGCGACGAGGACGGTGGCCGTCGCATCGACTCGAGCCCCGCGTACATCAAGCAGGCCGTCGAGGCCTCGCTGCAGCGCCTGGGCACCGACCACATCGACCTCTACTACATGCACCGGCGCAACCCCGACGTGCCGATCGAGGACACCGTCGGTGCGCTGGCGGAGCTCGTCGCGGCGGGGAAGATCGGCCACATCGGCCTCAGCGAGGTCAGCGCCGCGACGCTGCGCGCGGCCTGCGCGGTGGCGCCGGTCACGGCGCTGCAGAGCGAGTGGTCGCTGTTCGCGCGCGGCATCGAGGCCGAGATCGTCCCGGCCGCGCGCGAGCTCGGCGTCGGCATCGTGCCCTACAGCCCCGTCGGCCGCGGCTTCCTCACCGGGCAGTACGCCTCGATCGACGACCTCGCCGAGGACGACTTCCGCCGCTACCAGCCGCGCTTCCAGGGCGACAACCTCGAGGCCAACCTGCGCCTCGTCGCGCGCCTGCGCGAGATCGCCGAGCAGGCCGGCCACTCGCCGGTCCAGCTCGCGCTGGCATGGCTGCTGCACCAGGGCGACGACATCGCGCCGATCCCCGGCACGAAGCGCGTGCGCTACCTCGAGGAGAACGCCGCCGCGGCCGACATCGAGCTCACCGCCGACCAGCTCGCCGCGCTCGACGCGGCGCTGCCGGCCGGCGCCGTCGCCGGCGACCGCTACTCCGAGGCGGGGATGGCGAGCGTCGAGCTCTAACGCTCCCCCTTCGCCGCCACCTGCACGATCGACGCGTCGACGAGCCACTCGACCGGCGCGACGTCGTCGGTGTAGACGCGGCCGCCGGTCAGGCGCGGGGCCAGGCGCGCGGCGGTGGCGCGCGCGGTCCGCCGCAGCTCGGGCGGGAGGTCGATCGTGCTGCGCTCCAGGCGCGGCGCCGTCACGGGCCCGGCGCTGCCGACGAGCATCGTGTTCGTCGGCTGCGACGGGTCGCGGACGACCGTCGGGAAGACCGCCGCCATCGTCGCGCTCAGCACGCGCTCCAGGCGCGACGAGCGCTCGGGATGGCCGACGTTGATGATCACCATCCCGCCCGGCCGCAGCCGCGCGCGGGCGAGTTCGAAGAACTCCTTCGTCGCGAGGTAGAACGGGATGTACGGCTGGCGGTAGGCGTCGACGACGATGACGTCGTAGCGCTCCTTCGTGCGGCGCAGGTACGGCCGCGCGTCGGCGGTGTGCGTGCGCAGGTGCGGGCCGCGCAGGTCGAAGTAGCGGCGCCCGATGTCCGTGAGCTCGCCGTCGATCTCGACGGCGTCGATCCGCGTGTGCGGGAAGAAGTGGCCGTAGGCGCGCGCCGTCGTGCCGGCGGCGTTGCCGAGGATCGCGATCTCCCGCGGCGGGCGCGTGCGCGCGGCGAACGGCAGCACGAGCATCTCGTCCCAGTAGTCGTCGGTGAGGTACGTCCCCGGGTGGATCACCGAGTGGACCGCCTGGCCCTCGTTGAGCTCGAGGCGGCGCGTGCCGTCGCGGTCCTCGACGACGCGGGCGTACTGGTACTCCGTGTCGGCCTCGTGGATGACGCGCGAGCCTGCGTCGGTCTCGCCCTTGACCGTGCCCACCGGCAGCGCGAGGGCGAGCAGGAGCGCCGCGGGCGCGAGCAGGTAGATGCGGCGCGCGAGCCCCCACGCGCCGAGCAGCACGAGCGCGAGGCCGAAGACGATGAACGTCCGCCGCGTGCCGATGAGCGGGATCAGCAGCAGCGCCGAGAGGAACGTCCCGAAGAGGCTGCCGACGGTCGAGGTCGCGTACAGGCGCCCCGCGACGGTGCCGGCCTGCTCGACGTCGGCGACCGCCAGGCGCAGCGCGTACGGCGCGACGGCGCCCGACACGAGCACCGGCACCGCGACGAGCACCGTGACGCCGAGCAGCGAGCCGACGAAGGCGCCCGCCGAGATCGAGTCCAGCGCGTCGACGGCGAAGCCGAGGAACGGGTGCGCCGCGAACGGCACGGCGGCCAGCAGCACGCCCGAGAGCAGCACGATCCGGTACAGGCCCTCGCGCGACGGGTTGCGGTCGGCGAGCCGGCCGCCGTACCAGTAGCCCACCGAGAGGGCGACGAGCACGATCCCGATCGTGTTCGCCCAGACGATCGTCGACGCGCCGAAGTACGGCGCCAGCAGGCGCGCCGCCGCGATCTCCGCCCCGAGGATGCTGACGCCGACGACGAAGACGATGAGGCCCAGCGGGGGCTCGGGCAGGCGGCGCATGCGCGACGAGCGTATTCGTCCGCCCGCGTGCCTAGGGTCACCCACATGACCACGCAGCAGCTCGCAGACATCGACAAGCGGGTGCTCTGGCACCCGTTCACGCAGCAGCAGGGCTGGTGCGAGGAGGACCCGCTGATCATCGAGCGCGCCGAGGGCTGCACGCTCTACGACACCGACGGCAACGCGTACCTCGACGGCGTCTCGTCGCTGTGGTGCAACGTCCACGGCCACGGCCATCCCGCGATCGACCGCGCCGTCCGCGCGCAGCTCGACAAGGTCGCGCACACGACGATGCTCGGGCTCTCGCACCCTGGCGCGATCGAGCTCGCCGCCCGCCTCGTCGCGCTTGCCCCGCCCGGCCTCGCGCGCGTCTTCTACTCCGACAACGGCTCGACCGCCGCCGAGGTCGCGCTGAAGATGGCCTTCCAGTACTGGCGCCACCGCGGCGTCGAGGGCCGCGACTCCTTCATCTGCCTGCGCGACGCCTACCACGGCGACACGATCGGCTCGGTCTCCGTCGGCGGGATCGACGTCTTCCACGCGTGCTTCGGGCCGCTGCTGTTCGGAACCTGGCAGGCCGAGCCCGGCGACACCGAGCACATGGCGGCGCTGCTGCGCGAGCATGCGGGGCGCGTCGCGGCGGTCATCGTCGAGCCGCTCGTCCAGGGCGCGGCCGGGATGCTCGTGCATCCCGAGGGCTACCTGCGCGACGTGCGCGCGCTCTGCGACGAGCACGACGTGCTGCTCATCTGCGACGAGGTCGCGACCGGCTTCGGGCGCACCGGCACGATGTTCGCGTGCGAGCAGGAGGGCGTCGCACCGGACCTCATGTGCGTCGCCAAGGGCCTGACCGGCGGGTACATGCCGCTCGCCGCGACGCTCGCGACCGAGAGCATCTACGAGGCCTTCCTCGGCGAGTACGCCGACCTGAAGACGTTCTTCCACGGCCACACGTACACCGGCAACCCGCTCGCCTGCGCCGCCGCGCTCGCGACGCTCGACGTCTTCGAGCGCGAGCACACGCTCGCGGCGCTGGCACCGAAGATCGACCTGCTCGGCGAGCTGCTCGCCGAGTTCGTGGCGCCGCTGCCGGCGGTCGCGCAGATCCGCCGCCGCGGCTTCATGGTCGGCATCGAGCTCGGCGGCTTCCCGGCGCACGCGCGCATGGGCCACGAGGTGACGCTCGCGGCGCGGCGCCGCGGCGCGGTCATCCGGCCGCTCGGCGACGTCGTCGTGCTCATGCCGCCGCTGGCGATCAGCGCGGAGGAGCTGCGCCACCTCGTGGCCGTCACGGCCGCGTCGGTCGCCGAGGCGACCGCGCACCCCGTGTTGCTCGCACAGGTCGCCTGAGCCACAATGCGGGCATGACCATCGCGACGCCGTCATGAGCGGCCCCCAGGGACCGATGCGGGCGGCGGCGCCCGCCGCCGATCCGATCGACCCGGAGGTGCGCATCGGCCACGTCCACCTGCGGACGGCCGACATCGATCGCATCCGCGAGTTCTACGTCGGCATCATGGGCTTCGACCTCGTCTACGAGCTCCGCGACATCCCGGGCTGGGGGACGACCGGCGACCTGCTGTTCCTCTCCGCCGGGGGCTACCACCACCACCTCGCCTTCAACACGTGGAAGTCCGCCGGCGGCGACCCGCAGCCCGACGGCGTCGCAGGGCTGCACCACGTCGCGCTGAACTTCTCCACGCGTGCCCAGCTCGCCGTGACCGTGCGCCGCCTCGTCGACGCCGGGGTCCCGCTGCGCCAGCTCGCCGATCACGGCACGCATCTCGCCGTCTACGTCACCGACCCCGACGGCAACGACCTCGAGCTCGCCTGGGACCGCCCGTTCGCCGAATGGCCGCAGTTCGGGGTCGACGGCTTCGCCGCGTTCGACCTGCCGCTCGAGCTCGACGACCTGCTCGCCGCCGCGCCCGCGCGCTGAGCACCGCATACGCGCGAATTGCGCCCGTCGGCGAGGGACTGCGCGGCCTGCCGGGTAGGCAAGACGCGTGGGCGGCCTCGAGCGCGCCGCCCGTTCACGAAAGGAGCACGCAATGACCGAGACGACCTGTGGCGGCGAAGGCTGCACCTGCGAGGCCGGCCCGAGCGGCTACTGCTCGGAGTACTGCGCACGCCAGCAGGAGCAGGCTCCCGACGACACCTCGCCCAAGGGCTGCGGCTGCGGCCACTCCGACTGCGAGGCGACATCTGTTCCTACGTAGGTCTGCAGGTAATCTGCGCAGTTCGCGTAGGACGAACGTCCTGGTTTCCGGGGCGTTGCAACCGCTACCGTCTGCAACAGCTCGCGACGGCTCGTCATTGTCATCCACGGGGAGAGTCGGCCATCAAGATCCGCGTCATCGCCGCCGACGATTTCCCGCTCGTTCGCGAGGGGATCGTCCGGGCGCTCATCCGCGACCCGGCGATCGAGGTCGTCGGCGAGGCCAACAACGGCCACGAGGCGCTCGAGCTCGTCGCGGCGCTGCAGCCCGACGTCCTCATCCTCGACCTCATCATGCCCGGGCTCGACGGCCTCGGCGTGCTCGACGCGCTGGGCAAGTCGCACCCCGAGGTCCGCGTCCTGCTGATGACCGCCAGCGAGCAGGCGGCCCCGCTGCTCGGCGCCTTCGAGGCCGGCGCGGCCGGCTATCTCTCCAAGCGCGCGACGGGCGAGGAGCTGCGCCAGGCCGTCATCACCGCCCACGGCGGCGGCTCTGTCATCACGCCGGCGCTCGCCGAGCACCTGCTCAAGGAGCTGCCCAAGAGCTCGGGCGTCGAGGCGCAGCGCAAGGTGCGCGCGCTGCTGGGCCCGCGCGAGCTGGAGGTCCTGCGCGGCGTCGCGGCGGGCAAGACCGACATCGAGATCGGCGAGGAGCTCGATATCTCCCCGCGCACGGTGCAGAACCACCTCACGCGCATCCGCGAGAAGACGGGCCTGCGCCGCCGCTCAGAGCTCACACGGTGGGCCGTGGAGCACGCGATCAGGTAGCCGGGCTTCGCCCTCTTGGTTTCGGCCTGCGGTCCTCGCAAGCTCGGACCTGCGGCCGACGTCAGTCCTCGTAGGGCGTGAAGTCCTTCTTGCGGGCGCCGCAGACGGGGCAGAACCACGTGTCGGGGATGTCGGTGAAAGCCGTGCCGGAGGGGATGCCGCCATCGGGATCGCCGTCGTCGGGGTCATAGATGAAACCGCAGGATTCGCAGATCCAGCGCGTCGTCGTGGTCTCTGTGCTCATTGCCATGAGGGTAGTGACTCCGCGGGCGGTGGACCCGGCCGGGTCCACTAGGCTCGCAAGCCAATGCCGATCGACCGGCCACCGACCGCGGAGCGGCTCAACGACGGCCCGCCGAGCACGCCGCGCCAATCGGCCTCGGTGATCCTCCTGCGCGACGGCGACGGCCTCGAGCTGCTGCTCGTCCGGCGCAACCCCGCCCAGCGCTTCATGGGCGGCTACTGGGTCTTCCCCGGCGGTGCCGTCGACGCGGGCGAGGGCGAGGGCGAGGGCGCCCATCGCGCCGCCGCCGTGCGCGAACTCGCCGAGGAGGCGGGGGTCGGCGGCGTCGCTGCAGGCGACCTCGTGAAGTACAGCCGCTGGATCACGCCGGAGCAGATCGCGACGCGCTTCGACACGCACTTCTTCCTCGCGCGCGCTCCGGCGGGGGCGGTGGGCGTCCCGGACGGCACCGAGTGTGTCGACCTGCGCTGGAGCTCCCCGCGCGCAGCGCTGGACGCGCACGCCGCCGGCGAGCTGCCGCTCGTCTTCCCGACGCTCCGCCATCTGCAGGAGCTCTCGGCGTTCACCACGGTGCAGGAGCTGCTCGCGCACGCCCGCGCGAAGGACATCCGGCCCGTGCAGCCGCGCGTCGTCGTGCGCAATGGCACCGCCGAGGTGCTGCTTCCCGGGGAGCCGGGGTATCGCGGCGAGTAAAGGCGGCGCAAAACCTATGCAGAAGCTGCGCCTTGCGAATCTGCTGCTTCCGCAGACCTCTGCAGACTTGGCCCGCAATGCAGGATTCAGACGTTTTCCCTGCAAAATCGCTATGTAACTGGGGTACCCTAGGGCGCAAAGTGTGCGTGAAGGTGCGCACACTGGGGTTGACCAGGGCCGCCTGCGCTGCGTAAGGTTGCAACCCGAAGCGCTCCTTTTTCTGCAGACCAATGAGGGTCTGTATACGAGAAGGCAGGGACGGTAGATGAGCTTGGGGCAGCAGGTTCCGGCACCGGAGGGCGGTGTCGACAACAGGGGAATGGATGCGGCACGCGCACGGACGATCGAGCTGTTGCGGTGCAGTGAGCGTGCCCGCACACGTGCGCGCCTGCGCACGGTCATCGTCCCGGGGCTCGAGGAGCTCGTCGACCCGGGCGCCGACCCCGCCGACCTCATCACGCGCGCCGACGTCCAGGCGCGCCGCCTGCGCGACGAGCTCGAGCGGCTCGGCGAGGGCGACGACGTCGTGAGCCTCGACCCGCTCGTCGAAGCCGCGCGCGAGGACGAGCGCGATTGGGTCCGCGGGCACCTGCACGACACCGCGCTGCAGATCCTCGAGTTCATCGCCGGCGACGGCTTCGGCACCGGCCTGACGGCCTCGAAGATCTCGAGCCTGGCCGGGGGCGCCGCGCGCGACCTGCACCGCTGGATCGAGACCGCCGACACCGGCGAGCCCTGCGGCGGGCTGCTGCCCGAGCTCGAGCAGGTCACGGCCGAGGCACGGTCGCTGGACTCGAAGGTCGAGCTCGTCGTCGGGAACATGGGGCTGCCGCCCACGAGCGAGCAGGTCGCCGCACTCGCCGGCGCCGTTCGCGAGGCGGTCACGAACGCCCGCAAGCACGCACATGCTTCGTCCGTCGTCGTCCGGGTCGAGACCGGACTCGACGGACGCACCGCCGTGACCGTCACAGACGACGGTGTGGGCATCGACCCCGAGCTCGTGGCGAGTGCCACGGGCCTCGGTGTGAAGGGCAGCATCGTCGGCCGCATGAAGCGCGTCGGCGGGCACGCCTCCTTGGAGGGCGCGCCAGGTGGGGGAACCCTCGTCACACTGATCACACAAGGCAAGGAGCCTGACAATCATGAAGATCCGCGTCGTCGTCGCTGACGATTTTCCGCTCGTCCGCGAGGGCGTCGTGCGAGCTCTCAACCAGGACCCGGGCATCGAGGTCGTCGCCCAGGCCGAGAACGGCCAGGAGGCGCTCGACGTCGCCGCCGACCTGAAGCCCGACGTCATGATCCTCGACCTGCGCATGCCCGACCTCGGCGGCCTCGCGGTGCTCGACAAGCTGCGCAACACGCAGCCGGAGATCCGCGTCATCGTCATGACCGCCAGCGAGCAGGCCAGCACGCTGCTCGACGCGATCGCCGCCGGCGCCGCCGGCTACCTCTCCAAGCGCAGCACCGGCGAGGAGCTGCGCCAGGCCGTCATCACGGCCCACGGCGGCGGCTCGGTCATCACGCCGTCGCTCGCCAGCCACCTGCTCAAGGAGTTCTCGAGCTCCGCCCGCGGCGAGCAGTCGGCCGTGCGCCCGCTGCAGGGCCGCGAGCTCGACGTGCTGCGGCTCGTCGTCCAGGGCAAGACGGACAACGAGATCGGCCAGGAGCTCTTCATCTCGCCGCGCACGGTGCAGAACCACCTCACGCGCATCCGCGAGAAGACGGGCCTGCGCCGCCGCTCGGAGCTCACGCGCTGGGCCGTCGAGCACGCGATCGGCTAGTCACTCGGCCACACGCACCCGGCCGACCATCCCCCGTCGCTCGTGGTCGGCGACGGGGCAGTACCACTTGTACGTGCCCGGCGGCAGCCGGACCTCGACCGTCGTCCGCTCGCCGGGCTTGAGCGTCTGCGTGCGCGCCTGACCCGCCGGTCCGACGACCGCGAGCGCGTGCGCGACCTGGCCGTCGTTCGTCGCCTCGAAGGCGACGACGCCGCTGCGCGCGACCCGGACGTTGCGCGGCAGCCGGTAGTCCGTCAGCGACACCGGGACCGTCGCGTCGGCCGAGATCGAGAAGCTCGTCGTGCCCGTGCCGACCTTCGCCGGCGTCGTGCGCAGGCCCTCGCCGCGGTCCTCGCCGCAGGCGCCGAGCGCGAGCGCGGCCGACAGCACGGCCACGACCCGCGCCGGCATCACGCGCGTGAGCTTCGGCGACCGCAGTTCCCCCAGCACGCACGCCATGCTAGGCCCCGTAGCCTGTCGTCCCATGCGGCGCCTGCCTCCGCAGTCGCTGTTCGTCACCGGGGCGATCTCGCAGTACCTCGGCTCGGCCTTCGCAGTGCTCCTGTTCGCATCGGTGCCGGCCGCCGGCGTAGCGTGGCTGCGCGTCGTGGCCGCGGCGGCCGTGCTCGTGACGTGGCGCAAGCCGTGGCGGACGCGCTGGGCGGGGGCGCGCCTGCGGCTCGTCGCCGCGTTCGGCGTCGCGCTCGGGCTCATGAACCTCTGCTTCTACCTCGCGATCGACCGCCTGCCGCTCGGCACCGCCGTCGCGATCGAGTTCTGCGGCCCGATCGCCGTCGCCGCGCTCGGCTCGCGCACACGGCGCGACGGCGCCGCGCTGGGCCTCGCGACCGCCGGCGTGCTGCTGCTCGCCGACGTCCATCTCGCGGGCAGCCCCGGCGGGCTGGCGCTGGCGCTCGGGGCGGGCGTGTTCTGGTCGGTCTACATCGTGCTCGGCCACCGCGTCGCGCGCGATCCGGGCATCCGCCCGCAGGACGGGCTGGCGCTCGGCATGGCGATCGGCGCGGCCGGCCTGGCGCCGGTGCTCATATCCAGCGCCGTGCCCGCGCTCGTGAGCCCGCCCCTGCTCGCCGCCTGCCTGCTCGTCGGCGTCGCGTCGAGCGTCGTGCCCTACGCGCTCGAGCAGGTCGCGATGGCGCGGCTGCCGCGCGCGCGCTTCGCGCTGCTGCTCGCGCTGCTGCCCGCGACGGCGGCTATCGTCGGCGCGGCGGTCCTCGGACAGGTCCCGGGGATCGTCGAGGCGGGCGGGATCGCCCTCGTCGTCGCGGCCGCGTCACTGCGCAGCCACGCGACGATCTGAGCCATTGCACAACTTCCGGGTTCGGTTGCAGTTACAGTTCACACGAGGACTGCATGGAGGCCGGAGCACTTCGAGCACCCGCTGGGCTCAACCGGATCTCGGTCACGGCGCCTCTTCTGCGGCTCCGTTCCGATGAGCAGCTCGTCGCGCTCTTCCGGGCGGGCAACGACGCGGCCTTCAGCGTCATCCACGATCGCTACCGCCAGCGGCTCTTCGCGTACGCCCGTCAGATGCTCGACGGATCGCGCCAGGACGCCGAGGATGCCCTCCAGGACGTCTTCCTGCGCGCTTACTCCTCCCTGCGCGCGAACGACCGCCCGCTGTCGCTGCGGGCGTGGCTGTACCGCGTCGCGCACAACCGCTGCGTCGACCATCTGCGCAAGCCGGTGCCGCCCGCGATCGACCTCTTCGACACGTCGCGCAAGCCGCTGCACGACCCGATCGCCGAGGCCGAGCGCCGCGACGACCTGCGCCGGCTCATCGAGGACGTGCGCCGGCTGCCCGACCAGCAGCGCTCGGCGCTGCTCATGCGGGAGATCGACGGCCTGAGCTACGCCGAACTCGGGGCGGCGCTCGGCGTCTCCCTGCCGGCCGTCAAGTCGCTGCTCGTGCGGGCGCGAATCAGCCTCGTCGAGGCGGTCGAGGCGCGCGACACCGACTGCCTGGCGATCCGCGGCGACCTTGCCGACGCCTACGAGCGCGGGGTGCGCGCGAGCGGCCTCGCCCGACGCCACCTGCGCGACTGCCCGGGCTGCGTCGAGTACCGCACGCAGCTGCGCGCCGTGCGCCAGGGCTTCAGCGCGCTGGCACCCGGCGGGTCCGGCCCGATGGCCGCGTTCCTCAAGCTCGTCGGCATCGGCGGTGCCGGCTCGGCCGGCGCCGCGAGCGCCGGTGGTGGCGCCGCCGCCGGCGGCGGCGCGATCGCGGCCGTCGGCACCGGGACGGCGGCGAAGGTCGCGGCGGTCGTGTGCTGCGCGGCGCTCACCGCGGGCGGGGCCGTCGAGGTCGGCTCGCGCCTGGAGCCCTCGCACCGCGCGCCCGCACGTCCCGCCCATGCCGCACCCGTCGTCCAGCGCTCGGTCGCCACTCCGGTGCGCAGCGCCACCCGCGCCGCGACGGCGCTGCCGAAGCGCGCCGCGCGCCGGGGGCCGGTCGCCCACATCCGCGGCGCCGTCGGCTCGGCGGTCGCGACCAAGGGCCTGCACGACGCCGCCGTCACCGGCACCCCGGCCGACGACCCGTCGGCGGGCGCGCTCACCGACGACACGACCGGCGGCGCGACGGCCCCCAACGAGGACACCGGCTTCGGCCACGGCGTCGACGGCCTGACGCCCGTGACCGCGGGCAGGGACGGCAGCGCGCCGGACCTCAGCTCGACGTCCCCCACGGCCACCCCCACCGCGAACGGCAGCGGCGGCTTCGCCGCGCCGCCGTCGGCGGATTCCTCGCCCGTCGCGGCGCCCGTGCCCGCCGCCGCGGGTAAGGCCGAGTTCGTGCCCGGCAGTCCCTCCGCCGGCTGACCTTCACGCTCATCGACCGCTACACCGCCACACTCGACCACGAGACGCTGCTCGTGCGGCGCGGCACGCGCTCGGGCCTGTTCACGATCGTCGCCGTCCACTCGACGGCGCGCGGACCCGCGCTCGGCGGGTGTCGCATGTGGTACTACGAGGACTCGCGCCGCGCCGTCCGTGACGCGCTGCGTCTCTCGCGCGCGATGACCTTCAAGTCGGCGGTGGCCGGGCTCCCGCTCGGCGGCGGCAAGGGCGTCATCATGGGGCCCGCGCCCGGCGGCCCCGCCCGCCGCGGCCTGCGCGCCGATGCGCTGCGCGACTTCGGCGACACCGTCGAGCAGCTCGGCGGCAGCTACGTCACGGCCGAGGACGTCGGGACCGCGTCGCGCGACATGGAGACGATCGCGACGACGACGAGCCACGTCACGGGCCTCACGCGCGCCCGCGGCGGCTCGGGCGACCCGAGCCCCTGGACGGCGCTCGGCGTCGAGGCCGCGATCGCGGTCTGCTGCGAGCGCGTCTTCGGCTCGTCGTCGCTCGCCGGGCGCACGATCGCCGTCGCGGGCCACGGCAACGTCGGGGCGCGCGTCGCCACGGCCTGCGCTCGCGCCGGGGCGACGCTGCTCGTGACCGACATCAACGAGGGCAAGCGCGGATTCGCGGAGAAGCTCGGCGCGCGCTGGATCGCCCCGCAGGACGCGCTCGAGGCGGCCGTCGACGTCCTCGTCCCGTGTGCGCTGGGCGGCCTGCTCGACCACGACGCGGTCGCGCGCCTGCAGGCGCCGATCGTCGCCGGCGCGGCGAACAACCAGCTCGCCGAGGACGACATCGCCGGCCTGCTGGCGCTGCGCGGCGTGCTCTGGGCGCCGGACTTCGTCGTGAACGCCGGCGGCATCATCAACATCGCCGTCGAGCTCGAGCCCGCCGGCTACGACCCGCGCCGAGCCCGCACCCGCGTGCGCGGCATCGCCGACACGCTGCGCCGAATCTTCGACGACGCCGACGCCGGCGGCGTGACGCCGCTGGACGCCGCGATGGCGCTCGCGCGCGAGCGGGTGGCCGAGGGCGCCGGCAAGCCGGTCGTGTGACGCACCTCACGCCGGGGCGCGTATCCGGGCGCCGGTCCCGCGGCTCCCTCGTGTAGCGGCCGCGATCCCGCGTCCGCTCGACACGACTGGAGTCACCACATGGCGACGATCTCCAAGGCGGCGCTTGTCCGCCTGTTCGGCAGCTTCTACTTTCCGGATCCCGACGGTCCGGACATCGACCCGCGCGGACCGATCGGACCGATCGCGCGCGGCGTCCGCGGCAGCGCGTTCCTCCCCAACCCCGACGGTCCGGACTTCGACCCGCGCGGGCCGATCGGGCCGATCGCCCACCTCGGCGACGAGGTCTCCCTCAACCCGCAGCCGCTGCCGCCGCGGGCCATCGACGCGGCGCTCGTCGCCCGCGCGGCGATCAGCCAGGCCGTCGAGCAGTACGAGGCGGCCGCGATCATCGTCATCGGCGGCGACAGCGAGCGCGCCGTCGAGGCGACGCGCGTCAAGCTCGAGCGGTTCGTCGACGGGCTCTGCCCCGATCCGCCCAAGCCGCCGGTGCCGTGGCCGTGGCCGTGGGGCCACACGTTCGACCGCGACGCGCTGGACCCCATGGTCCTGCTCGCCGCCGGCGCGCAGTTCCAGCGGATGGCCGACGTGATCGGCGACCACCCGCTGCGCGCGGCGCTCGAGCAGAGCGCCGACCGCCTGTTCGAGGTCGGCCTGGACCGCCTCGAGCCGGCGGCGGCGCCCGCCGCCGGCGCCTACTGAAATCACGTGCGCGTCCCCGCCCGGCCACCGGGCGGGGGAACGCGCTCAGACGACGGGTCGCAGACCGCCCGGCGGCGGCCACGGCACCCGCTGAACCCCCGCCGGCAGGCGTCCCTCCTCCTCGAGCTTGCCGAGGTGCGCCGCGAGCGTCGCCGTCGCCGCCAGCCGCAGGCTCGGCGGCGCGTCGTCCCAGACGCGGTCCAGCAGCTCGTCGACCGTCCGCAGGCCGTCCTCGAGCGCCGCGACGAGCCGGCGCTCGCGGTCGCCGCGGTGGGCGAGGTAGCGATCGAGCAGCGCGACCGGGTCGGTGACCGGCGGGCCGTGGCCGGTGCACAGCAGCGCGAGGTCCAGCGCCCGCAGGCGCTCGAGCGCCGCGAGGTAGCCGCGCAGCGCTCCCGGATCGGGGGCGACGAAGACGCTGCTCTCGGCGAGCACGGCGTCGCCGGTGAAGCAGACGTCGCCGGCGACGAACGCGAGGTGGTCGGTCGCGTGGCCGGGCGTCGCGAGCGCGCGCAGCGGGCCGACACTGTCGCCGTCGCCGATCACGGCGTCGGCGCCCTCCCAGCGCGCCGCGGCGACCGCGACGCCGCTGCCCGCCCCCGCGCGCACGGCCGGTGCCGCGCCGGCGTGATCGGGGTGGTCGTGCGTCAGGACGATCCCGCCCACCCCGCCGCGGCGCGCGGCCTCCACGAGCACCGCCGCGACGTGCGCGTCGAGCGCCGGCCCGGGGTCGACGATCCAGCACGGGTCGCGGCCGACGAGCCACGTGTTCGTCCCGTCGAGCGTGAACGGGCCGGGGTTTGCGGCGCGCACGAGCGCGACGTCGCGGCGCGCGAGCGGGTCAGCGGTCATGCGACCGAGCGTAGAGCCGAGCTCGGCTCAGCCGGCCGCGAGCCGCGAGACAGGCCCGTTGAGCGAGACGACGTAGACGCGCCCGCGCGCGTCCTCGCCGAACGACGACGGCTGGTCGACCTTCGCGACGCCGGGGATCGCCGCGTCGCCGCTCGCCGAACCCGGCGCGAGCTTCACGGAACGCAGCTCGCCGCGGCAGAGGTCCGCGTAGACGTAGCGTCCGGTCAGCGCCGGGACGCCGCGGTCGCGGACGACGTAGCCGCCGGTGATCGAGCAGTTGCCGTTGCTGTGCAGGAGCTCGAGCACCGGCGCCACGGCGCCGGGCGCCGGCTCGTCGAAGTTGCGGCGGGTCCCCTCCAGCGGGCGCCAGCCGTAGTTCGCGCCGCCGGCCTGGCCCTTGCGGGCGAAGTCGACCTCCTCGACGGCGTTCTGGCCGACGTCGGCGATGACGAGGTCCCCCGTCGAGCGGTCAAACGAGAAGCGCCACGGGTTGCGCAGGCCGTAGCTGTAGATCTCCGGCCGAGCAGCGGCGCGGCCGGCGAACGGATTGCTCGCCGGCACGCTGTAGGGCCGCGAGCCCGACCTGCGCGGGTCGATGCGCAGGATCTTGCCGAGCAGGCTGTCGAGGTTCTGGGCGTTGCCGCGGCTGCCGTGCTGGTCGTTGGCGCCGCCGCCGTCGCCGGTCCCCATGTACAGCAGCCGGTCGGGCCCGAAGACGAGCAGGCCGCCGTTGTGGTTGGGCTCCACGCCGTCGTAGCGCAGCACGGTGCGCGCGCTCGACGCGCGGGCGCGGTCGGCGCTCGCGGCGCGGTACTCGACGACGCGCTGCAGCCCGGCCTTGTCGGTGTAGTTGACGTAGAAGCGCCTGGTCTTCGCGTAGTTGGGCGCGAAGGCCATCGAGAGCAGGCCCTGCTCGCCGCCCGCCGTCACGATCGACCGGATGTCGAGAAACGGCCGGGCCAGCCGCCTGCCGGCGCGGATGACGCGGATCGTCCCGCCCTGCTCGACGACGAACAGCCGGCGCCGGTCGCCCGGGGGCGCCGTGACGTAGACGGGCGCGTCGAAGGAGCCGACCTGCACGAGCCGGACCCCGCTCGCGGCGGCCTGCGCCTTCTGCGCCGGCGCGTCGCCGTCGGCGGCGGAGCCGCCGCACGCGCAGAGCGCCGCGACGGCCGCTAGACCTGCGGCAGCGTGCCCTCGACCCATGCCGGCGGCCCGTCCTCCGGGTGCTCCTGCTTCCAGATCGGCGCCTGCGACTTGACGGCGTTCAGCAGCGCGTGGGCACCCTCGAAGGCCTCCGCGCGATGCCCGGCGGAGACCGCGATCACGACGCTCGGCTCCATGAGCGCCACCGTACCCGTGCGATGGGAGACCGCAACCGCGGCGAGCCCGTGCTCGGCGACGACGGCCTCGGCGAGCCGGCGGATCTTCTCCTCGGCCATCTCGACGTAGGCCTCGTACTCGAGCGCCGGGACCTCGCGCGTCGTGCCGCAGAAGACGACCGTCGCGCCGGTCGACGGATCGGCGACGAGCCTGCGCAGCGCCTCGGGGTCCAGCGGCTCGCCGGTCACCTCGACGAAGCGCACCTCGCCCGAGCCGCCGCTGACGGGCGGCACGAGCGCGAGCTCGTCGCCCTCGCGCAGCGGATGGTCGGCCTTGACGTACTCGCGCGCGACGGCCGTCACGAACGGGGCGTTCTCCGGCAGGCCGGCGAGCGCCCCGCCGCGCAGCACCGCGATCGCGTCGGCGACGGTCGCGCCGTCGCCGAGCTCGAGGGCCACGGTGCCCGCCCCGGCGCGCTCGCGCAGGCTGGCGAAGAGTCGCACGGTAACGTCCACGCCCCCATGCTACGCAGCGACGAGACCGGGCGGTCGAACCCCTGATGCCGACGGCGGCGATCCTCACGATCAGCGATACGCGCTCGGCCGGGACCCGCACCGACACGACGACCGGGCTCATGCGGGAGATCCTCGAGTCGCTCGGCATCGAGGTCGTCGAGACGCGCCTCGTGCCCGACGAGCACGACGAGATCTCCGAGGCGATCGCCGAGCTCGCCGTCGGGGCGAACCTCGTCCTGACCTCCGGCGGCACGGGCCTGGCGCCGCGCGACGTCACGCCCGAGGCGACGCGCGCCGTGCTCGACCGCGAGGCCCCCGGCATCGCCGAGGCGATGCGCGCCGAGACGGCGAAGCTCCAGCCGATGTCCTGGCTCTCGCGCGGCGTCGCGGGGACGCGCGGGCCGACGCTCATCGTCAACCTCCCGGGCAACCCGAAGGCCGTCCGCGAGTGCCTCGACGTGCTCGCCCCGCTGCTCCCGCACGCGATGAAGCTCAGCTCAGGCGGCTGATCCCGACGCGCTTGGTGAACGCGCTGTCGAAGACGCCGTCGGGGTCCAGGCGCGCGCGCACGTCCATCCAGTCGGCGTAGCGCGGGTACAGCGCCTCGACGAAGCCGTGGCTGCCGCTCAGCGTGTTGATGTGGCCCCAGTGCGGGCGCCCGCCGAGCGGGTACAGCGCCTCCTCGTAGGCCTTCAGCAGCTCGATGCCGCCGTCGTTGCCGTCGAGGCCGATGAGCTCGATCATCATCGTGTCGTGCCCGTGCATCATCGAGAGGTAGGCCGGTGATGCCTTGACGAAGCGCAGCGCGATCGGCGAGCTCTGGTAGACGGAGCCGAGCTCGCGGCGGTCGCGGGCGACGCGGAAGATCGTCTCGACCGCCTCGATGTGGCGCCCCGCGGTCATCGGGATCGCGATCTCGCACGAGTAGGCCGGGAGGATGTTCAGCGTCCCGATGTTGAAGACCTTGAAGCTCACCTCGTCGTACTCGTCCTTGACGAGCGACTTGACCGAGCCGAGCAGGAGCTTCGGCGCGAGGCCCGGCGCGATGTCGAGCAGGAGGTTGATGACCTGCGGCGTGAACGGGAACAGCGCCGCGAGCTCGACGAGCCAGTTGCGCATGCGCTTGTCCCACGGGCGGTTGCGCGGGTCCGGCGTGCTGTTGCGCGTCGTGACGAGGAACGGATACGGATAGCCGTCGTCGTACGGGCTGAAGGCGAGCTCGTAGTGCTCGTTGTCGGCGAACACGGCGCCGTCCTCGAGATCGGCGCGGACCTTCGCCCAGGGGTGCAGCTCGCGGACCTCGCGCAGGAAGAAGCGGTCGCGGACCTCGAGCATCGCCGTGCAGATGACGCCCATGCAGCCCATCCCGACGCAGACGGCGTGGAAGACGTGGTCGTCCTGGACGAGCGTGCGGGCGTCGCCGTGGTGCGCCTCGTAGGCCGCGCGGTCCGTGGGCCCGTCGGCCGGCTCGATGCGCTGGACGCTGCCGTCGCCGACGACGACGTCGAGCGAGCGCAGCTGGTCGTTGAGCGGGCCGAACGCCGTCCCCGAGCCGTGCGTCGAGGTCGACGTCACGCCGGCGACGGTCTGGTGGTCGTAGCCGCCCATGTTCGTCAGGCCCAGGCCGTGGGCGTCGAGCCAGGCGTTGAGCTCCTTGATGCGCGTGCCGCCCTCGGCCCGCACGAGCCTGCGCTGCGAACCCTCCCCCCACCCGTCCCGCAGGAAGTCGGGCTCGGGCGCCGGCACGCGCGTCATGCCGGTCGGCTTGAGCAGGAAGCCGTCCGTCAGCGCGACGTCCGACCACGAGTGGCCCGAGCCGACGGCGCGGACGTTGACGTTCCACTCGCGCGCCGTGCGCACGATCGCGACGACGTCGTCGATCGTCCGCGGCTCGTAGATGCGCAGCGGGTCGGTGCGCTGGTTGCCGAGATGGTTGGACCAGGTCTTGCGGACCTCGAACGGCGGCCCGGTCACGACGGCACGCGCTCGGCGAGCAGGTGCTCGACGCCGCGCTCGGCGAGCGCCGCGATCGTCTTGGAGGGGTTGACGCCGACCGCCGTCGGGACGATCGACCCGTCGAGGACGTAGAGCCCGTCGTAGCCGTGGACGGCGCCCCACTCGTCGACGACCCCGCTCGCCGCGTCGTCGGACATCGGGCAGCCGCCGAGCGGATGGACGGTGATGAACTTCCCGAGCGGTCCCGCGTCGAGCGCGAAGAACGAGGTCGCGCCCGCGGCCGCGGCGAGCTCGCCGGCGGCTTGGCGCATGCCCGCGAACAGCTTCGCGCTGCCCGCCTTGCTCCAGCGGATGTCGAAGCAGCGAAACAGCGCCGTCAGGCGCATCTGCCCGTCGGCGGCGTCGCGGCCGATCATGAGGAAGATCAGCGTGTCGCCGATCGGCTTCAGCCGCTTGAGGTGCAGGTCGCGCGGTGACAGCGGGCGGTCCGACAGCCCAAGCTTCGCGCCGGCGCTCTTGACGACGAGCCGCACGCGTCCCCAGCCGGTGATCGCCCGCACGCCGCGCACGATCTCCAAGAGGCCGCCGAAGTTGTGCGGCAGGCCGCCGTCGGCGACCATGAACCCGCGCTCGTCGCCGTAGTCCAGGCGGCTTGTCATCGTCGGCCCGAACTCCGCGCGGGCGCCCGTCACGCCCTCCGCCGCGGGGTCGATCGCAAGTGCGAGCGCGTCGCCGTTGCCGGAGAAGCGCGAGCCGAGCGCCGGCGACAGCCGCGGCAGCCGGCGCCGGTTCTTCAGCAGCAGGCGCGTGCTGCCGAGCGCCCCGGCGGCGAGCACGAGCACCGGGGCCTTGACCTCGCCCTCGATGCGGTACTGCAGGTCGCGGAAGCCGACGCGCCAGGGCTGGCCGTCGCCGACCGGGGGATCGATCCGCAGCACCTCGTGCAGCGGGAAGACCTCCGCGCCGTGCGCCTCCGCCCGCGCGACGTACGTGATGTCGACGGTGTTGCGCGAGTTGCGCGGGCAGCCGATGTCGCAGCGCCCGAGGTTGTCGCAGCCCTGCTGGTAGGCGCCGCTGAACGGGTGTCGCCGCGCGGCGCCGAAGTGCACGGCGATCGGCAGCCGGCTGGGCTCGCGGCCGGCGTGGGCGGCCATCGCGTCGAACGCGCGGACCTTCGGCAGCCGCGGGTAGCCCGGGGTGTCGCGCGGATCCAGCGCCTCCTCCGTGCGGTCGTAGTACGGGCGCAGCGCCGGCCCGTCGATCGCCGCCGGCCAGGCCGGGTCGGCGAAGATCGCGTCGGGCGCGCGCAGCTGGACGTTGGCGTAGACGAGCGAGCCGCCGCCGACGCCGGTGCCGGTGAGCACCGCGACGTCACGCATGATCCGCAGGTCGAACATGCCGCCCGGGTTGTGGCGGGCGTGCCAGAACATCCGCGGCGCCTGCGCGGGGCGGTCGGGGAAGTCGCCCGGGCCGAAGCGCCGGCCGCGCTCGAGCACGCACACGCGCCACCCGCGCTCAGCCAGCCGGCAGGCCGTGATCCCGCCGCCGAACCCCGAGCCGACGACGATCGCGTCGTAGGCAGCCTCCATGGCGCAACACTAGTCCCGGCGCAGGGGCGCGCGCGTGCGATCGCGCACATGCGCCGTCTTCCGGGCACGATGTGCCGCATGACCGAACCGAGCCTGCGCGACTTCCTCGACAACGCCGGCGCCGCCGCGCGCGCGGTGCCCGCGCCGGACGCGCGGGCCGGGCGCTTTCACCGCAGCATGCCCGGCTACGCCCCCACGGCGCTCGCCGAGGCGCCCGGCACGGCCGCGCAGCTCGGCCTCGGGCACCTCCACGTCAAGCTCGAGACCGCGCGCTTCGGCCTGCCGGCCTTCAAGATCCTCGGCGCCTCGTGGGCCGTCTGCCGCGCGCTGAGCCGCGACGCCGGCCGCGACGAGCCGGCGACGTCCTTCGCCGAGCTGCGCGCGCTCGTCTCGCCCGACGACCCGCCCGAGCTCGTCGCCGCCACCGACGGCAACCACGGCCGCGCGGTCGCGCACATGGCGGCGCTGCTCGGCCTCGAGGCGCGGATCCTCGTCCCGGAGCACACCGCCGCGGCGCGGATCGACGCGATCGCCGGGGAGGGCGCGACGGTCGACGTCGTCGCCGGCACGTACGACGACGCGATCGCCGCCTCGGCCGCGCTCGCGGGCGAGCGCCGCCTCGTCATCTCCGACCACTCCTGGCCGGGCTACGAGGAGGTCCCGGCCTGGGTCGCCGACGGCTACCAGACGATCTTCGACGAGCTCGCCGAGCAGCTCGCGGCGCTCCCGCCGCTGTGCGCGATCCAGATCGGCGTCGGCGCGCTGGCCT
>DATJEE010000072.1:0-2264 GCA_035496995.1 Solirubrobacteraceae bacterium | reverse complement strand
CTGCTTGAGCATCGACGCGAACGGCTCGCCGAGTTGCTGGAACACGTCGCCCGCCGTCTCCTTGGCGATCGCCTTCTGTTGCGATGACCAGTCGGGGTCGGCGTAGGCGAGGCGTACGTCGTCCTTGCGCAGGAGCAGGCGATCGGTGATCTGCTCGCGCATCGTGCGTGCGCCCGCCTCGGCGAGTGCATCCAGGACGGTTTCGAGGAGGTCGGCCTTGCGGCGCTTGATCCGTCCGATCTCCTCTTCGAGGCGCTTCTTGCGGACTTCCAGCGCGGCGAACTCGTGCTGGCTGTTGTAGTACTCGTCGCCCGCGCCGATGCGGAAGAACAGCCGCGTGTAGGCGGGCGCGTCGTCGAGGGAGGCGGCGTAGTCGAGCGCGCGCAGGAGGGCGCTCTGCTCGGCCTCGTCGAGTACCATGACGCGCTGCGGCTCGATGGCGCTGGCGTCGAGGTCGTCGAGCGCGTCGCGCAGGGGGTTGGCGGTGCTCATCGGTTCGCCCTGCGGGCGGCGCGGGTCGCCTTGCGGCGCTTCTTCATCGCGCGGCGGCGTGCCTGCGCGGTGACGGTGGCGTGCTTCGAGGCCGCGTCAGCGGCCGGTGCGATGCCCTGGTGGGTCATGGCGTGGTGAGTCCTTTCAGCCGCGCGAGCACGGCCTGGTTTGTGTCGCGCCGCTTCTTCAGCGCGTAGAACAGCGACACGTCGATCGTCTCCTCTGCCACGAGGTGCAGATAGACGACGTGCCGGGTCTGCCCCTGTCGGAGCACCCGCCGCTTGGCCTGGTCGTAGTTCGCCAGGCTCCAGTCCGACGAGTAGAAGATGCACAGCGCGGCGCGCGTCAGGCTGATGCCCGCGCCGCCGGCCTGCGGCTGCACGCCGACGACCTCGGCGCCCGTGGTCATGCGGTGCCCGTCCAGGCCGTCTGAGCGGCGGCCGCTGATCTCGGCGTAGCGGCGCCCCTGCTTCTCGGCGACGCGGCGGATCTGGTCGAGGTCGTGGTGGAAGCGGGCGAAGACGACGACGGGTTCGTCGGCGGGGTAGTCGGCGAGCTCGTCGGCGAGCAGTGCCGCTTTCTCGGGCAGATCTCCCCCGTCCAGGCTCATCGCGCTGCCGGTCGTGGCGTCCACGCCGTAGCCGGACGTGACCTGCGCCAGGCGCAGCACGTTGACCATCGCGTTCGCGGAGGTGATCGTGCCCTCGGCGGTCTGCGCGATGAGGTCGCGCTCCAGGGCGTCGTACACCTTGCGGGTCGCGGGGCGCAGCGTGCAGGTGCGGATCTGCGGCGCGGTCTCCACGAGCCCCGTCTGCGCGTCGAGCTCCTCCTGCGTGACGCGGTGCACGTGCGGCGCGATGCGCTCCATCAGCTCGGTCTCGCGGTCGGCGCGCACGCCGTCGGGGATCAGGTCGCCGCGCGGCGTCTTGTGGTAGATCGGGTCGCCGTCGGGCGTGATCCGCAGGACGCGCCAGGCGGCGTAGCGCGCCTTGAACGCGGTCCACGACGTGCCGAGGACGGCGGTGTCGAGCGTGCGCATCTGGCCGTAGACCGACAGCGCGGAGTGCGGCATGAACGTGCCGGTGCACAGGACGACGCGGCCGTTGCGCCCACGCACGCGGGCGGCGACCTGCGCGGTCAGCTTGGAGGTCTTCGCGCCGGCGCCCGCGAGCTTGTGGCTCTCGTCGCAGACCAGGACGTCCCAGTCTGTGCCGAGCAGCAGATCGCGCATCGGCTTCTGCGCGGTCGCCTCGTAGTTGACGACGGCGAGGAACGGGCGCCGGACGCGGATCGCGGCGACATTGGCCTCGATGATCGACGCGGCGCGGCGGCTGACCGACGGGTTCTTCAGCGGGCCGCGGGCGCCTTGCACGGTGCCCGACCAGACGGTCCAGGTGCGGGCGGCGTTCTCGGCGAGCTCGTCGCGCCAGACGGCGATGACCTTCGCGGGGCAGAGCACGAGGACGCGCATCGCGCCGAGGGCCTCGAGCGCGGCGAGGACGGTCGGCGTCTTGCCTGCGCCGAGACCGTGGTCGAGGACGGCGTTGCGCCGCAGCAGGAGGGCGAGTGCGTCGAGCTGGTAGGGGCGCGGCTGCCACTCCGTCGGCAGCGGCCAGGCGACGGGGGGCGCTTCGACGGTCGTCATGCGGCGCGTCTGGGCTCGACGGCGGGCAGGGCGAAGAGCAGGTCGAGCGCGATCGACTCGGTGGTGAGGGCGGGCGGCTGCGGCGTGTCGTCGCAGGTCATCGCCTCCTCCATGAGCGCGTCGGCGC
>DATJEE010000071.1:0-27939 GCA_035496995.1 Solirubrobacteraceae bacterium | reverse complement strand
GCTGCATCTCACGAGCGCCGGCACCGACGTCGCGGGCAGCCCGCAGGCCGGTTCGGAGACCGGTGACACGTACACCGTCGCGGCCGGCTCCTACAGCGTCGGTGAGACGGGCGGCCCATCGGGCTACGCCCAGAGCTTCTCGGGCGCCTGCGACGCCGAGGGCAACCTCACCGTGACGGTCGGCCAGACGCGGACCTGCACGGTCACGAACGACGACATCGCCCCGAAGGTCACGGTCGTCAAGCACGTCGTCAACGACAACGGCGGCACGGCGGCGGCGAAGGACTGGTCGCTGCACCTCGAGGTCAGCGGCGGTCAGGGCGACGTCGCCGGCAGCCCGCAGGCCGGGTCGGAGACCGGCGACACGTACACGGTCTCCGCCGGGACGTACGACGTCTCGGAGTCGGGCGGCCCGTCGGGCTACGCCGCGAGCTTCTCCGGCGCCTGCGACGAGCAGGGCACCATCACGGTGACGGTCGGCCAGACGCGGACCTGCACGGTCACGAACGACGACATCGCGCCGCGCCTCACGGTCGTCAAGCACGTCGTCAACAAGGGCGGCAGCACGGCCAAGGCGTCGGACTTCCAGATGGACGTCACGGCGACCGGCGCGAGCGAGGCCCACTTCGCGGGCAGCGAGCAGGGCCACACGATCACGCTCGACGCCGGGGCCTACTCCGTCGACGAGTCGGGCGGCCCGACGACGTTCGCCAAGGAGCTGTCTGCGGACTGCGCCGGCACGATCGCGGTCGGCACGGAGAAGACGTGCACGATCACGAACACGAAGGTCCTGCCGGGCGGTGTCGTCGTCAAGCGGGGTCCGGCGTACGCCTACCACGGCGACCGGCTGACGTTCACGTTCGAGGTCACGAACCCGGGCACGACGCCGCTTGAGACCGTCACGGTGACGGATGACAAGTGCGCCCCGGTCGTCGGCCCGACGCAGAAGCTCGGCGGCAACCAGGACGCGCTGCTCGACGCCAACGAGACGTGGGTCTACACCTGCACCATGGGTGTGCCGGCCCACGCCGCCGGCGACACGAGCCTCGTGAACGTCGTGACGCTCGCGGCGACGGACGCCGACGGCACCCCGGTCACGGACACCGACCAGCACACGACGCGGATTCTGCACCCGGCGATCGCCATCGACAAGACCGGCCCCGCCACCGCGCAGGCCGGCACCGCCGTCGACTACGCGCTCGTCGTGACGAACCCCGGCGACGTGCCGTTCCTCGCGGCCAACGTCAACGTCGGCGACGCGCTCTGCGAGGCGCCGCCGGTGCTGGTCTCCACCAACGGCGACGCGAGCCCCGGTCAGCTCGATCCGGGCGACTCGTGGGCCTACACGTGCCGCGTCAGGACGCTCGTCGGCCAGACGCAGGTCGAGAACGTCGGCGTCGTGACCGGGACCGACAGCTTCGGCGGCCGCGAGGTCACCGCGAGCGACCCGGCGACGACCGTGCTCACGGCGCCGCCGGTGGCGATCAGCGTCGCGCCCGCGCCCGCGCCCGCGGCCGTGGCACCGCCGCGCAGCGCCGTCCTCGCCGCGGCGACGCAGTCCGGGACCGCGAGGCTCACGGGCCCGGCGCGCTGCGTCACCCGCGCGTTCAGCGTCAAGGTGACCGGCCGCGGGATCGCAAGCGTGAAGTTCACGCTCGACCGGCGCACGCTGAAGACCGTCAGGGCGATCAACGGGCGCACGGTGTTCAGCGTGCGGATCAACCCGCGCGGTCAGGGCACCAAGCCCCATCGCGTCACGGCGCGCGTGACGTTCAAGGCCTCCGCCGACACGAAGGCCCGGACGCTGCGCTACGTGTACCTCGGCTGCCCGCAGCAGGCCACGTTGCCGCAGTTCACCGGCTGACCTGAGGGAGGAGATCCCGGTGCGCTCGCGCCCCCGCCACGTCCGGCGGGGGCGCAGTGCGTTCCGGCTCAGGCTTGGAGGCGCTCGGCGAGCCGGTTCATCCCGCGCTCGCGCGCTGCGGCCGCGGCGCCGGCACGGTCCAGCGGCGCGTCGGCGGGCCGCTCGAGGTCGACGGTGCGCAGCGTCGCGATGTCCTTGAAGGCGCGCAGCGCGCCGGGATCGCCGGTCAGCGCACCGGCCTGGCGCGGGGTCATCGCCCCCGGCCGGCCGGCCGCCGCGATGGCCCCCTCGAGCGTCCCGTGCTCACGGAGGAGGTCGCGGGCGGTCTTGGCGCCGATGCCCTTCGCGCCCGGCAGGCCGTCGGAGGGGTCGCCGCGCAGCGCGATGAAGTCCGGGACCTGCGCCGGCTCGATGCCGTAGCGCTCGCGCACGCCGTCGGCGTCGACGACCTCGGGACCGTCCTTGCCGCCGCGCGGGAACAGCACGGTGACGCGGTCGCCGACGCACTGGAACATGTCGCGGTCGCCGGTGAAGATCAGCGTCTCGCCGCCCGCGGTGGTCTCGATCCGGGCGAGCGACCCGAGCAGGTCGTCGGCCTCGAGCTCGGCGTCGGACTCACTGCGCCAGCCGAACGCCGCGAAGAAGCCCGGCGCGTCGAGCCACTGGCGCTCGAGCTCGGGCGCCATCGCCGGGCGGTCGGCGTGGTAGGGCGCGTAGAGCTCGGCGCGGTAGGCGGCCTTCTCGGCGCCCCAGCAGAGCACGACCGCGCGCGGCGAATGGCGCTCGAGCACGAAGAGGACGAGGTTCGCCGTGCCCAGCAGGGCGTTGACGGGGTGGCCGTCGCCGTCGGTGATGCTCGACGGCAGCGCGAAGAACGCGCGGTACATGAGCGACGGGGCGTCGACGACGAGCAGCGGGGCGGGCACGCGGCACAGGCTAGGTCCTAAGCTCCCCACATGCTCACGTTCACGGGGTTGGAGGAGTTGCGCGCAAAGGTCGGCGAGGAGCTCGGCGTCAGCGAATGGCACGAGGTCACGCAGGAGGCGATCGACGCCTTCGCCGAGGTCACCGGCGACCACCAGTGGATCCACACCGATCCCGTCCGCGCGACGCAGACGCCGTTCGGGGGCACGATCGCCCACGGCTACTACACGCTCTCGCTGCACCCGATGTTCGCCCAGCAGCTGCTGCGCTTCGAGGGGTTCGCGTTCGCCGTCAACTACGGCCTGGATCGCGTCCGCTTCCCGGCCCCGCTGCCGGTCGGCAACCGCGTCCGGATGCGGATCTCGCTCATGGCCGTCGACGACGTCCTCGGCGGGGCCCAGATCACGATGAAGCTCACGTTCGAGGGCGAGGGCGCGCTGAAGCCCGTCTGCGTCGCCGAGTCGCTGACCCGCGTCTACACGTAGCCGATCCGCACCGGCGGGCCCGCCATGCCGGCGTGGCGGATCCGGTACAGCCCGGGGGCGCGGACGATCGCGCTGTAGCGCCCGCTCGGGAGTGCCGACACGTCGAACTGCGCCACCCAGGCGGCGCCGCTCCAGCGCTCGACGACGACCGGGCTGCCGGCCACGACCGGCGTGATGCGCCCGCTGATCGTGCCCGCCACCGGCAGGGCGACGGCGGCGAAGGGGACGATCGCGCGCGGCGCGGTGCCGCCCGTGCCGGTGGCGGGGGCGACGGGCTCGACCGGCTTGTCGCCGTCGCCGCGGGCGCCGCGCGAGGTGATGACGGTGAAGCGCGCCCACGTGTCGTAGAGCCCGAACTTCGAGCGCAGCTGCGGGCCGGTCACCGCCGTCGTCCCGCCCGTGCCCACGATCTCGGCGCTCACGACGCGTGGCGACTGCCCGCGCTTGAGCACGCGGATCTGCTGCAGCGAGCCCTTCAGCAGCTTGCCGAGCCGCCGCTGCGCGGAGGCCAGGCTCATCCGCCGCGTCCAGCGATGGCGCGGCGAGGCCGTGTCGAACGGATCGTCGACGGAGACGAGGTAGGGCTCGGGCTCGGCGCCGAGGAACGAGTTCTCGATGTTCTCCGTCTGCCCGCCGGACGTCGAGAAGTAGTACGTCACGATCGGCTTGCCGGCGAAGACGACGATCTCGCCCGCGGTCCCGGCGACGGCCGCGTCGGTCGTCGGGGTCTCGCCGGCGATCCCCTTGTACATCTGCGAGCGGGTGTCGGCGTACTGGTCGAAGCCGTCGCCGGGCTTGGTCGTCGCGAGGGCGTAGGTCCGGGCGGCGTCGGCCTGCGCGCGCAGCGCCTCGGCCGGCCACTCGGGCGGCATCTCGCCGCCGACGACGCCGCGGACGTAGCTCTCGAGGTCGAGCGCGTTGATCGCCGACACGCCGCCGATCGCCGCGGGCCGCAGCTCGAGGTTGCCGCGGTAGCGCCCGCTCGTGACGTCGTTCTGCGCGCGGCCGCGGATCTGCAGGCCGCCGGGCCCGCCGATGATCGCCAGCGGTGTCCGGTAGGTCCCGAGGTCGCGCCCGCTCTTGGAGCGCAGCGAGACGCCGCCGCTCAGCCCGCGCACGGCGGTGTACGTCTGGGCCGGGTCCAGCGAGCGCGCCCCGGCGATGGCGGCCGCGCCGCTGAGGAGGATCCGCGGCGCCGTCTTGAGCAGCACGCGCACCTCCTGGGGCCCGCCGAGCGCCGCGATCTGCGTGCCGGTGTAGTAGTGGCCGAGGATCGCCGCGTGGTCGGCGCCCTGGGTCGCGTAGCCCATCGCGCCGTACTGGCTCATCCCGACGCCATGGCCGAAGCCGGCCCCGCTGATGACCAGGCGCGACGCGCCCTCGGCGGGCGCGGCGACGGCAGCGGCCGCGAGGGCGGCGGCGAGCACTGCGAGGAGCGGCCTCATCCCTTGAGCGGACACGCCCGGAAAGATGGAGTTGCGCCGCGCGCCCGGGCGGGTACGAGGGCCCGCGTCGTGCATGGCATGCTCACTCACGGCGCACGAGAGACTAGATGGGGGATCCGCACATGAGCTCCACCACGCACCTGACCGCCGACGAACGGGCGCTGCTCGCCACCGTCCCGACCCAGCTGCTCATCGGCGGCGCCTGGCGCGACGGCGCCGACGGCGGCACCGTCGCCGTCGAGGACCCGGCGACTGGCGAGACGATCGCCGAGGTCGCCGACGCCACCGCGCAGGACGCGCTCGACGCCCTTGCCGCCGCGCACGAGACGTTCGCGAGCTGGCGCGACAGCGCGCCGCGCGACCGCAGCGACATCCTGCGCCGTGCCTACGAGGCGATCATGGACCGCGCCGACGACCTCGCGCTGCTCATGACGCTCGAGATGGGCAAGCCGCTGAAGGAGTCCAGGGCCGAGGTGACCTACGGCGCGAGCTTCCTGCGCTGGTACGCCGAGGAGGCCGTGCGCATCGACGGCCGCTTCACGACCCACGAGGCCGGCAGCGGCCGGCTGCTGACGATGCGCCAGCCCGTCGGCCCGTGCGTCTTCATCACGCCGTGGAACTTCCCGCTGGCGATGGGCACGCGCAAGGTCGGCCCGGCGATCGCCGCGGGCTGCACGATGGTCGTCAAGCCGGCGAAGCTCACGCCGCTGTCGATGCTCATGCTCGCGAAGATCCTCGAGGAGGCGGGGCTGCCGGCCGGCGTGCTGAACGTCGTCACCGCGCGCTCCTCGGGCGCCGTGATGGAGCCCGTCATCAAGGACCCGCGGACGCGCAAGCTCTCGTTCACCGGCTCGACCGAGGTCGGCCGGACGCTCATCGCCCAGGCCGCCGACCAGGTGCTGCGCGTCTCGATGGAGCTCGGCGGCAACGCGCCGTTTCTCGTCTTCGACGACGCCGACCTCGACGCCGCGATCGACGGCGCGATGATCGCGAAGATGCGCAACATCGGCGAGGCCTGCACGGCCGCCAACCGCTTCCATGTCGACGCGTCGATCGCGGGCGAGTTCGCCGCGCGGCTCGCGGCGCGGATGGGCGCCCTGAAGATCGGCCGCGGCACCGAGCCGGGCGTCGAGGTCGGGCCGCTGATCGACGAGGACCAGGTCGCGAAGGTCCAGGAGCTCGTCGCGGACGCCGTCGCGCGGGGCGCGCGCGTGCTCTGCGGCGGCGAGCGCGTCGACGGCCCGGGCCACTTCTACGAGCCGACGGTGCTCGCCGACGTCCCCGCCGACGCCCGGCTGCTGCAGGAGGAGATCTTCGGCCCCGTCGCGCCGGTGCGCGCCTTCGGCTCCGAGGGCGAGGCGATCGCGGCGGCGAACGACACGCAGTTCGGGCTCGTCGCATACCTCTACACCCAGGGGCTCCAGCGCGCCTTCCGCGTCATCGAGCGCCTGGAGACCGGCATGGTCGGGCTCAACCAGGGCGTTGTTTCCAACGCCGGCGCGCCGTTCGGCGGGGTCAAGCAGTCGGGGATCGGCCGCGAGGGCGGGCCCGAGGGGATCGCGGAGTACCTCGAGACGAAGTACGTCGCGATGGCGCCGTAGCGCGGCGTGACGGTGACGAGCTACACGCTCATCGGCCCCGACGGCGTCCGCTACCGCTCCGCCGTGCCCGGCGCCTTCGGCGGCAACCGCGCGAGCCGCATCTATGGGCGCCTGGACTGTCCGTCGGCGCTGCGCGCGATCGCCGGGAGCGCGCGCTACGCCCGCAACCGCGTGTTCTTCGCCGACGAGGCGACCGCGATCGCCGCCGGCTACCGCCCCTGCCACAGCTGCATGCGCGAGGCGTACTTCGCCTGGAAGGCCGCCCGCGGCACCTGAAAGCTGGACCTTTGGCGGCGGTAGCCGTCGCCTGGATCGGGCCTGGGCGCTACATTCTCCCCGCCGCCGCGTTGCAGCGGCGATGACGTTCCGCGCCGGCACAACGATGCCCTGCGCACAACGGCGCAGGGGCCTTGTGACTGACACGAAGAACGGGGACGAGTGAGCAATCGGCTGATGGGGGCTTGGGTCGCGGGTCTGAGCGCGCTGGCGCTCGTCCTCGTCGCAGGGCTCGTGGCCGTCTCGTCCGCCGCGCCCGACGCCGCGCCGGGGTCGGTCGTCCTCGAGCCGCACGGCGCCCCGCCGCTGATCTACAACGGGCCGGGCGATCGCGCGCAGCTCAACGGGCTGTGGCGCTTCAAGCGCGATCCCAACGACACGGGCCTGGACAAGGGCTACCCGAACGGCGACTTCAGCGGCGACCTCGTCCGCGTCCCCTATGTGCCGAGCGCGACGCGGATCAGCGGCCGGCGCGGCATCAACACGTTCCGCGGCACGATCGGCTGGTACCGGACGAAGATCCAGGTGCCGACCGACGGCCTCTACACGATCCGCTTCGAGTCGGTCAACCACAAGGCCGAGGTCTTCGTCGACGGCGATCTCGTCCGCACGCACACCGGCGAGTACCTCCCGTTCGACGTGCAGACGTTCCTCAAGGCCGGCGAGCAGCACACGCTCGTCGTGCGCGCCGACTGGCGCGGGCCGACGGCGATGAAGCGCGACGGCTGGCACCGGCTCTGGTTCAACTTCGGCGGGATCAACCGCAACGTCTCGATCCGCCGGATCGGCGCGAGCGAGCTCTCCTACCCCGTCCTGCAGACGAAGCTCGACGGCAACAGCGCGCAGGTGTCCGTCAACGTCCACGTCCGCAACCACACCGACCCGCGGGCGATCACCGTCAAGGGCACGCTGAGCAACGGCGACCGCCAGATCCCGCTCGCGTTCGCCCCCGAGCCGGTGGCGAAGAACGGCACCGAGGTCGTCTCGGCGGCGGCGACGATCGACAATCCGGCGCTCTGGTCGCCCTCGTCGCCGACGCTCTGGGACCTCGAGCTCGAGGTCCCCGGCGAGTCGACCTATCGCGCCCGCGTCGGGCTGCGCGAGGTGCGCGCCGACGGCGCCCGGCTCCTGCTCAACGGGCACCCGGTGCGCCTGCGCGGCGCATCGATCCACGAGGACGTCTTCGGCAAGGGCGACGGCCTCGGCCCCGCCGACCAGGACCGGATCGTCGCCGAGCTCAAGGCGATCGACGCGAACGCGACGCGCAGCCAGCATCCGCTCGACGAGGGCCTGCTCGAGCGTCTCGACGCGGCCGGGATCATGGTCTGGCAGGGCGTCGGCCCGACCGATGCGCCCGGCAACTGGACGTCGGTCGGCGCCAGGCGCCTGCAGACGGCGAAGGAGCGGGTCCGCACGACGTTCCGCCAGGACCAGCTGCACCCGTCGATCATCACGTGGAACCTCGCCAACGAGGTCGCCGGCAAGGGTCATCCCGGCGGCCAGGTCGCCTACCTCGTCTCGATGGCGGCCGAGCTCAAGCAGGTCGATCCCGGCCGCCCGATCGCGCTCGACATCTGGGGCGCGCACCCGCCGCACGAGATGTCGCAGATCTACGAGAACATCGACATGATCGGCTGGACGAACTACATCGGCTGGTACGAGTCCACGCACGCGAGCGCCGACAGCCTGCGCCGCCAGATCCGCACGCGCCTGGCGGAGATTCGCGACGTCTTCCCCGACAAGGTCATCGCGGTCACGGAGTTCGGCGCCGAGGCCAACGGCCGCAACGCGACGACGTCGCCCGGCGGCTACGCCTTCCAGTCGCATCTGCTCGACCTGCACCTCTCGACCTACGCCTCGATCCCGAACCTCGCCGGCGCGCTCGTCTGGAACCTCCGCGACTTCGCGGTCGCGCCGACGTTCTACGGGGGCTCGATCAAGAGCCAGGTGCCGAACATCAAGCTCGTGCGCGGCATCAACCAGAAGGGACTCTTCGACCTGCGCTACAAGGCCAAGCCGTCGGTGCAGGTCGTCAGCGGGCGCTTCGCCGCGCAGGCCGCCGCCGAAGGCCCGTAGTCGTCCATTAGGCTGCGGGGATGAGCGTCACCGAGCAGCAGCTGTGGGGTGGTGAGACCACCAAGGCGGTAGAGAACTTCCCGGTCTCCGGCGAGCGCGTGCCGGTCAGCGTCATCCACTGGCTGGCCGCGATCAAGGGCGCCGCGGCGCGCGTCAACGCGCAGCTCGGCAAGCTCGACTCCGAGCTCGCCGAGCGGATCGCGGCGGGCGCCGAGGCGATCGCCGCCGGCGGCTACGACGACCAGTTCCCGATCGACGTCTTCCAGACGGGCTCGGGCACGTCGACGAACATGAACGCCAACGAGGTCATCGCCACGCTGGCGGGCGACGGCGTGCACCCCAACGACCACGTGAACATGGGGCAGTCCTCCAACGACGTCTTCCCCAGCGCGGTCCACCTCGCGGCGCTCGACGAGGCGACGAACCGGCTGCTGCCCGCGCTCGCGACCCTCGAGGCCGCGTTCGCGGCCAAGGCGGCGGAGTTCGAGGACGTCGTGAAGTCCGGGCGCACGCACCTCATGGACGCCGTGCCCGTGACGCTCGGCCAGGAGTTCGCCGGCTACGCCGCGCAGGTGCGCCTCGGTCAGCGGCGCGTGCGCAACGCGCTGCCGCAGGTCGCGCAGATCCCGCTCGGCGGCACCGCCGTCGGCAACGGGCTCAACACGCATCCGGAGTTCGCCGAGCGCATCCGCGCGCGCCTCGCGGAGGCCAGCGGCCTGACGATCTCGCCCCCGGAGGACCCGTTCGAGGCGCAGGCCAACCGCGACGCGCTCGTCGAGCTGTCGGGCGCGCTGAAGGTCGTCGCCGTGTCGCTGATCAAGATCGCGCAGGACCTCGCGCTCATGGGCTCGGGCCCGCGCGCGGGGATCGGCGAGATCTTCCTGCCCGAGCTGCAGAAGGGCTCCTCGATCATGCCCGGGAAGGTCAACCCGGTCATCCCCGAGGTCGTCATGCAGGTCGGCGCGCAGGTCATCGGCAACGACATGGCGATCACGATCGGCGGCCTGCAGGGCAACTTCGAGCTCAACGTCCGCATCCCGCTGATCGCCCGCAACCTGCTCGCCTCGATCCACCTCCTCACGACGACGAGCGGGCTCTTCGCGGCCAAGTGCGTCGAGGGCATCGAGGCCAACATCGACGGCTGCAAGCGCTCGTCGGAGTCGACGCTCGCCGCCGCGACCGCGCTGAACCCGTTCATCGGCTACGACAAGGCCGCGGCGATCGTCAAGGAGGCCGCCGCCTCCGGTCGCATGCTGCGCGACGTCGCGCTCGAGCACGGGGTCGACGAGGCGACGTTCGACGAGGCGATGGACCTGCGCAAGATGGCGCGCGGCTCGGCCGCGTAGCGCGCCCACCGGACTTACGCTGCCCTCATCTACGCCGCCTACCGTCGTGGGCGTGACCACGAGCCGCAACCGCCATCTCGTCGAGCTCGTCGTCACCGTCGCGGCGGCGCTGTTCTTCGCGCTCGCGATCCAGGCCTACGCCGTCAAGCCGTACGTCATCCCGTCGGAGTCGATGCTGCCGACGCTGCACGTCGGCCAGCGGCTGCTCGTCGACCGCTTCTCGCACCGCATCGGCAACGCCCCGAAGATCGGCGACATCACGGTCTTCATGCCGCCCGCCGGCGCCGAGAGCGGCGGCGACCAGTGCGGCGCCCGCGGCGAGGGGCCGTCCAACGACGGCCGGGCGAGCCGCCGCGCGTGCTCGCGCCCGACCCCCGGCGCGGGTCCGCGGGCGTTCGTCAAGCGCGTCGTCGGCCTGCCGGGCGACGTCATCACCGTGTCGAACGGCCACGTCATCCGCAACGGCAGGCGCGCGGCCGAGCCGTTCGCCGCCCCCTGCGGCGGTGGCCCCGAGTGCAACCTCGAGGCGATCATCGTCCCGCCCGGCCACTACTTCCTCATGGGCGACAACCGTGGCAACTCCGACGACAGCCGCTACTGGGGCCCGGTCCCGCGCAGCCAGATCATCGGCAAGGCCGTCGTGACGTACTGGCCGCCGGATCGCATCGGAACTGATTAGGAGGTTTCGCCCTCCGGTCGTCGCAAGCTCCGACCTGCGGTCGACGTTACAGGCAGAACGCCGTGAGCTCGCGGGCCACGCCGACCGGGTCGTCGTAGGCGATGAGAAAGCCCGTGCCCGGCAGGACGCGCAGCTGGGCGTCGGGGAGCAGGTCCAGCGCCTCCTCGGCGCCGGCCAGCGGGTGGCAGCGGTCGCGGTCGGCCCACAGCAGCAGCACGCTCGCATCGAGGTGCGGGTAGGCCTCCAGCAGCTGCGTCTGCGCGCCCGCCGGCCAGCGCCGCACCCAGCGCGACCACGAGCGCGCGAGGTTCGCGTTGCCGCCGATGTCGTCGGTCGCGTGGCGCAGGAGATCGCGCGCGGCGGGGTTGCCGCGGGCGGTGAGCTTCATCCCGTGCTCGGGCCGGTAGGCGACGCGCGCGACGTGCGAGGCCAGCCGGTCGAGCCCCGGCAGCGCGGCCGCCGGGGCGATCGCCCGCAGCGGGACGGGCAGCCGCGAGCGCTGCGGCGGGCGATGCAGGCGGTTGGGCATGAGCACGAGCCGCGACGGCGCCATCTGGCCCGTCACCGCCGCGCGCAGGAGGATCTCGGCGCCCGCCCCGTGGCCGCCGACGATCGGGTGCGGCCCGCAGGTCTCGCGGCAGAACGCCGTCATGACCTCGGCGAGCCAGTCCAGCGTGTACGGGTGGCGCGGGCGGTCCTCGGAGTCGCCGTGCAGCGGGAGGTCGGGGAGCACGAGCCGGAAGCGGTCGGAGAGGTGCTCGACGATCGGGGCGAACTCGCGGTGCGACAGCGCGGCGCTGTGCAGGAGGCAGAGGCTCGGGCCGACGCCGGCCTCGCGGTAGGCGATCCGCGCCCCGTCGCGGTGGTGGTACAGGCGCAGCTTCATCCGCCGCTCCGGCCCGCGCGCAGCCCCTGCGCGAGCGCCGCCCGCGCCGCCGCGGGCGCGCCGTCGGGGAGCCCCGTCGCGCCGTCGACGCGGCGCCCGAGCTGCCCCGCGAGGCCCTGGTTGCCGGCGACGCCCGCGCGCACGGCCGCGACGAGGTAGCCGAGGCCCGCCGCCGCGGCGGGGTTCACCGCGACCCGCGCCCGCAGCGTGTCCGCGGCCGCCGTGAGCGAGACCCCGAGCGCCTGCAGGTCGCTGTCGGTGCGCGCGCGGCGCACGCACGTCGACAGGCGCGTGCCGCCGGGGAGCCGGACCGCGGCCGGGGCGCGCTCGAGCGCCGTGACGAACGTCGCCGGCAGGCCGAAGCAGGCCGCCGGCATCGGGTCGTCGCCCTGCGACGCACACCCGGCGAGCAGGAGCGCGAGCAACGCAGCGACGAGCGGGCCGGCCATGAGGGCCATCGTAGAGTCCGCCCGGTGCCGCGCTCGCCCCACGATCGCGAGATCCGCCGCCTCGCGATCCCGGCGCTCGGCGCGCTCGCGGCCGAGCCGCTGTACCTCCTCGTCGACACCGCGATCGTCGGGCACCTCGGGACGCGCGAGCTCGCGGCCTTGGCGATCGCCGCGACGATCCTCTCGACGCTCGTCTCGCTGTGCATCTTCCTGACCTACGGCACGACGGCCCACGTCGCGCGCCTGCACGGCGCCGGCGACGGCGACCGCGCCGGGCAGCTCGCGGCGCAGTCGCTCTGGCTCGCGATCGGGCTCGGCGCCCTGCTCGCGCTCGGCTGCGCGCTGCTCGCCGACCCGCTCGTCGCCGTGCTCGGCGGCCGCGGCGAAACCGCCGCGCTCGCGGCGCGCTACCTGCGCATCAGCGCGATCGGCCTGCCGGCGGCGCTCGTCGCGCTCTCGGGCCAGGGCTACCTGCGCGGCGTCGGCGACCTGCGCACGCCGCTCTACGTCGTCGTCGCCGCGCAGGCCGCGAACGTCGTCCTGGAGCTGTGGTTCGTCTACGGCCTGGACCGGGGCCTGGACGGCTCCGCGGCGGGCACGGTCGTCGCGCAGCTGGCGATGGGCGCGGTCTTCGCGACGCTGCTCCTGCGCCCGCACGCGAGCAGCCGGCGCCCGCAATGGGCGCTGCTGGCGCCGCTGCTGCGGATCTCCGGCGAGCTGCTCGTCCGCTCCGCCGCGCTGCTGCTCGCCTTCGCGACCGCCAGCGCCGTCATCGCGCGCATCGGCGAGGCGTCGCTCGGCGCCCACCAGATCGCGATGAGCCTCTTCATCTTCGGCGCGCTCGTCCTCGACGCGCTCGCGATCGCCGCGCAGGTGCTCGTCGGGCGCGCGCTGGGCTCGGGCGACGCGGCGCAGGCGCGCGCGGTGGCGCTGCGGGCGCTCGGCTGGGCGCTCGCGGCCGGCGGGCTCTTCGCGGCCGCGCTCGTCGCGCTGTCGGGCACGCTCCCGCGGGCGTTCAGCTCCGATCCGGCGGTCCTGGAGCGCGCGGACGCGATCTGGCTCATGCTCGCGCTGATGCAGCCGCTGGCGGCGGTCGTCTTCGCGCTCGACGGCATCCTCATCGGCGCCGGCGACACGCGCTACCTCGCGGGCTCGATGCTGCTCGGCGGGGTCGGCGTGTACGTCCCGGTCGCGCTGCTCGCGCTGGCCCTGGACTGGGGCATCACCGGCGTCTGGTCCGGGCTGCTGGCGTTCATGGGCGTCCGGCTGCTGACGCTCGCGCGGCGCTTCGCGGGCGGGCGCTGGGCCGTCACCGGGGCCGCCGTCTGAGCGCAGCCTGTCTCAGGGCACGGGCTTGGCCGCGACGGCGCCGAGGCCCGATCCGGCGGCGGAGTCCGTCGAGATCGCGTCGGCGATGCGGCTCTGGATCGCGAGCTCGGAGTCGAAGTCGGCCGTGTCGGCATGGCGGTAGTCCATGCCGCGGCCGGCCAGCAGCGCGGCGAGCGCCTCGACGTAGCGCGCGTCGAGCTGGCGCCCGGCGACGCGGCGCAGCTCGGTGATCGCCTGGAAGGACGTCATGCGGTCGCGATAGGTGTCCTCGGCCGTGAGCGTGTCGTAGACCTCCGCGACGGCGACGCTCCGTGCGATCACCGGGATCTCGTCACCCTTCAGGCGGTCGGGATAGCCGCGGCCGTCGACGCGCTCGTGATGGGCGCGGACGATCGCGGCGACGGGACCGTAGACGCCGAGGTCGCGCAGGAGGTCGGCGCCGAGCTCGGGGTGCAGCCGGATCGCCTCCCAGTCGTCCTCGGTGAGCGTCCCCTGGCGCTCCATGACGCGGTCGGGCAGCGCGAAGCGCCCGATGTCGTGCAGCAGGCCCGAGGTGTGGGCGAGCTCGGCGTCGCGCTTGTCCATCCCGCACTCGACGGCGATGTCGCGCGCGAAGCCGGCGACCGCGGCGCTGTGGCGCGCCGTGCGGCTGTCGCGGCGGTCCAGCGAGCGCACGAGCGCCGACAGGACCCCCCACGACAGCGAGGCGTATTGCCCGGTCCGCTCCCTGGCCACGACCACCAGGCGGCTCATGTACGAGAACGCGACGATGATGAGGATCACGAACGCGCCGGCGCCCGCGCCGGCCGTCGCGCAGGCGGCGGCGATCGCGAGCGTCAGGGCGACGGTGAGGACGACCGAGGGCAGCAACTCGCGCGGCGGGCGCAGGGCGTCGCGCAGCCGGCCGCCGTCGATCAGCGCCATGAGCGGCGTGAGCACGACGAAGTTCATCGCGAGCAGGCCGGCGGCGACGGCGCCGAGCACCGCGACGTCGGTCGCGCTGCCGTCCATCGGCACCCCCGCGGTATGGAGGAAGGCGATGCCCCCGAGCAGGCTCGGGACAGCCGACGAGGCGAGGTTGACCGGCAGGACGAAGAGCCGTGCGGGGCGTCCCGAACGGCGGATCACCGGCCAGCTCACGACCTCCGCGGCGACCGCGACGGCAAACGCGCCGACCGGTCCGACGAAGGCGATCGCCAGCATGACGCAGACGAACGCCGCCGACGCCTCGATCGCGCCGTCCCAGCGGGAGGCGGTCAGGACGCTGGCGACGGCGGCCGCGGCGAGCACGAGCGTCAGCGGGTCGCCGAGCTCCCGCAGGTCCGAGAGCAGCAGGACCGGCACCGCGGCCGCGTTGATCAGGAGCGCCGTCGTGACAGCGGCCGCACGATGGTTCGCGGTGGCGTTGCCCGGCACGCGCTAACCGTAGCCGCTCAACACGGCGCCCACCAGAAGGCTCAGGTGCCGCGCAGGAACCCCTCGGTCGCGGCCAGCACCGTTACGACGGTGAGGAGGAAAGGGTAGGCGCGGTACGCGGCGAGCTTCGACATGTGAGCCTCCGTGATGATTGACGACACGAGGGCCACGTTGCACCAAATCGATGAAAAAATCCGCAGCGACCCCTAACTCGGGACATTTCGGGCCCCGAGGCTGCAGAAAATGCACAAGTTTTACCCTTCGAATCAGCTCAATTTCGTACTCAGCCGAGCATATCGGTTGACCCGGGCCGGGACTTGTGCTTGACGCCGACACAGAGATGGGCGCCCAGGGGGTCCCGGTGATCACAGGTCCGCGGAGCCCCGCTTGCGCTCCGCCGACGCCGCTGGTATGGATGTTCGCACTGACGCCCATAGCGCGGTTGCTGGTGTATCAACTACGACGTTTCTCGTCCTCCGGGGAGTGTCCCACCTGCAGACCCCTCAGCCAAGGCCTCAGCTTCGAGGGGGGAACCCGTGCAGTTTTCGATGTCGCTCGTTTGCGCCGAGTCGCTGTTCTCATGATCATGGTCGCGATGCGGACCCTTAAGACGAGTGAAGCTGCGGCGTTGTTGAACGTCAGCCCGAATACGTTGCGCGCGTGGGAGCGGCGGTTCGGCTATCCGAAACCGCAGCGGTCCGCCGGGCGCCATCGTCTTTACACGCACGGCGAGGTCGCGGCGCTGCGCGACGCCCTCCAGCAGGGCCTGTCGATCTCCTCGGCCGTCAGCCGCGCGCGCGAGGCATTGAGCACCGACACGCACACGTTGGTGGGCGCGCTGGCCGGCTTCGAGCTCGACCGCGCCGACAGCGCGATGGAGGCGGCGCTCGCCCTGCGCTCGGTGGAGCGCTCCGTCGAGGAGGTGCTGCTGCCGTCGCTCGACGAGCTCGGCACCCGCTACGGCATCGACAGCGCCCCGTGGGCCTTCGCCGCCCGCTGGGCCGACGGCTGGCTGCGCCGTGCGCAGCGCCTGGCCCCGCCGCCGGTGCGGCCGCTGGCGATCCTCGTCGGCGACGCGACGCGCAACGAGCTCGATCCCGATGCCCTCGCCGTCCGCGCCTTCGAGCTCTTCTGCGGCCGCTCGGGCGCCCGCGTCATGGCCCTGCCGGTCGCCGGCGTCTCGGGCCTCGCCGACGTCATCGAGTCGCTGTCGCCGGACGCCGTCGTCATCGCCGGCAGTCACGTCGCCGACGACGACGTCGCGCTCTGGGCCTACCGCGTCCGCGCCTGCGCGGGGCCGCTGCCGATGGCCCTCTTCCGGCGCGCCCAGCATGGCGCCAAGGTCCGGACGACCGGTGCTCGCGTGCTTCCGGACACGCCCTTCGGCGCCCACCGTCACCTGCTCGCGGTCGTCGACGAGCGCCGCGCGCACCGGTTCGGCGATCTCGCGCCGGCGGTCTCCGTCATCGAGGACGTCGACGACCTCCGCGAGGCGCAGGCGTGACCGTCCGGCGCCTGCGGGCCGTCCGCCCGGCAGAGGTCGACGAGCGCGGCCAGGAGTTCGTCGCGTTCTGCGGCCACTGCGGTCTGCCCCCGGCCCGGGAGGTGGCCCCGCAGTCGCGCGTGTGCGGCCACTGCGGCCTCGGGCTCGTCCTGCAGGCCCCCGCCGACGTCGCGCCGCGCGCCGACGAGCCGTTTCTCGTCATCGACTCGACGCTCTCGGTCTGCGCGGTCTCCGCGGGCGCCGAGGAGCTGCTCGGCATCGACGAGACCTCGGCCGTCAACAAGCACATCATCGACTTCCTCGTGCCGGCCGACGCGAACGCGCCGAGCGCCGACAACCTCCTCGTCCTGCTCGTCGCGGCCGCGTCGGGCCCCGGTGAGCCGCGGACGGCGGTCGTGCGGCCGCGGGAGGAGTTCGGCGTCCGTTTCCGGGCCCGGATCGGGCCCTGTGGCCCGCCGCACGCCGCGCTGCTCGTGCTGACCAGCTGAATTCCGCGGGAGGATTGCGTAACCTGTCGGGATCGGTTCGCCTGCGGCTGCGTGATCACGCTCGCCGCGCTGAGGTAGGGGCGCACGCCGATGCCCACGATGAGCGTTCTACGCACCCACGCCGCAGCGGCCATGTTGGGCGTAAGCCCGAACACGTTGCGGTCCTGGGAGCGGCGCTTCGGCTACCCGACGCCGCGGCGGACATCCGGCGGGCACCGGCAGTTCGATCTCGCCGAGGTCGAGGCGCTGCGCCAGGCCTTCGAGGAGACGCACAACGTCTCCTCCGCGATCTCGATCGCGCGTGAGCGCGGCAGCGGGCCGTCGTCGCCGACCCGGCTGCGCGCCGCCCTGCGCCGCTTCGAGGAGCTCGAGGCCGACCGCATCCTCGAGGAGAGCCTCGCCGTCCGCTCGGTCGAGCGCACGGTCGAAGAGGTCCTGCTGCCCGCCATCGACGGCCTCAGCGTGCCGCCCGGCGAGCCACCGACGGCCGAGCTCGGCTTCGCCTGGCGCTGGGCGACCGGCTGGCTCGCGGCCGCCAAGCGCGTCGCGCCGCCGCCGACGCGCCCCGAGAGCATCCTCATCTTCGACGCGAGCGTCACCTGTGACATCAACGCGCTGCACGCCCAGGCGCTCGAGCTGTGCCTGCGCCGGGCCGGCATCCGCACGCTCATGCTGACCGCGGAGCTCGACGCCGGCCGGCTCGCGCACGTCCTGCAGGCGTTCGGGCCGCGGCTCGTCGTGCTGACCGGGCGCCGCGCCTGGCTCGACGCACTCGGGCGGATCGCCTACCAGACGCGTCGCACGCCCGGGCACGTCGAGATCCTCGACTTCCGCGGCGCGCTGCCGGAGGCCGACGCCGCCGCGGTGGCGCGCCTCGGCACGAGCGCCGTCGGCGCGCGCGATCTCGTCCTCGCGCGGCTGAACGCCGGCGACGTCGCCGCGCGCAGCCGCCCCGCGCTGGCCCAGATCTCCTAGTCAACCGCCGCGGTTTCCAGCGGTTATCGTCCGGACCGGGCGCTACGGTCCCCGTCCAGGATGACGCTCGTTCCCGGCGACCCGCTGGCCCACCGCGCCCTCGACTCGCTGCTGCGCGCGGAGGCATCCGTGCGCCGCCGCCTCAGCGCCGACCTCGAGCGCGAGGGCCTGTCGGCGACGGGCTTCTCCGTGCTCGTCATCCTCACCGTCGCGGGCGGTGAGCTCGAGCTGCGCGTCCTGCGCGCGCGCCTGCGCACGTCGAAGGCCAACGCGACGGAGGTCGTCACGACGCTCGAGGGCCGCGGTCTCGTCGCCCGGCGGCGCCTCACGAGCGACCGCCGCGCCGCGACCGTCGCGATCACCGGGCGCGGCGCGGAGATCGTCGACCGGCTGTTCCCCGAGCACAGCGAGCGGGTCGCCCAGGCCTTCGCCGTGCTCGACGAGGCCGAAAAACGGTCGCTCGCCCAGATCTGCCGCAAGCTCGCCGCCTGACGGGCGATCGACGCGCCTTACGCCACGCACGTTCGGGGTCCGTGCTGACGCACTGTCCCCGCTCACGCGCGCGGCGTCAGCCACGACGATCGCCGCGTCAGGGGCCCCGTGGCACTTCTTCCTAGACTGCATCGCCAATGGCGCAGCGACCGGTCGATCCGCAGCAGTCCTTTCCCGTGCTCGAGGAGCAGGTTCTCGAGCGCTGGCGCGAGCGCGACGTCTTCCGCGAGTCGCTGCGCCGGCGGGCGGGCGCGCCGCCGTGGGTCTTCTGGGAGGGCCCGCCGACGGCGAACGGACCGCCCGGCGTGCACCACGTGCTCAGCCGCGCCTTCAAGGACATCTTCCCGCGCTTTCGCACGATGCGCGGCTACCACGTCGAGCGCCGCGGCGGCTGGGACTGCCACGGCCTGCCGGTCGAGATCGCCGTGGAGAAGCAGCTCGGCATCACGTCGAAGGAACAGATCGAGGAGTACGGCATCGCGGAGTTCAACCGCAAGTGCCGCGAGTCGGTCTTCACGTTCCTCGAGGACTGGAACGCGCTCACCGAGCGGATCGGCTTCTGGCTCGACCTCGACAACGCCTACCGGACGCTCGACAGCGACTACATCGAGTCGGTCTGGTGGTCGCTGAAGCAGATCGCCGACGCCGGCCGGCTCTACGAGGGCCACAAGGTCGTGCCGTACTGCCCGCGCTGCGGGACGGCGCTGTCGAGCCACGAGGTCGCGCTCGGCTATCAGGACGTCGAGGATCCGTCGGTCTACGTCCGCTTCCCGGTGGCGCAGGACGGCGGCCCGCTGCAGGCCGGCGACGAGCTGCTCGTCTGGACGACGACGCCCTGGACGCTCGTCTCCAACGCCGCCGTCGCGGTCGACCCCGAGCTCATCTACGTCCGCGCGAAGACGGGGAAGCTCGACCCGCCGGTCGTGCTCGCCGAGGCGCTCGTCGAGCGCGTCCTCGGCGATCCGGAGCAGGTCCAGATCCTCAGCCGCTTTCCCGGCGCCGCGATCGACGGCGTCCGCTACGAGCCGCCCTTCGGCTACCTCCCGGCGAGCGAGTGGGGCGAGCGCGGGCACACCGTCCTGCTCGCCGACTTCGTCAGCGCCGAGGACGGCACGGGCCTCGTCCACACGGCGATCGCCTTCGGCGAGGACGACTTCCGCCTCGGCGCGCAGTACGGGCTGAAGGTCGTCAACCCCGTCCGCCTCGACGGCACGTACGACGAGCGCATCGGCGCCTACGCCGGGCGCTTCGTCAAGGACGCCGATCCCGACCTCGTCGAGGACCTGCGCCGCCGCGGGCGCCTCCTGCGCGCGGAGTCCTTCCTCCACAGCTACCCGCACTGCTGGCGCTGCGGGACGCCGCTGCTGTACTACGCCAAGCCGTCCTGGTACATCGCGACGTCGAGGATCCGCGACGAGCTGCTGGAGGCCAACGAGCAGGTCAACTGGCACCCCGAGCACATCAAGCACGGGCGCTTCGGCAAGTGGCTGGAGAACAACGTCGACTGGGCGCTGTCGCGCGAGCGCTACTGGGGCACGCCGCTGCCCGTCTGGCGCTGCGCGCAGGGGCACGTCACGGTCGTCGGCGGCTTCGACGACCTCGAGCAGCGCTCCGGGGTGCGCCTCGAGGACCCGCACCGGCCCTACTGCGACGCCGTGACGTTCCCCTGCGACGAGTGCGGCGAGACGGCGACGCGCGTCCCGGAGGTCATCGACGTCTGGTTTGACTCCGGCGCGATGCCGTTCGCCCAGAATCACGAGCCGTTCGCCTCCGGCCTCGGCACGGACGTGCTCGGGGATCTCTACCCGGCGGACTTCATCTGCGAGGCGCTCGACCAGACGCGCGGCTGGTTCTACTCGCTGCTCGGCGTCTCGACGCTCCTGCGCGGGCCGCAGGTGCCCTACCGCAACGTCGTCTGCCTCGGGCTCATCCTCGACGCCGACGGCCAGAAGATGTCGAAGTCCAAGGGCAACGTCCTCGAGCCCAACAGCGTCATCGACCGCTTCGGCGCCGATGCCCTGCGCTGGTACTTCTTCACGTCCAAGCAGCCGTGGGACGGCTACCTGTTCTCGCTCGACGCGATCGGCGAGGGCGTGCGGCTGTTCCTGCGCCAGCTCTGGAACACGTACGCGTTCGCGACGCTCTACCCCGTCGACGCGTCGCGCCCCGAAGCGCCGCCGACCGACCTCGACCGCTGGATCCGCTCGCGCCTCAGCGCGACGATCACGACGGTCACCGAGCGCCTCGACGACTACGACGCGACGAACGGCGGCCGCGCGATCGCGGAGTTCGTCGACGACCTCTCCAACTGGTACGTGCGCCGCTCGCGCCGGCGCTTCTGGGACGGCGACGCCGCCGCGCACGACACGCTGAACCACTGCCTCGTGACCGTCGCCAAGCTGCTCGCGCCGTACACGCCGTTCGTCGCCGACGAGATCTACGACAACCTCGACGGCGGCGAGCCGAGCGTGCACCTCTGCGACTGGCCGCAGGCCGACCCCCGCGACGAGGAGCTCGAGGTCGCGATGGCGATCGCGCGCGAGACGGTGCGCCTCGGCCTCGCCGCCCGCGGCGGCGCGAAGCTCAAGGTGCGCCAGCCGCTGCACGAGGCGGTCGTCGTCGCCGCCGGCCGCGAGCGGGCCGCGATCGAGCGCCTCGCCGACGTCGTGCGCGAGGAGCTCAACGTCAAGGTCCTGCGTTTCGTGTCGGAGGCCGGCGAGCTCGGCTCCCACACGCTGAAGCCCAACTACCGCACGCTCGGGCCGCGCTTCGGCAAGTCGATGCCGCTCGTCGCCGACGCGATCGCCGCGCTCGATCCCGACCACGTCGCCACGGCCCTGCGCGCCGGGCACGAGGTCGGCGTCTTCATCGACGGGCACGACCACGAGCTCGGGCCCGACGACCTGCTGCTCGCGATGGCGCCGCTCGACGGCTACCAGCTCGAGCGCGAGGGCTCGCATGCGGTCGCGCTCGAGCTGCGGCTCGACGAGGACCTGCGCCGCGAGGGCTTGGCCCGCGAGGTCGTCCACGCCGTGCAGAGCGCGCGCCGCGAGGCCGGGCTGCAGATCTCCGACCGGATCGTCCTGACGCTCGGCGGCGACGACGAGCTGCTCGACGCCGCCCGCGCGCACGAGGGCTATCTCAGCGGCGAGGTGCTCGCCGTGCAGGTCCGCTACGACGCCGACGGCACCGGCGACGTCGCGAGCATCGAGGGCCGCGAGCTGCGGATCTCCGTCGCGCGCGCCTGACGGCTGCGGCGGCTGATTCCCGCCGGCGTCTGCGGGTACTCCCGTGGACATGACCAAGCCCCCGCCTACCACCACCGACGCGGGCATCCCCGCGCCCAGCGACTCACACTCGCTGACGATCGGCGCCAACGGCCCGATCCTGCTGCAGGACCACTACGTCATCCAGAAGATGGCGCAGTTCAACCGCGAGCGCGTCCCGGAGCGCGTCGTCCACGCGAAGGGCAGCGGCGCGCACGGCTACTTCGAGGTCACGGAGGACGTCTCGCAGTTCACGAAGGCGGACTTCCTCTCCGAGGTCGGCAAGCGCACCCCGATGTTCGCGCGCTTCTCCACCGTCGCCGGTGAGCTCGGCTCGGCCGACACCGCCCGCGACCCGCGCGGCTTCGCGCTGAAGTTCTACACGCAGGAGGGCAACTACGACCTCGTCGGCAACAACACGCCGGTGTTCTTCGTCCGTGACCCCTCGAACTTCTCGGACTTCATCCACTCCCAGAAGCGCCGCGCGGACACCGACCGCCGCGACAACAACATGCAGTGGGACTTCTGGACGCTGAAGCCCGAGTCCGCCCATCAGGTCACGATCCTCATGAGCGACCGCGGCACGCCGAAGACGCTGCGCCACATGAACGGCTACGGCAGCCACACGTTCATGTGGGTCAACGCGGACGGCGCGAAGTTCTGGATCAAGTACCACTTCAAGACCGACCAGGGCATCGAGAACTTCACCGACGCCGAGGCCGGCGACATGGCCGCGGAGGACCCGGACTTCCACCGCAAGGACCTCTGGGACTCGATCGCGGCCGGCGACGCCCCGGCGTGGACGCTGAAGGTCCAGATCATGCCCTTCGAGGACGCGGTCGACTACCGCTTCAACCCCTTCGACCTCACGAAGGTCTGGCCGCAGGGCGACTACCCGCTCATCGAGGTCGGCCGGATGGTCCTCGACCGCAACCCGGAGAACTACTTCGCCGAGGTCGAGCAGTCGGCGTTCGAGCCGGCCAACATGGTTCCCGGCATCGGCCCGTCGCCGGACAAGATGCTGCTCGGGCGGCTGTTCAGCTACCCCGACTCGCACCGCTACCGGATCGGTCCGAACTACCTGCAGCTGCCGATCAACGAGCCGCAGTGCCCGTTCCACAGCTACAACAAGGACGGGGCCATGCGCTCCAAGCCCGGCAGCGACCCGGTCTACGCCCCGAACTCCTACGGCGGCCCGGCGGCCGACGAGGAGCGCTACGGCGACGACGCGACGTGGGCCGTGAGCGGCGACATGGTGCGCACGGCGTATGCGCTGCGCGCCGAGGACGACGACTTCGGTCAGGCCGGGACGCTCGTGCGCGAGGTCATGTCGCAGACCGATCGCGACCACCTCGTGACGAACATCCTCGGCCACGCCGGCGATCCGGACGTGCGGCCGGAGATGAAGCCGCGCATCGCCGAGTACTGGAGCAACGTCGACGCCGACATCGGCGCGGCGGTGGCGCAGGGCCTCGGCGTCCCGGTCCCGGCCGGCGTCGGCTCGCGCTGACCTGCAGCTGAGAACGACGACGGGCCGGTCACGCGGTGACCGGCCCGTTTGATGATCGGGTATTTCGCCCTCCGGTCATCGGATCCGATCGCGGGGCGGGCCCGTTCGTTCGAGCGTTCCGCCGATCGGCCCGCTGACCTCCGGGCGACGCTACTCAGGCGGCGGGCTCGAGGACGAGCTGTGACTCGAGCTGGCTCTTGTTGCGCGTGGGCCGCAGGCGCTTGGCCTCGGCGCCGTTGTTGAAGAGGATGAGCGTCGGGATCGAGAGGATCCCGTAGGTCGCGGCCGTCTCCTGGTTGTCGTCGACGTTGAGCTTCACGATGCGGACGTCCTCGCGGCCTTCGGCGATCTCCTCGAGCAGCGGGGCGATCGCGCGGCACGGCGCGCACCAGGGTGCCCAGAAGTCGACGAGGATCGGAGTCTCGGACTCGATGACCTCGGCCTGGAAGTTGCTGTCAGTGACCTCGATGATCGTTCCGGCCATGTCGTCTGCGTCTCCTTCGGGCTCGTGGACTCTCCACTATACAAAGTGAAGCGGGGTATCTCGGCCGGGTTTACCCGGCGAGCCCGCGCAGGACGCCCGGGCTGACGTAGACCTCGACGAAGGCGGCGCCGAGCAGCAGCGGGACCGCCAGCGTGACGGTGACGACGGTCGCCGCGAGCAGCTCGTGCCAGTGACCGCGGCGGCTGGCGATGATCCAGGCCGCCAGCGGGAGAAACAGCGCGACGAGCTCCGGCAGCGCGTGGGGCAGCAGGCCGACGAGCAGCAGGGCCGGCGAGATGTGCAGCTGCGCGGCGAGCGACGACGCGCCGGCACCGAGCACGAGGGCCTGCGTCACGAGCGAGAACCCCGTCGCACAGACGACGAAGCCGATCGCCAGCGGTCCGGCCTTGTCGTGGACCCAGCGCGCGAGCCCGCGGTGGCGCTGCGCCTCCAGCGGCAGCGAGCTCCCCGCGATGAAGCCCGCGATACAGGCCATGCCGTGCAGCGCGAGCACGAGGAGATTGCGGCCCACGACGTGCGCGACCTGCGACGCCGCCGGGACGCCATGACGCCCGAAGACGAACGAGGCCGGGGTGGGGTCGGGCGTGGAGAACAGCGCGATGAACCAGACGGCGGCCAGCAGGCCGAGCGAGATCGCCAGCGCACCGGCGCCCCAGCGCCCGAGCACCGGCCAGGGGCGCTCGTTCCAGACGGCGAGCGTCGCGCGGGTGTCCGCCAGGCCGCGGACGAGCGCGAGATCCGAGGTCTGCACGGGCCACCCATCGGCGCCGGCGGCCGACGCCGTCGCTCAGGTGCCCGCGCGCTGGCCGGATATGCGAGCGCTGCGGCCGAAGCGCAGCCGCGGGACGAGCAGCGCGGCCTCGCCGGCGATCCGCAGCGACATCTTCGAGTGCCCGAGCCGGCGGTCGCGGAAGACGATCGGCAGCTCGACGATGCGAAAGCCCGCGCGCGCGGCGCGATACGTGAGCTCGACCTGGAAGGCGTAGCCGCGGGAGCGGACCGTCGGCAGGTCGATCGCCTCCAGCACCTCGCGGCGGAAGCACTTGAAGCCGCCGGTGAGGTCGCGGATCGGCAGGCCGAGCACGCGCTGGGCGTACCACGAGCCGCCGCGGCTCACGAGGCGGCGGATGCGCCCCCAGTCCGAGACGCCGCCGCCGGCGACGTAGCGCGAGCCGAGGACGAGGTCGGCGTCGGCGGCGGCCGCCAGCAGCCGCGCGAGGTCGGCGGGGTCGTGCGAGAAGTCGGAGTCCATCTCCATGACGTGCGAGGCGCCGCCGTCGAGCGCGCGCGCGAAGCCCGCGAGGTAGGCCGGCCCGAGGCCCTCGCGCGTCGTGCGATGGAGGACCTCGACGGCGCCGTGCGCGGCCGCGAGGCGGTCGGCGATCGCGCCCGTCCCGTCGGGCGAGCCGTCGTCGACGACGAGGATCCGGTGCCCGCCGGGGGCGGCCTGCTCGAGCACGGCGAGCGCGGCGCCGACGATCGCCTCGATGTTCTCGGCCTCGTCGTAGGTGGGAAGGATGAGCCAGGGGATCGGCGGGGGCATGGGCGCGACTACCCTACGGTTCGCGCTCGCGCCCATGGCTACCGACCCGTCAAACCTCGAGATCGCCGCCGTCTTCGACGAGCTCGCGGACCTCTACGAGCTCGACGGCGCGGTCGTCCATCGCGTGCTCGCCTATCGCGGCGCGGCCAAGAGCGCGCGCGAGGCGATGGTGTCGGTCGCCGGGATGGCGCGGCAGGGGCGCGTGACCGAGCTCGCCGGGATCGGCAAGACGCTCGAGGAGAAGCTCGTCGCCCTCCTGGAGACCGGGGAGATCCCGGCGCTCGAGAAGCTGCGCGGCAAATACCCGCCGGGGCTGCTGGAGATGACGCGGTTGCCCGGCCTCGGGCCCAAGCGCGCGAAGCGCCTGTTCACCGAGCTCGGGATCCGGTCGCCGGCGGAGCTGCGCGCGGCCGCCGAGGGGCAGCATCTGCGCGGGCTGAAGGGCTTCGGCCCGAAGTTCGAGGCCTCCGTGCTGTCGTCGCTCGCGGCCGGCGTCGCGGAGCGGCCCGCCCAGCGCGTGCTGCTGCACCGCGCGCTGACGGCCGGCGAGCAGATCGTCGCGGCGCTGCGCGCGCACCCGGCCGCCGAGCGCGTCGAGCTCGCGGGCTCCGCGCGCCGCCAGGCGGACTCCGTCAAGGACCTGGACATCATCGCCACGGCGAGCGACCCGGGCGCGCTCGTGCGCGCGCTCGCGGACATCGAGGGGATCGAGTCGGCCTCGGCCCCGAACGAGCACGCCGCGCGCGGGCGCACGCACACCGGGCTGCCGGTCGACCTGCGCGTCGTCGAGCCGGCGAACTTCGGCAACCTCCTGCAGCACTTCACGGGCTCGCAGGCCCACAACGTCGCGCTGCGCGAGGCCGCCGTGCGCCGCGGCCTGCACGTCTCCGAGTACGGGATCCTCGACGACGCGACCGGCGAGACGCTGCACTGCGCGACCGAGGAGGAGGTCTACGAGCGCCTCGGCCTGCCCTACCCCGAGCCCGAGCTGCGCGAGAACCGCGGCGAGCTCGCGGCGGGCTTCGTGCCGCCGCGCCTCATCACGGTCGACGACCTGCGCGGCGACCTGCACATGCACACGACCGCGTCGGACGGGCGCAACTCGATCGAGGAGATGGCGCGCGGCGCGCTGGCCCGCGGCTACGAGTACATCGCGATCACCGACCACTCCGCGACGCACGGCTTTGGCGACCACGTGACGCCCGACGAGCTCGAGCGCCAGATCGAGCGCGTCGCGGAGGTCAACGAGCGCCTGTCCGGCGAGGGCATCCGCGTGCTCGCCGGCACCGAGACGAACATCCTGCCCAGCGGCGCGCCGGACTACGACGACGACCTGCTCGCGCGCCTGGACTGGGTCGTCGGCTCCGTGCACACGGCCTTCGGGACGCCGACGAGCGAGATGACGAAGCGCATGGTGGCGGCGATCGAGCACCCGTACATCGACGTCATCGGCCACCCGACCGGCCGCAAGATCGGCCGCCGCGCCGGCTACGGCCTCGACCTCGACGCGGTCATCGCCGCCGCCGCGCGGACGGGGACGATGCTCGAGATCAACTCCGCGCCCGACCGCCGCGACCTCGACGACGTCAACGCGCGCGCCGCCGCCCGGGCCGGGGTCCTGCTGACGATCGACTCCGACGCCCACGGCGCGGACACGCTGCATCACGTGCGCTGGGGCGTCGCGACGGCGCGGCGCGCATGGCTCGGCCCCGAGCACGTGGCGAACACGCGGCCGTGGGAGGCGTTCGCGCGGCTGCGCAAGCGGGCGCGCGACAGCACCTGAGCGCCGCGCGCGGCTGCGGGCCGGCTGCCGCGGCGCGCGTGACTGATCGCTCGTGGGCTATATCCGCCTATCAGCGATCACTCACGAGCACGGTTGCGGCGAGCGCACGAGTCTGTCCCCTCTTTCATCGCCGCCGTACGCGCCGGTACCGGCACCGGCGAACCGGCCCCGCCGTCCAGCGCGCTCAGCGCGGAGCCTCGCCACGCGGCCGACCGCGCGATCAGCCGAGCAGGCGCGGCAGCAGCTCCTCGCGGACGATCACATCGACCGCCAGTCGTGAGAACGGGGTCATCGCGGCCGCCGCGTCGCGGGCGTAGCCGGCGACCGGGTCGTCGAGCGCGGTGCGCAATGCGGCGGCGAGGCCCCTGTCGTCGGCGACGACGAGCCGGGGATCGAGCGCGCGGGCGTAGGGGAGGGCCGCGTACGGGCCGGGGGCGGTCGTCGTGACGAGCACGCAGCCGTCGGCGAGCGCCTCGAGCTGGGCGATGCCGTAGTCCTCGCGGCGCGGGGCGCAGGCGAAGACGCGGGCGCGGCGCAGGAGCGCGCGGTAGTCCGCGGGCGTCAGGCGCCCGGCGACGCGCACGCCGGGCGCGTCGATGCGCAGGTCCGCGCCCGCGACGACGAGCTCCTCGCCGTCGCGCCGCGCGCTCGCCCAGGCGGCGAGCAGGCGATCGAGGCCCTTCTTGTGCGGGTTGGCGGCGTACGTCAGGACGGCCACGTCGCGCGCGACGGGGTCGCCGGGCGAGGGCTCGACGGGGATCGGGACGACGAGCGCGGGGGCGTGCGGGCGCGGCGTCTCGGCGAGCGTGCCGCCGTCGACGGGCACGAGCAGCGGCGCCTGCGACAGGCGCCGGCGCTCGAGCGGGCGCTGCCAGACGCCATGGCGGCCGGGCCGGTTCGCCGCCGCCGGGGCGTCGTAGCGGATCGCGCCGCGCCGCGGCCACAGCAGCGCCGCGGTGACCGTCGAGTAGACGACGGCGCGCGGGTCGAGGTCGGCGATCGCCGTGCGTGCGGCCCGGCGGGCTGCGACGGCCCAGGCGAGGTCGGTCAGCGCGAACGTCCGGACCTCGCGCGGCGGCCGCGCGGTCGCGATCGCG
>DATJEE010000070.1:0-37631 GCA_035496995.1 Solirubrobacteraceae bacterium | reverse complement strand
GCCGCCGACGTGGGCCAGGGCGACGGCGCGCTCGGACGGCCGTAGATCCTCCGGGAAGTCGCGGTAGTGCAGCCGCTTGACCGCCTTGACGCGCAGCCATGGCGTGTTGCTGACCATCGGCGGGATCACGCAGGCGAAGTGGCGGCCGAACTTCGAGAACGCCGCTCCGACCCAGACGGTCACGATCAGCAGCTTCGCCGCGACGATCATGTCGACGAACGGATAGAACGCGAAGAAGATCAGCGCCGGCAGGTACTGCTCGCCGCGCGCGGCGAGGAAGAACACCTTGTCGCGCAGGCCGAGGGCGACGAGCAGCACGATGATCGCGACGATCACGCCGCTCGCCACGCGGCCGTCGTCACCCGCCGGCAGGGCGAGCCCGACGACGAGGCTCGCGAGTACCCCGAGGTACAGCGCCGCGTCCAGCGGCGTGCGCTCGTCGCCGCGCGTGAGCGGGACGTGGTCGGGCCACGGCGGCAACCGGATCGTGCGCGGCCGCGCGTAGTGGCGCCAGCCGGCGGTGAACGGCTCGAAGTGCCCGGCCAGCGGACCCCAGGACCCGGCGATGCCGACGGACTCCAGCAGCACGGTCCACAGCACGAGCTTCTGGTAGACGATCGGGGCGTCCCACCACTCGGCGGGATGCAGCGTGTCCAAGCCGGACGTCAGCGTCGCGACCGCCGCGCCGCCGAGCGCGTAGAGCAACAGCAGCTTCAGGGCGTAGACCGGGATCGTGATCGTCGGCGCGTCGAAGCCGTGCTCGACCCAGTGGCGCGCGAGCACCTTGACCCGCTCGAGGTAGGGCTCGCGCATGAACTCCGCGGGCTGGACCGGTGGGAGGTTTCCGGTGGTCAGGCCCATCGCCGGTCGCCTCCGCCGTCAGGCGAAGCGCGCCTCGTCCGCGTAGCGCTGCGCCAGCCCGACGAGCTCGTTGAACTCCTCGAACGCCAGCACGCTGTCGACGACGCCGGCCGTGGTGCCCTGGTCGCGCAGCTCGACGAGCACGTCCTGCACGGCGCGCGCGGCTGCGAACAGGCCGGCGAGCGGGCAGACGATGAGCGCATAGCCGAGGTCGCGCAGCTCGGCGCGCGACAGGTGCGGCGTGACGCCGTGCTCGATCATGTTCGCGACGAGCGGCGCCGGCAGCATCTCGGCGACGCGCTGGAGCTCCTCGATCGACTGCGGCGCCTCGACGAACAGCGCGTCGGCGCCGGCCTCCTTGTAGGCCAGGCAGCGCTCGATCGCAGCCTCGAGCCCGAGCGGCTGGCGGGCGTCGGTGCGGGCGACGACGAACAGGTCGCGGTCGCCGCGCGCCTCCACCGCGGCACGGATCTTGGCGGCGTGCTCGGCGGTGTCGACGACGCGCTTGCCGGCCATGTGCCCGCACTTCTTCGGCCAGACCTGGTCCTCGAGGAAGACGCCGGCGGCGCCCGCCTCCTGCAGGTCGCGGACGGTGCGCATGACGTTCAGCGCGTTGCCGTAGCCGGTGTCGGCGTCGACGATCACCGGCGCCTGCGACACGCGGCACACGGAGCGGGCGGCGTCGGCCATCTCGGTCTGCGTCAGGAAGCCGAAGTCCGGCTCGCCGAGACGGGCCGCGCTGACCGAGTAGCCCGAGATGAACACGATGTCGAACCCGACCCGCGCGGCGATGCGGGCCGTCAGCGCGTCGTACACACCGGGCATCACCACGGTGTCGGCGGCGACGAGGTCGCGGATGCGCTGGGCGCCGGTCACGGGCCGACGCTATCCGATGTCCGGCCAGGCGGCCCAATGTTCGCGGGGCGCTGAACCGTAGGCCGTCCGGCGACGTATCGCGACACCGCCACGCTCGAGGGAACGATCACGTACCAGCCACCCGGCCTAGCCGGCGCCGAGCCGTGCCGCGCGCCGCTCGAGATGGCGCTGCTCGGGCACGCTCGTCGTCTGCCTCGCGGCCAGCTTGTAGGCCTCGCGGGCGGCCGCAGTGTCGCCGGCGAGCTCGAGGAGATGGGCGCGGACCGATGTCAGGCGGTGGTGGCCGGCGAGGCGCTCGTCGTCGTCGAGCGTCGCGAGCAGGTCCAGCCCGGCGTGCGGGCCGTGGACCATCGCGAGCGCGACGGCGCGGTTGAGCGTCGCCATCGGGTTCGAGGCCACGCGCTCGAGCAGCTCGTACAGCGCGAGCACCTGCGGCCAGTCGGTCTCCTGCGGCGAGGGCGCCTCCGCGTGGACGGCCGCGATCGCCGCCTGGAGCTGGTAGGGGCCAACACGGGCGCGCGGGAGCGTGGCGGCGATCAGCTCGCTGCCCTCGCGGATCAGCTCGTCGCGCCACAGCGAGCGATCCTGCTCGGCCAGCGGGATCAGTGAGCCATCGGGGCTCGTGCGCGCGCCGTGGCGCGCCTCGGTCAGGAGCATCAGCGCGAGCAGTCCGGCGACCTCGCCGTCGGCCGGCAGCAGCCGGTGGACGAGGCGGGTCAGCCGGATCGCCTCCGTCGCCAGGTCGCGGCGCTGCAGCGACGGGCCCGACGTCGCGGTGTAGCCCTCGTTGAAGATGACGTAGAGCACGTGGAGCACGACCTTCAGGCGCGCGTCGCGCTCGTCGTCGGGCGGCATCGAGAAGCTGGCGCCGGCGTCCTTGATCGTCGCCTTGGCGCGGCTGATGCGCTGCCCCATCGTCGCGTCCGGCACGAGGAAGGCGCGCGCGATCTCGGTGGTCGTCAGGCCGCCGACGGCGCGCAGCGTCAGCGCCAGCTGCGACGACGGCGACAGCGACGGGTGGCAGCAGAGCAACAGCAGCGTCAGCGTGTCGTCGCCGCTGGGGACCTCGTCAGCGGGCGCCGGCGCATCCAGCTCGGACGCGGGCACCGCCGCGAAGTCTGCGTGCTCGCGGTCGCGCCGCGCGTGCTCGGCGCGCCAGGCGTCGGTCAGCCGCCGTGAGGCGACGGTGATCAGCCACGCGCGCGGATGCTCGGGCACGCCCTCCGCCGGCCACTGCAGCGCCGCGGCCAGCAGCGCCTCCTGCACGGCGTCCTCGCAGGCGTCGAACTGGCTGTGGCGGCGCAGCAGGACAGCGAGGACCTCAGGCGCCAGCCGGCGCAGGAGGCCCTCGACGCTGTCCGCCCGCACGGTCAAGTCAGTCCTCCGCGCCGCCGCCGTCCATCAGCGGCCGGATCTCCATCGCCCCGCCCAGCGGCGTAGGTGGGAACAGCGTTGCGATCTCGGTGGCACGGTCGATGCTGTCGCAGTCGACGATCATGTAGCCGCCGAAGTACTCCTTGGCCTCCATGAACGGGCCGTCGGTGACCGCGGGCACGCCGTTGTGGCTGCGGACCACGCGGGCGGTCGACGGGTCGGCGAGCCCGTCGCCGCCGACGAACTCGCCGGACTCCGTCAGCCCGTCGATGTAGGCGTTCATCTCGGCCCGGAGCTTGTCGTCGGCGAAGAACGCCTCGCGCGTTCCCGGGTTCTCGTAGATCAGCAGCATGTACTTCATCGCGGTACTCCTCGGCTCGTGGCACCCGCCGTTCGAGCGCCGTTACTGCGGGGTCGGAGCGGCCGCCGCGAAATCGACACGCAGGTCATGTCGAAAACGCGGCGCCTGGTTCGACGTATGGGTATGACACCCCAATCACATAACGACCGCTCCCGCCGGCTCGCGCTGTACGTGCTGTGCACGGGCATGCTGATGATCGTGCTCGACGTCACCATCGTGAACGTCGCGCTCCCCTCGATCCAGGACGACCTCGGGTTTACGAGCTCGAGCCTCGCCTGGGTCGTCAACGCGTACCTCATCGCGTTCGGTGGGCTGCTGCTGCTCGCAGGTCGTCTCGGTGACCTGATCGGCCGGCGGACCGTCTTCCTGGCCGGCCTGGCGCTGTTCACCGTCGCCTCGCTCGTGTGCGGGAGCGCCCAGAGCCAGGAGATGCTCGTCGGCGCGCGCTTCGTCCAGGGCATCGGCGGCGCGATGACGTCGGCCGTCATCCTCGGCATGATCGTCACGATGTTCCCCGAGCCGCGCCTGCAGGCCAGGGCGATCGGCGTGTACGCGTTCGTCGCCTCTGCAGGAGGCTCCGTCGGGCTGCTGGCGGGCGGCGTGCTGACGGAGTCGATCAACTGGCACTGGATCTTCTTCGTCAACGTGCCGATCGGCATCGCCACGGGCGTTGCGGCCGTGCACCTGATCGCGCCGGACAAGGGCCTCGGCCTCGATCACGGCGCCGACGTTCCGGGCGCGCTGATCATCACGAGCTCACTGATGCTGGGCGTCTACACGATCGTCGAGCCCGCGGCGGTGGACGGGTGGGGCTCGACCGGCGCGCTGACGCTGGGAGCGACCTCGCTCGCGCTCCTCGCCGCGTTCGTCGCCTGGGAGTCGCGCGCACGCACCCCGCTCATCCCGCTGAGGATCTTCCGCTCGCGCAGCATCAGCGGCGCCAACGCGATCCAGGCGCTCTCGGTGGCGGGCATGTTCGGCGTGTTCTTCCTCGGCTCGCTGTATCTCGAGCGCGTGCTCGGCTACTCGCCGCTGCAGATCGGCCTGGCGTTCCTGCCGGTGACCGTCGTCATGGGGACCCTGTCGGTCCGCTGCTCGGAGCCCTTGGTCATGCGGTTCGGCGCGCGCAACACGGTGCTGGCGGGAATGACGCTGATCGCCGCCGCGCTGTGCTTGTTCGCCACGTCGCCGGTCGACGGCAGCTTCCTGCGCGACGTCCTGCCGGCGATGCTGCTTCTGGGCGCCGGCGCGGGCGTCGCGTTCCCGGCCCTGATGAACCTCGCGATGTCCGGCGTCAGGCCCGAGGAGGCAGGCCTTGCCTCCGGTCTCGTCAACACCTCGGCGCAGGTCGGCGGCGCGCTCGGTCTCGCCGTGCTGGCGACGCTGTCGTCCGCGCGCAGCGACGCGCTGCGCGACGGCGGGGCATCGGCGGCGTCGGCGCTCACGAGCGGCTACCACCTCGCGTACCTCATCGGCGCGGCGCTCGTGCTGGCCGCGATCGCCGTCGGCCTGACGGTCGTCTCCAGCGACCGACCGACCGGCGAGCGCGCCGGCGCCGAGCCCGCAGTCGCGGAGGCGGCGTAGCAGCGGTCATCGGGAGGCCGTCGCGGTGGAATACTCGCCCGATGGACGGACACGAGGACGACCATCTCGCGGCGGGGTGGCGCGCCCTCGACACCGCCCGGTGGGAGGCTGCGAAGGCGGCGTTCGCGGCGGCGCTGGCCGAGCAGGAGACGCCCGACGCGCTCGCCGGCCTCGGCCTGGCGCTCTGGTTTCTCGGCTCCGTCAAGGACGGCCTCGCCGCGCGCGAGCGAGCGGTCGAGGCGTACGCGCGCGCCGCGCGCTGCGACGACGCTGCGCGGATCGCGGTCTGGGTATCGCATCAGCATCTCGTGGCCGGGCGCGCGTCGGCCGCGCGCGGGTGGCTGGCGCGCGCCGAGCGCGCGGTCGAGGGCAGCGGGCGCTGCCGCGGCCAGGGCTGGGTCGAGGTCGAGCGCGCGCGCCACGCCGACAGCGTGGGGGCGTGCGTCGAACACGCGGCGCGGGGGCTGGCGATCGCCCGCGAGCACGGCGACGGCGACCTCGAGGTGTTCGCGCTCAGCCTGCTCGGGCGCGCGGAGGTCGGCGCCGGGCGCAAGCGGGAGGGGATGGCGCTCCTCGAGGAGGCGCTCGCGGCGGCGACCGCGGGCCGGGTGCGCAACGTGCACACGCTCGGCGAGGCGTACTGCAACCTCATCATGGCGACGACGACCGCCGGCGAGTGGGAGCGCGCAACCGAGTGGTGCGGCGTCGTCGACGACTTCGCGCGCGAGCACGGCGTGGCGCCGCTGCTGGGCGCGTGCCGCACGGTCCATGCCGACGTGCTCGTGGCGACCGGCCGCTGGACCGACGCCGAGCGCGCGCTGCAGGACGCCCTCGAGATCCACGACCGCTACCTGCCGGCGATGGGTGCGCCGACGCTCGCGACGCTCGCCGAACTGCGCGTGCTCCAGGGCCGGATGCCCGAGGCCGAACAGCTGCTCGCGGGGCGCACCGAGCACCCCGGATCGCTGCGCGCGCTCGCGCGGCTGCGCGTCGCCCAGGGCGAGCCGCAGATCGCCGTCGCGCTGCTCGAGCGGGGGCTGCTCGGCGCCGACGACGACGTCGTGCGCACGATGCAGCTGCTCGCGCCGCTCGTCGACGCCCGCCTGGCCTGCGGGCAGGTCGAGCAGGCCGGCGCGGCGGCCGGCCGCCTCGCCGCCGCCGCCGCCGAGACGGGCGTGCGGCTCGGGGAGGCGCGCGCCGAGCTCGCCGGCGCCCGCGTCGCGCTGGCGCGCGGCGAGACCGACCGCGCTGCCGAGGCCGCTCGCCGCGCGCTGACCGCATTCGGGGAGCTCGGCATGCCGCTCGACGCCGGCGAGGCGCGTCTCGAGCTCGCCCGCGCGACCGCCGCGACGCACCCCGAGATGGCGCGCGAGGAGGCGCGCGCCGCGCTCGCCGCGTTCCGCGAGCTCGGCGCCGCGCGTTCGATGGACATGGCCGCAGCCGTGCTGCGCGGGCTCGGGGCGGTCGCGTCGAACACGCGCTCGCGGCCGGCGGACGGCGCCCTCACGGCCCGCGAGCGCGAGGTGCTGGGGCTGCTCGCCGAGGGGCTCTCCAACGCGCGGATCGCGCAGGCGCTGTTCATCACCGAGAAGACCGCCGGGCATCACGTCAGCGCGATCCTCTCCAAGCTCGGGGTGCGCAACCGCACCGAGGCCGCGGCCTACGCCGCCCGCGCCGCGCCCGCGAAATAGGGAACGGATAGGGAGCGCGCCCGATGCGCGCGGCGGCGCGCGCCCCGATGCTGCGCCCACGCCGGCAACCCGAAGGAGAGCGCCATGGCAGTGCAGGCAGCCGATAGCACCCTGAAGACCCGTCACCGCGCGATGTGGTCGTCGGGCAACTACCCCCTGATGGTCGAGACGTTCCTCCTGCCGCTCGGCCCGCGGCTCGTCGACGCCTGCGCGATCCAGGCGGGCGCCCGCGTGCTCGACGTCGCGTCGGGCACGGGCAACGCCGCGATCCCGGCGGCGCAGCGCGGTGCGACCGTCACCGCCAGCGATCTGGCGCCCGCGTTGCTGGACGCCGGCGCCGCGCGGGCGCAGGACGCCGGACTCGCGCTCGACTGGGTCGCGGCCGACGCCGAGAACCTGCCCTTCGACGACGGCTCGTTCGACGTCGTGATCTCGTCGATCGGCGTGATGTTCGCCCCGCATCACGAGGCCGCCGCGGCCGAGCTCGTGCGCGTCTGCCGGCCGGGCGGCACGATCGGGCTGCTGAGCTGGACGCCGGACGGCCTCGTCGGCGCACTGTTCGCGACGATGAAGCCGTTCGCGCCCCCGCCGCCCGCGGGCGCGTCGTCTCCGGTGCTGTGGGGCAGCGAGACCCACCTACACGAGCTGCTCGGCGACCGCGTCGACTTCCACGACGAGCGCCGCGACGTCCTGGAGGTCACCGCCTTCGACCGCCCGCGCGATTTCGGGGAGCACTTCAAGGGCTACTACGGGCCGACGATCGCCGCGCGCGCCAACGCCGTGCGCAACGGCGTCGAAGACGAGTTCGACGCGGCGCTGGACGCCTTCTGCGACGAGTGGAGCAACGGGACGTCCACGCCGGCGCGCTTCCAGATGCAGTACCTGCTCTCGGTCGGCACGCGGCGCTGACGGGCGCTAGCGTCCGGCCATGGCGACATGGCAGGCGCGCTACGACGAGCTCGCTGCGCAGGAGCAACCGGACGTCGGCGCCCTGGAGCAGCTCGCCACGGCCTGCTACATGCTCGGCCGCGACGAGGAGCACACCACGGCGATGCAGCGGGCGCATCGGGCGTGCCTCGCAACCGGCGACCGGCTCCGCGCCGCCCGCTGCGCCTTCTGGGCCGGGATGCCGCTCATGTTCCGCGGCGAGGTCGCCCGCGGTGCGGGCTGGCTGGCACGCGGCCGGCGCCTCGTCGATGAGGTGGGCGGCGAATGCGTCGAGCGCGGCTACCTCATGCTGCCGGGCGTCTTCCAGCGCGAGGCCGCCGGCGACCACGCCGGCGCCGCCGCGATCGCCGCCGAGGTGGTCGCGATCGCGCAGCGCTGCGACGACCGCGATCTGCTCGCCCTCGGTCTGCACGCGCAGGGCCAGATGCTCGTCGCGGCGGGCGAGCCGGCCGAGGGCCTGCGGCTCCTCGACGAGGCGATGATCGGCGTCACGAGCGGCGAGGCGTCACCGATCGTCTGCGGGGTCGTCTACTGCGGGGTGATCCTCGGCTGCCAGGCGGCGTTCGAGCCGCGCCGCGCCCAGCAGTGGACGGCCGCGCTGTCGCGCTGGTGCGAGGGGCAGCCGGACATGGTCGCCTTCTCGGGTCGCTGCCGGGTGCACCGCGCAGAGATCAGGCTGCTCGAGGGCGAGTGGGACGCCGCGCTCGACGAGGCCCGCGACGCCCAGCGCCGCGCCGCGATCGGGGGCTACGAAGCATCGATCGCGGAGGCGAGCTACGTGCAGGGCGAGGTCCACCGCCTGCGCGGGGCGTTCGACGCAGCCGAGGAGGCCTACCGCGAGGCCGGCCGTCTCGGGCGCGAGCCGCAGCCGGGACTCGCGCTGATGCGCCTCGCACAGGGCAGGACCGCCGCGGCCGCGACGTCGATCCGGCGCGCGCTCGGCGAGACCACGGATCGCGTCAGGCGCACGCGGCTGCTGCCCGCGGTGGTCGAGGTCATGGTCGCGGCGGGTGACCTCGACGCCGCGCGCGCGGCTGCCGGTGAGCTCGGCGAGCGGGCCGCGGCCGCCCATGACATCGGGCTGCTGGGCGCCGTCGTCGCGCAGGCCGGGGGCACGATCGCGCTGGCGGAGGGCGATGGCGCCGCGGCGCTGCCCCTGCTGCGCCGCTCCGTGCACGCCTGGCAGGAGCTCGAGGCGCCCTACGAGGCGGCGCGCGTGCGGGCGCTGCTCGCGGAGGCGCTGCGGATCGCCGGAGACGACGAGGCCGCCGCGCTGGAGACCGCGGCTGCTCGAGACGCCTTCGCCGCGCTCGGCGTCGTCGCGCCCGCTGCGGTGCAGCGCGGCCGCGGCGAGCTGACCGACCGCGAGCTCGAGGTCCTGCGGCTCGTCGCCACGGGCGAGACGAACAGGGCGATCGCCGCGCGCCTGGTCCTCTCCGAGCGGACGGTCGATCGCCACGTGTCCAACATCTTCGCCAAGCTCGGCGTCTCGTCGCGGGCGGCGGCAACCGCGCACGCGTACGAGCGCGGGTTGCGCTGAACCCGCCTGTACCCATTCGCCCGGTTGGGTACTTCCGCCGATGATGCGCGCGCGGCGCGGATCTAGCCTCGCCGCCATGACCGAACGCTTCGACACCATCATCATCGGCGCCGGGCAGGCGGGTCTTGCCACGGGCCATCACCTCGCGCGTGAGGATCGGAGGTTCGTGATCCTCGAGGCGCATGACCGCGTCGGCGACGTCTGGCGCGACCGCTTCGACTCGCTCAAGCTCTACAGCCCGGCGCGCTACGACGGGCTCCCCGGCTGGGGCATGCCGCTGCCGGGCTGGACGTATCCGTCGAAGGATCAGCTCGCCGACTACCTCGAGGCCTACGCCGAGCGCTTCGCGCTGCCGATCGTCACGGGCGTCGGCGTCGACCGCGTGCGCCGCGAGGGCGAGCGCTGGATCGTGCGCGCCGGCGCGCAGCGCTTCGAAGCCGACAGCGTCGTCGTGGCATCGGGCACCTTCCAGGAGCCGGTCGTCCCGCCGTTCGCGGGCGAGCTCGACCCGTCCATCGTGCAGCTGCACTCGAATGCGTACCGCAACCCGTCGCAGCTGCAGCCGGGCCCGGTGCTCGTCGTTGGCTGCAGCCACTCGGGCGCCGACATCGCCCTCGAGGTCGCCGCGTCGCACCCAACCGTCCTGTCGGGTCGCGTGCACGGCGAGGTGCCGTTCGCCATCGAGGGTCGCGCCGCGCGGCTCGTGCTGCCGGTCCTGTGGTTCCTGGCCAACCGCGTGCTCACGGTCAGGACGCCCCTCGGCCGCAAGGTCCGGCCGGAGGTCCGCGCCGGCGGCGGGCCGCTGCTGCGGGTCAAGCGCAAGCACCTCGCGGCCGCGGGCGTCGACCGCACCGACGCGCGGGTCGCGGGCGTGCAGGACGGCAGGCCGGTGCTCGAGGACGGGCGCGTCCTCGACGTCGCCAACGTCATCTGGTGCACGGGCTTCGGCAAGGACGTCTCGTGGATCGACGCCGACGTCACCGACGACAGCGGCTTCCCGTACGCGCTGGAGCCCGCGCCCGGCCTGTTCTTCGTCGGCGCGCCGTTTCTCACGCGCTTCGCGTCGATGCTCGTCGGGGGCGTGCATCACGACGCGCGCCGGGTGGCGAAGCTCATCGCGGCGCGGCCGGCGGCGGCCGAGGCGGCGCAGCTCTCGCCGCCCGCCGCGGCGATGAGCGTCGCCTCGTCGCGGTGACCGCGCCGGCTTGCGATCGCGCCCGCTACAGCTAGCGCCGCGGCGAGAACCGGACGTGGAACTCCGCGGTGCGCGCGACGCGTGCGATCGCGTCGTGGAGCGCCGAGCTCTTGATCGCGTCGGCCGGGCAGCCCTGCGCGAACAGGACGTTGACGCGGATGGCGGCGAAGCGCCGCGGAGCGACGCGCCGGAACCGCCACGCGTAGACGCGCATCGGCGACTCGACCCCGGCGGCGGCCGCGCCGACACGCCACGCGCTCGTGGCGCTGGCGCCCTGGCGGACCGTCTCGCCCGGCGGCACCGCCTGCGCGGCGAGCGCCTTGGGGGTCAAGCTGGACGCCGCGACGTTCGGACCGACGCTCGCGGTCGCGGTGCAGCCTGCGGCGACCGGCAGCGGTCCGAACACCCCTCGGTGGCGATCGGGGGTCTTGCGCGGCCAGCCGGCCGGGGTGCGGATCGTCGCGTCACCGTGAGCCGTCGCGTTGGCGGCGCGGAGCACGATCGCGTCGAAGCTCAGGTGGGTGGTCCGGTACGCATCGGCAGCTTGCGCCGGCGCGGTCGATCCTGCTGCGGCGGCAGCAGCGACAACCAAGGGGAGAACGAGTCGGGGCATCGGAGATTCCATGGTCGGGGGGTGAGAGTGCTTGTGTCGATCATCGACCTCTCACAGGCCCCCGGACATCGGGCTGGCCACACTCCGAAACTACGGTTCCCCGAACCGCCGTGAGGCGGTCACACGCTTCTCTGCACTTCCAATTTATACCGCATCGGAAGGCCTCATGAGGGCCTTGTTCATGGCGCATAATCGCCCGCCGCAGGCCAGAAACCACGGAAATGGAGCAGCGAGTGCGCGCGATTGTCACGACGTATCCGACGGGAGGGCGGCGATGAGCGAGCATGCGGTGGTCATCGCCGGAAGCGGTCCGACAGGGATGATGCTGGCGGCCGAGCTGGCGCTGGCGAAGGTCGACGTCGTGGTCGTCGAACGGCGTCGCGATCACGAGCTCGTCGGCTCACGGGCCGGCGGCCTTCACGCGCGCACGATCGAGGTGTTCGACCAGCGCGGGGTCGCCGATCGGTTCCTCGCCGAGGGCCAGGTGGTCCAGGTCGCGACGTTCGGCGCGACCGCGCTGGACATGAGCGACTTCCCGACGCGTCACCCGTACACGCTCGGGATCTGGCAGAACGAGATCGAGCGGATCATGGGCGCCTGGATCGCCGAGCTGCCGGTGCGAATCGATTACGGACGCGAGGTGACGGGTTTCGCGCAGGACGACGCCGGCGTCGACGTCGAGCTGTCGGACGGCCGGTCGCTGCGGGCCCGGTACCTCGTCGGATGCGACGGCGGGCGCAGCGTCGTCCGCAAGGCCGCCGGCATCGAGTTCCCCGGCTGGGATCCGACGATCAGCAACCTCATCGCCGAGGTCGAGATGGCCGAGGAGCCCGAGCTGGGCGTCCGCCGCGATGAGATCGGAATCCACGGCATCGGCCGGCTGGAGTACGAGATCCGCGACGGCGAGGTCGTCTACAAGGACGGCGGGCCGCTGCGGGTCATGGTCACCGAACGACACGTCCGGCCCGCCGGCGAGCCGGCGCTGCGCGATCTGAGCGAGGCGCTCGTCGCCGTGTACGGGACCGACTTCGGGGTCCACAGTCCCACGTCGATCTCGCGGTTCACCGACATGACACGTCAGGCGGCCGCCTACCGCGCGGGACGCGTGCTGCTGGCCGGCGACGCGGCGCACGTGCACTACCCCGCGGGTGGACAGGGCCTCGGCCTCGGCGTGCAGGACGCCGTGAATCTCGGATGGAAGCTGGCCCAGGTCGTCGACGGGAGATCCCCCGAGCGCCTCCTGGACAGCTACCACGCCGAGCGCCATCCGGCCGCCGCCCGCGCGCTCGGGTACACGATGGCGCAGACCGTGCTCCAGCGCCCGGACGCGCGCGTCAAGGCCCTCGCCGATGTCGTGTCAGAGCTCGCGACGATGGACGAGCCGCGCAGGCGGCTCGCCGGGATGAGCTCCGGGCTGGACATCCACTACGACCTCGGCGAGGGACATCCGCTGCTCGGCCGCCGCATGCCCGATCTCGACCTCGTCACCGCCGACGGCCCGCGCCGGGTCTTCGAGCTGCTGCACGACGCCCGGCCGCTGCTGCTCAACCTCGGCCGGCCCGGCGGCTTCGACGACACGCCGCGGGCAGACCGCGTCCGGCTGATCGATGCGCAATACGGCGGTGCGTGGGAGCTGCCCGTACTCGGCGCGGTCACCGCTCCCGCCGCCGTGCTGATCCGGCCCGACGGATACGTCGCCTGGGTCGGGACGCCGGCCGATCCGGGCCTGCCTGACGCGCTGACGCGCTGGTTCGGCGCGACCACGGTCGGTCGGTGACGAACGCTCCCGGCGTAGCGGGTGAAGCCCGATCAGGCGGCGGCGAAGCGCTCGCGCAGCTCGCGCTTGAGGATCTTGCCGCTGGGGTTCTTCGGCAGGCTGTCGACGAGGATCAGGCGCTTGGGGACCTTGAACCCGGCCAGCCGCTCGCGGCAGAGGGCGAGCAGGTCGTCGGCGGCGACCGACGCGCCGTCGCGGACGACGACCGCGGCGGTCACCGCCTCGACCCAGCGCGGATCGGGGAGCGCGAACACCGCGACCTCGGCCACCGCGGGATGCTCGTAGAGCACCTCCTCGACCTCCCGGCTGGCGACGTTCTCGCCCCCGGTCTTGATCATGTCCTTCTTGCGATCGACGACGGAGAGATGGCCGTCCTCGCTCATGACGCCCAGATCGCCGGAGTGAAACCAGCCGCCCTGGAAGGCCTCCGCGGTCTTCTCCGGGTCGTTCCAGTAACCGCCGGTCACCTGCGGGCTGCGGTGGACGATCTCCCCCACCTCACCGGACGGCACGTCGCGACCCGCGTCGTCGACGACGCGCGTCTCGACGTTCAGCACCGGCCGCCCCGCCGACCCCGCGTGCGAGACCTGCTCGTCGGGGCCCAGGACCGTGGCCAGCGGCGCGAGCTCGGTCTGGCCGTAGAAGTTCCACAGCCGCAGGTCGGGCAGGCGGCGCTGCATCTCGCGCAGCACCTCGAGCGGCATCGGCGACGCGCCGTAGTAGCCCTTGCGCAGCGACGTCAGGTCGGTCGCGTCGAACGCCGGGCAGCGCAGCAGCCCGATCCAGACGGTCGGGGGCGCGAAGAACTTCGTCGCCCGGTGCTCCTCCAGGGCCGCGAGGACCCGCTCGGGCTCGGGTGCGGGCAGGATGATGCTCGTGGCCCCGAGGTAGATGTCGGGGCCGAGGAAGCAGTCCAGCTGCGCGCAGTGGTACATCGGCAGCGCGTGCACCTCGACGTCGTCCGGCGTCATCTCGCCGCCGACGATGCAGCTCACGTACTGGGCGATGAGCGAGCGGCTGGAGTGGATCGCGCCCTTCGGCCGCGACTCGGTCCCGCTCGTGTACATCAGCCGCAGCGGGTCGGTGTCGGCGACGACGACCTCGGGCGCGGCGGCGTCGGGATGCTCGAGCCAGGCACCGGCGTGCTCCCAGCCGTCGGGCGGGGTGGCGCCCGCGGCGCCCAGCCACCCGAGGACGCCGACCGTGCCGGCGTCGACGTGGCCGAGCGCCGCCACGGCGACCTCGTGCAGCCCGTCCTCGGCGACGAGGCCGACCGCCCCGCTGTGGCGCAGGACGTAACCGACCTCCGCCCCGTTGAGCATGAAGTTGATCGGCACCATGAGCGCGCCCAGACGCGCCAGGCCGAAGCTCAGGACGACGTACTCGAGGCGGTTGCGCGACAGCACCGCGACGCGGTCGCCGTGCCGTACGCCACGCTCGGCGAGGGCGTTGGCGGTGCGGTTGACGACCGTGTCCAGCTCGGCGAAGGACAGGCGCCGCGCGCCGTCGACGACCGCGGTCTTGTCCGGCGACCGGCGCGCCGAACGGCGCAGCAGGTCGCCGAGGCTGTGCGATCCGGCGGCGGTCTGGTCGTCGATCATGCCTTCACGTCCCCGTTCGGTGCGGCAGGTGCATGAGCACGCCTCCGAGCCACGGCCGGCCGTCCCCGCATCGCGAGGCGATCATCGCCTGCGGCGTGACAGGCGTCAATCCGCAGCTCACCCGCTGAGGTCCGCGGTCGATGTCAAGAGTGCGTCACGCGCGGGCAACGCGTTGGTGACATCTGGCCCCGGCGGGCCCGCATAGCTTCGCTCGCCTACCAGGACCCGCTCGTCTACACGCCGGGCGACAACGAGTGGTCGGACTGCAGCAAGCTCCACACGCTCGCCCTCGGCAGGCCGGTGATGCTGTTCAACGGCGACACGCACGTCTACCACTCCGACAACCCGCTGTCGCCGCTGAGCCCGCTCTCGATCTACCACCCCGGCTACGACGTCTCGAACTTCCATCGGCTCGTCGTGCAGGGCAGCGCTCCGAAGATGGAGTGGCTGAAGGTCACGATCGACTCCGGCGTCGACAACGGTGCGACCGCGACGTCGTTCGGCCCGTTCAGCTGGACCCGCGAGAAGTTCAACTGACGGACGCCCCGAGGGCGCGCGGTCGATGACCGCGCGCCCGGTGGCCGTTCAGGCTGCGCCGGCCGCCGACAGCGCGCCGATCGCATCCAGCAGCGCCGACGACGGCGCCACGGCGCCGAAGACCCCGCCCTGCATCGTCACCATCTTCAGCGCCGCCTCGTAGTTGCCGGTATCGGTGGCGCCGGTGCAGTCCGACAGCAGCAGGCACTCGAGGCCGCGGTCGTTGGCGTCGCGCATCGTCGTGTGGACGCAGACGTCGGTCGTGATCCCGGTCAGCACGACGTGCGTGATGGCGCGGTTGCGCAGGAGCAGGTCGAGGTCGGTCGCGTAGAACGCGCCCTTGCCGGGCTTGTCGATGATCGGCTCGCCCGCGAGCGGGGCGACCTCGGGCACGATCTCCCAGCCCGGCTCGCCGCGCGTGAGGATCCGCCCGCAGGGCCCGGGGTCGCCGATCCCTGCGCCCATGCGGCGCGAGCGCCAGAGCTTGTTCGCCGGCAGGTCGGCGAGGTCCCGGCGGTGCCCCTCGCGCGTGTGGACGACGAGCGCGCCCCAGTCGCGCATCGCATGCAGGACGCGCGCCGCGGGCTCGAGCCCCGCGCGCGTCAGCGCGAGGTCGTAGCCCATGCGGTCGACGTAGCCGCCGGGACCGCAGAAGTCGACCTGCCAGTCGATGAGGATGAGCGCCGTGACGGCGGGGTCGAGAACGCCGTCGTAGGGCCAGGGGTACGGGTCTGCGTCGATCGTCGGCACGGCTGCGGGCACCGTACGCCCGCCGCCCGGGCCGCTGCCTCAGCCCGCGGGCCAAGATGGCGCCGCCGACGTTGGCCGGGCTGTACACCGGCGCGGTCGCCGCGGGCGGGCTCAGCCGTCGTCGTCCGCGGCGGCGGCCTCGGCGCGCGCAAGCTCAGCCAGCAGCGCCTCGCGCTCCTCGCGGGCCTGCAGCCGGTCGCGCGCGGCCTGCTCGCGGTCGCGGGCCGCGGCCTCGCGGTCGCGCGCTGCGCGCGCCCGCGCGTCGGCTGCGAGAAAGCGCGCCGCGGCGACGCGCCTGACGCTGAGCCTGCCGCCCCGCTTGGACGCCACGTCGGCGACGACTCGCAGGTCCTCCTGGAGGGCCGCGTCACCGGCCGCCAGTTCTGCATCGCGTAGCGCGGCGGCCTGATCGCGCTCGCGCGCCGCCACATCGCGGGCGCGCGCGACCAATTCGCGTGCTTGGGCGGAGCCGACGAGGGCGGCGTGATCGTCGCCGCCGGGCGCCCGGTCGCGCTGTTCGAGGATCACGCCCTGCGGGCGATCCTCTCCCTGCGTTCGATCGGTCATCAGGCCCTCCACCAGCTAGTCGGCGAGTCTCGGTGATCCCCGCGCCTATCTGTTTGACGGACTCAGCGTAGCGCGGGCCCGCGGCCACTCAGCCGCGCCGCAGGACCGCGAGCAGCGACACGCCGGCGGGCAGGTTGCGCCCGCGGCGGATGACGGCGGCCTCGGCGGCGAGCACGCGCTCGAGCGCGCCGTTGACGATGCCCTGCGGCGTGCGGGCGAGGTCGTCGGCCGGCTGGGCGCTGCGACGCGCGCGCTGGTGCAGGCGCGCCGCCGCGATCGCCGGCAGCAGCGCGCTGTTGAACGCCGTCAGGCGCTCGGCGCTCCACCCGGCCCGCGCCGCGCGCGCGACGAGCATGGCGCGCGTGTAGCGCCGGTGGTGATGGGAGACGACGTCGTGCTCGCCCCAGAGCCAGGCGTACTGCGGGACGGTCACGACGAGCCGCCCGCCGGGCGCGACGACGCGCGCGAGCTCGGCCCAGGCGAGCCCGTCGTCGGACAGATGCTCGAGGACGTCGAGCGCGACCGCGAGGTCGAAGGCGCCGTCGCCGAACGGCAGCGGCTCCTCGAGCGAGCCCGCGCGCACCTCGCCGACGCCGCGGGCGCGGGCGGCGTCCAGCGACGACGACGCGAGCTCGACCCCCGCGACCGTGCCGCGCCGCGCGAGGTCGACCATGTTGCGCCCCGAGCCGCAGCCGGCGTCGAGGATCCGCGTGCCGGGCGGCAGCGCGAGCGCGTCGAGCACCGCCGCGAGCACGCGCCGCCGGCCGCGGTACCACCAGTGGCGCTCCTCGGCGTCGAAGGTCCAGCGCTCGAGCGCGTCGTCCACTACGGCCGGCGATCGACGTCGGCGCCGTCGATCTGCTCGTCGACGACGAACAGCGGGCGCCCCTTGACCTGGTCGAAGATCCGCCCGATGTAGAGCCCGACGATCCCGAGCGCGAGGATGATGAAGCCGCTGAGCAGCAGCAGCAGGACGACGATGCTCGTGTAGCCGGGCGGCGTGTCCTCGACGTAGCGCGAGTAGACGGCGTAGATCGCCATCACGACGCCGAGGCCGGCGATGCAGAACCCGGCGAACACGATCCAGCGCAGCAGGACCGTCGTACGGAAGAACATCCCGTCGAGCGCGACGCCGATGAGCTGGCGCAGGCCGTAGGTGCTCGGCGAGTCGCCGGCGCGCTCCTTGTGGTCGAACGCGATCGACGCCTGGCTGAAGCCGAGCCAGTCGAGCACGAGCTGGTACTCGCGGTCGCGGTCGCGCAGGAGCAGGAACGTGTCGACGACCTTGCGCGAGATGATCGACAGCGTCGAGAACTCGATCTCGCCCTCGCGCTCGCTGAGCATGCGGCGATAGAGCGTCGCGGAGATGCGCCGGAAGGCCGTGTGCTTGCGGCCCTCGCGGACGGCGCGGACGATCTCATAGCCCTCCTGCGCCTTGGCGTACAGCCGCGGGATCTCCTCCGGCGGCTCCTGCAGGTCGCAGTCCATGACGACGGTCCACGCGCCGGTCGATCGCGCCAGGCCGGCCGTGATGGCCGCGTGCTGGCCGAAGTTGCGGCTCAGGCGCACGATCCGCAGGCGGCCGTCGTCGCGGGCGAGGCGGCGCAGGACCTCCCACGCGCCGTCGGTCGAGCGATCGTCGACGAGGACGATCTCGTAGTCCTCGGTGACCTCGCGCAGGGCGGCGGTCAGGCGGGCGTGCAGCTCCTCGAGACAGCCGGAGCAGTTGTAGACGGGGATGACGACGCTGAGCTCGGTCATGGGAGACCCGCGGTGGCTATCCTCGCGCCTCTGCCCGAGAGCCTCATCTATCGCAGCGCCTGGGGCTACGGTCTTGCGATGCGCGTGCTGTACGGACGCTACTACGGCGCGCGCTACAAGGCCGTCGCCGCGCACGTGCCGCAGGGCGCGAGCGTGCTCGAGCTGTGCTGCGGGCCCGGCGGCCTGTACCTGCGCCGGCTGCGCACGCGCACGAGCTCCTACGTCGGCCTGGACGCCAACGCCGGCTTCGTCGCAGGCCTGCGCCGGCGCGGCGTCGACGCGCGCGTGGCGGACGTCGAGACCGCGGACCTCCCGCGCGCGGACGTCGTCGTGATGCAGGCGAGCCTCTACCACTTCCTCCCCGAGGACCGCGCGGCGGCGCTCGTCGAGCGCATGCGCGCCGCGGCCAAGCGGCGCGTGGTCATCTCCGAGCCGGTCCGCAACCTCGCCTCCAGCCGCATCCCGCTCGTCGCGCGGCTCGCGGCGCGCGGCGCCGCCACGGCCGACGGCGAACAGGCGCAGCGCTTCGACGAGGCGTCGTTGCGGGCGTTCATGGAGCGCTTCGGCCCGGCCGTCCTCGCCGTCGCCCCGGCGCCCTACGGCCGCGACCAGCTCTGCATCCTCCTGGGGACGCCGTGACGATCGCGACGCAGATCCCGTTCAACCGGCCCTACCGGACCGGCGACGAGGCGGCCGCCGTCGCCGCGGCGATCGAGGGCGGCTGGACCGGCGGCAACGGGCCGAGGTCGCAGCACTGCGAGGCGTTGCTCGGCGAGCTCACGGGCGCGCGCCGCGTGCTCATGACGCACTCCTGCACCGGCGCGCTGGAGATGGCCGCGCTGCTCGCCGGGGTCGGGCCCGGCGACGAGGTCGTCATGCCGTCGTTCACGTTCGTCTCGACCGCCAACGCGTTCGTCCTGCGCGGCGCGACGCCGGTCTTCGTCGACGTCGACCCCGACACGCTGAACATCGACCCCCGGCGCGCGGCCGACGCCGTCACCGACCGCACGCGGGCGCTCGTCGCCGTGCACTACGGCGGGATCGGCTGCGACATGGACGCGCTCGGGGCGCTCGCCGACGCGCACGACCTGCTGCTCGTCGAGGACGCCGCGCAGTGCATCGGCGCGTCGCGCGGCGGGCGCGCGCTCGGCGCGATCGGCGCGCTCGGGACGCTCTCCTTCCACGAGACGAAGAACGTCTCCTGCGGCGAGGGCGGCGCGCTGCTCGTCAACGACGAGCGGCTCGCCGAGCGCGCCGAGATCCTCCAGGAGAAGGGCACCAACCGCCAGCGCTTCGCCCGCGGCGAGGTCGACCACTACACGTGGGTCGACGTCGGCTCGTCGTTTCTCATGTCCGACATCACCGCCGCGCTGCTCGCCGGGCAGCTCGAGCGCGTCGCGCAGATCAACGCCGCGCGCCTGGCGATCTGGGACGCCTACCACGCCGCCTTCGCGCCGCTCGAGCGCGCCGGCCTCGTCCGCCGCCCGGTTGTCCCGGCGGACGCCGCGCACAACGGCCACCTCTACCGCCTCCAGCTCGCCGACCGCGCGACGCGCGACGCGGTCATCGCGGCGCTCGCCGCCGCCGGCATCAGCGCGTACTTCCACTACGTCCCGCTGCATGCCGCGCCCGCGGGCGTGCGCCACGCGCGCGTGCACGGGCCGATGGACGTCACCGACGCGGCGGCGGCGCGGCTCGTGCGCCTGCCGCTGTGGGTCGGGCTGACCGGTGACGACGTCGCACGCGTCGCCGCCGAGGTCGGGCGCGCGCTCGGCGCCTGACGCTACCTCGCGATCTTCGCCAGGACGTCGGTCTGCAGGAGGTCCTCGCGCAGGAGCGGGTTGGAGACGCGCAGGCGCTTGTCGCGGATGTCGTTGGGGTCGTTCGGCGCGGCCGGGCCGTCGGTGTGCACGGCGATCGCGGAGCGGCCGGGCGCGACGACGAACTGGACGGTGAGCGCCGCGCCCGCGGCCGCCGCCTTGAGGATCCGCCTGCGGCCGCCGGGGAGCGTCAGCGTGACGGTCGACGGCTGCGCCGCGCCCCCGAAGACCGTTGCCGTCAGACGCACCTTGCGGGGCGTGTCGAGCGGGTTGTCGAGCGCGAGCTGGGCGTCCGTCGCCGCCCAGCGGAACGGGCCGCCGGCATCGACCTGCGGGAACGAGAAGCCGGCACCGAAGGCGAGGTCGACGGGCTTCAGCAGCGCGTCGCTCACGATGACCCGCTCGCCGGGGGTCGTGTTCTTCGCGACGCGGGCCGCGAGCGGGCGCAGGTCGTACCAGTCCAGGCGCCCGTCTGCCGACACGCCCGCCGGCCCGGCGCCGGAGAGCTTCGTCAGCGCCGCGTCGACCGCCGCGCCGTGGTCGGCGTAGCCGGCGCGGTCGACGTACATGGCGCGGAAGCCCGCCGTCGTGGCCGCGATCGCGAGGTCGTCGGGCGCGAGCGCCTGCACGTCGGCCTGCCAGTCGGCGGGGCGGCCCTTCGTCGAGCCGTAGCTCCAGCGCAGGTGGCGCGAGTGGATGTAGCCCTTGAAGAGGTCGTAGTCGAGCATCCCGTTGACGGGGCCGTTCTCGGGATACGGCGTGTAGGGCAGCTGCAGCACCCGCGTGCCGTGCGGCAGGCGCTGCTCCATCGCGTGCACGAACGCATCGTCGTTGTTCCAGCCCGCCTTGATCGCCGCGTACGCCGGGACGTCGTGCGCCGAGGTCTGGTCGAGCACGCCGAGCACCCCGATGACGGCGACGAGCACGCCGAGGATCCACGGGCCCCGCCCGCGCGCGCGCAGGCGGTCGCCGAGCGCCGTCAGCGCGAGCGCCGCGGCGATCAGCGCCGCGAACGCGATCAGCAGCGAGATCCTGTTCCACCCGCGGACCTGGGGCGTGATCTCGAAGGCGATGAGCGCCGAGATCCCGCTGATCGTCCCGATGAGAAAGCACACGAGCGCGACCGCGCCGGCGATCGAGACGCGCTGGCGGCGCAGCGAGACGTCGCGGTCGCCCAGGCCCGTCGTGAGCAGGACGAGCAGCGCGCAGAGCAGGCCGAGCGTCGCGACGACGCCGAGCGACGGCGAGAAGCCCTCGGCGGTGATCGGCGTACGGGCCTCGTAGGCGCGGGCGCGGCGCGCGAGCGCCTCGATGCGGTGGTCGGGGCGCGGCAGCACCATCTGCGTGAGCTTCAGCCCGAAGTCCTCGCTCTCGGCGGGGCCGCGCTCGGCGATCGCCGTGTTGCGCCCGTGCTCGTGCGCGTAGATCACCGGCGGGGCGTGGCAGATCCCGAACACGATCGCGATCGCGACGAGGACGAACAGGCCCTGCAGCGCGATCCGGCCCGAGCGCCGCGCGAGCGCCGCGACCGGCACGACGAAGAGGATCGCGAGCATCGCGAAGACCGCGTAGTAGTTCGACGCCGAGGCGACGACGGCGCAGACGAACAGCGTGAGCGCCGTGCGCCTGCGGTCCGCGCGGCCGATGAGCGTGCGCCCCTCCGACAGCGCGACGACGAGCCAGACCCCCAAGGGCACGGCGTAGTAGGCCGCGAGGAACAGGTGGTTCTGGTGGCGCAGCAGGTGGTAGGGCAGAAACGCGAACAGCACGCCCATGACGAGCGCGACGACGCGCTCGGAGCCGAGGTCGCGCAGGACGAGGTACGCCGTGACCGCCGTCAGGGGGAAGCAGAGGAGGTAGAAGCCGTTGAAGACGACGACTGGGTTGCTGATGACGAGCCCGAGCGCGCTGACGATCAGGTAGTGGCCGCTGTCGCCGAAGTCCGCGGCGAAGTCGAAGTTCGTCTGCCCGAACGGCGCCGCGAGGTCGGGGTTGTGCCAGAACCAGCCGTGCTCGACGACGCCCTTGACGGCGCTGAGGAAGAACGTCGCGTCGTTGAACGCGCCGGAGATCGGCACGGTCGGGGACGCATCCCAGAGCTTGAGGTCGATGACCGTGACGAGCGTCGCCACGAGCGCCGTGCCAAGGACCCAGAGCAGCTCTCGCGGCCACGACGGACGGCTGGCCGGCATGCGGCGAGGATAATCGTCCGGCCCGCGTGGCGACGCCGCCGGGGCGCGCGCGGCGCCGCGCCTCTAGAGTCGGCGCGTGCGGCGCCCCCGGATCCCCCAGGTGCATCCGGTCCCGATCGCCGTCGGGATCGTCGTGCTCGTCGTGCTCTGGCTCGTCCGGCCGATCTGGCACGGGCTGGCGATGTTCTTCTGGACGGCGCCGATCGTGTGGCTGCCGCCGCTCCTGCTGCTCGGTGCCGGCCTCGTGCTCCTGCGCCGCTCGCGGCGCAGCTGGGCGACGCTCGACGACCTGCGCGCCGGCGTGCGCCCGCCGGTCTGGCTCATCGCCTTCCCGGCGCTGGCGTTCCTGCTGTTCGTCCTCGGCGCCGGCTTCGAGGGCCCGCTCGTCGGCCGGGCGATCGTCACGCACACGACCTACGAGGCGATCGACGGGCTGCCGCCGGGCGGCCTCGTGCGGCTCGTCCCGCGCGAGGTCGCCGAGCAGAACGCCTCCAGCGGCTTCAACTCCCCGACCGAGACGCTGACGAACTTCCGCATCGTCAACACCGACAAGGGGCTCGTCTGGACCGCGCTGCGCACGCCGCAGGGCGCCTTCCGCATCTTCACGAAGAAGAGCCAGGGCCTCGTCGAGCTCGGCGCCGAGGACACCGCCCGCAAGCTCGTCACGACCGACGCCGAGCTCCAGGTCGCCCCGGGGCTGCAGATCACCGACAACCTGCGCTGGCGCCTGCTGAAGCGGCGCTTCCTCATCTCGCTCGAGGAGCCGGTCGGCATCCCGACCCCGAAGGGCGTGCGGATCGTCGTGCCGTACCTCGAGTACAAGGGCTGGCTCATCCGCCGGCCGGTCCTCGGCGGCGTCTTCGTCGTCGCACCGGACGGGACGATCGAGGACCTCTCGCCGCAGGAGGCCGCGCGCCGGCCCGAGCTCGCGCGCAGCGGCCGGATCTTCCCCGACACGCAGGCGCGCCGGGTGCAGGACGCCTACCAGTACAAGAAGGGCATCTGGAACACGTGGTTCGTCCACGAGGACCAGACGCGGATCAACGACACGGAGACCAACCGCCAGCCGTACCTCGTCGACTTCGGCACCTCCGGCCTCGGCCTGCAGTGGGTCACGGTCGCCGAGCCCTACGGCCGCGCGTTCGCCGCCAGCGCGATCTTCCTCACCGACGCCGTCACCGGCCACACGCGGATCTGGCGCGTGCCGCGCAACGAGTCGCTCAGCGGCAACGTGCGCGCGCTGCAGACGGTGCGCAGCGTCGCGATCCCGGGCGTCGACTTCGGCAGCGACGGCGGCGGGACGGGCAACGGGTCGGGCAACTTCCGCGTCGTCGAGCCGCGCCCGGTCTTCGTCCGCGGGCACCTCGTGTACCTCGCGTCGATCATCCCGATCTCCGCCAACGCCGTCTCCAAGACCGTCGTCGTCGACGCCGAGACGAACAAGCTCGTCGCGATCTTCAACAACGACACCGACCCGCAGGCGGACCTCAAGACGCGCCGGTACATCGAGACCGGGCAGGTGCCGGGCGAGGCCGCCGTGACGCCGCCGGCGAGCTCCGGTACTTCGACGACGCCCGCGACCCCCGGCACGACGACGACCCCGGCGGCGTCCGGCGGCGGCACGACGACGACCCCCGCCGCGGGTGATGTCCAGCGCCGACTCGACGACGTGATCCGCCGCCAGCGCGAGCTGCTCGACGAGGTTCAGAAGCTCCGCGACGACGTCGGCAAGAGCGGCGGCGGCTGAGACGGAGCGCCCGCTGCTGGTCGGGCGCGTACAACATCGGCGAGGCAGCGGGTTTCCCGGAGCGGGTGCGTTCCCGCGGTCGAGTCTGAAGGATTTTGGGCGTATAGCGCCTATCAGCGAGCAGACTCGCCCCCATCGCCCTCGCAGGCCTCAGCCGAAGCGCCGCGCCGTCACGAGGTAGCGGTCCGCGTCGGGCGCGTACGTGCTGGTCTCCGGTGCCACGCCCGCGGCGCGCAGGTCGGCCTCGAGCGTCTCGTGGCGGAAGGGCCAGAGCTCCAGGAGCTCGGCGTACGTCGTCACCGTCCCGTCGTCGGCGACGAGCGCCACGGCGACGTGCAGCTCGTGGCGCTCGTCCCAGTCCCCGGCGATCGTCCAGGTGTGGATCGTCAGCCCGGCGCGCCCGCCGCGCATGACGAGCCGCTCGCCGACGTCGAACGCGCTGCCGCGCGCGCGGACGCGCTCCCAGTTGCGCGACGTGACCGCCAGCAGCCCGCCGGGCCCCAGGACGCCGGCCATCGCGCGCAGGGCGCCGCGGCGCGCCGCGCCGCCCGCCGCGTGCACGAGCGAGTTGCCGACGCACAGGACCGCGTCGAACGCGCCGTCCCAGCCGCCCTCCTCCCACGTCCGGACCGCGGGCTGCAGCTGCGCGCCGTGCTCGGCGGCGAGCCGCCGCGTGCGCGCGACCATCGCCGGGCTCGCGTCGGTCGCGACGACGTCGAAGCCGGCGAGCGCGAGGCCGACCGCGACCGGACCGGTGCCGCAGGCGCAGTCCAGGATCCGCGCCCCCGGCGCCAGCGCGTCGGTGACGACGGCGAGCGCCGCGGCGCTGCCCTGCGGCGTCAGCAGGGCCTCGGGCACGAGCCAGTCGTAGACCTCGGCGAGCGCGTCGTACATCGCCGCCGAGTGTCCCCGACGGCGCCCACTTGACATGTGACCATTTGGTCACCTATTCTCCGGCCCATGACCGACGACGACCTCGTCTTCAAGGCCCTCGCGGACCCGACGCGGCGCTTCCTCCTGGACCGGCTCTTCGTGCGTGACGGCCGCACGCTCACCGAGCTCGAGTCCGAGCTGGAGATGACGCGCTTCGGCGTCATGAAGCACCTGCGGGTGCTCGAGGACGCGGGCCTCGTGGTCTGTCGCCGGTCGGGCCGGGAGAAGCTGCATTTCCTCAACCCGGTGCCGATCCGGCTCATCCACGACCGCTGGATCGACAAGTACACCGAGCGCCAGGTGTCGGCGCTCGCCGACCTCAAGAACGAACTGGAGAAGACGGGATGACGACGATGACCGACGCAGTGACGACGCAGATGTACCGGGTCTACATCAAGGCCACGCCGGAGGCCGTCTGGACCGCGATCACGGACCCGGAGTGGACGCAGAAGTACGGCTACGGCGGCCGCGGCGAGTACGACCTGCGCCCGGGCGGCGCATACGTCGGCTACACGTCGCCGCAGATGCGCGAGCACGGCGCGCCCGACATCGCCATCGACGGCGAGGTCATCGAGTCCGATCCGCCGCACAAGCTCGTCCAGACCTGGCGCATGCTCATGGACGAGGACATGGCCGCGGAGGGCTTCACGCGCCTGACCTACGAGATCGTCGAGATCTCCGGGGCGACGCGGCTGACGATCACGCACGAGCTCGAGGGCGCGCCCCAGCTCGCCGAGCTGCTCTCCGGCGGCTGGGAGGATCGCGGCGCCGGCGGCGGCTGGGCCTGGGTGCTCTCGAGCCTCAAGACGCTGCTGGAGACGGGCGAGGGCTTCACGCACTGAGGAGGTCGCGCCAGGCCTGGGCTCGCAGGGGCTCCCCCGCGGACTGGGCCGGGCGCAGCCACCCGCTCACGGCACGGATGCCGTGCAGCGCGCTCGTCAGCCAGACCTCGCGGCCGGCGAGCTCGGTGGGCAGCGGCGAGCGCACGCGCAGCTCGATCCCGCGCTCGCGCGCGAGCGCGAGCAGCAGGGCGCGCGTGACGCCGGGCAGCGTGTGCTCGTCGGGCGTCGTGCAGAGCGCGTCGTCCTCCCACCACAGCAGGCTCGACAGCGCGCCCTCGCGCAGCGCGCCGGTCGCCGGGTCGCACAGCAGGACCTCGTCGGCGCCGTCCGCGGCCCGGCCCCGCTCGCGCAGCGCGATCAGCGTCTCGAGGTCGGGGCCCTTGCGCCGCGGCCGCGTGCGCGGGTCGCCCGCGGCGACGACGACCCGGACCGTCGCCTGCTGTGGCGGCGCCGGGCGGAGCTTCACCGCCAGCCCGCGCGCCGTGAGCTCGACGCGCGGAAACCAGCGGCCCGTCACGGGGACCACGTGCGTGACGACCTCCCGGAAGCGCGCGAGCTCGGCGCGGTCGACGCCCTCCTGCAGGCAGGCGTCCCCGAAGCGCGCCCAGTGCGCGTCGGCCGCGCGGACGGCGCCGTCCTCGACGAGCCACGAGTCGGCGGCGAGCAGGACGGCTTGCGCTGGTGCCAACTGCCTAACCTCTCTCGTCCCGTGGCGACGCTGCTGATCGACAACTACGACTCGTACACGTTCAACCTCTATCAGCTCATCGCGCGCGTCGCGGGCGAGGAGCCGGTCGTCGTACGCAACGACGAGCTGCCGTGGAGCACGCTCGCGCGCCACCGCTGGGACCGCATCGTCATCTCCCCCGGGCCCGGCCGCCCCGAGCGCGAGCGCGACCTCGGCGTCTGCCGCGACGCGCTGACGCAGGGACGGGTCCCGGTGCTCGGCGTCTGCCTCGGCCACCAGGGCCTCGCCCACGTCCGTGGCGGCAGCGTCGTGCGCGGGTCGGACATCGTCCACGGGCGCATCAGCCCGGTCTTTCATCGCGGCGAACCGCTCTTCAACGGGATCCCGCAGGGCTTCCGCGCCGTCCGTTACCACTCGCTCGTCGTCGAGCCCGCGCTGCCGCCCGAGCTCGAGGCGATCGCCTGGGCCGACGACGGCACGCTCATGGCGATCCGCGACCGCGAGCGCCGTGCCTGGGGCGTGCAGTTCCACCCCGAATCGATCGGCACCGAACACGGCGAGCTGCTCGTCGCGAACTTCCTCGCGCTGTCGCCCGGGCGCCATGCCCCGGCGCGACTGCGCACGACGGCCGTCCCCGGCGGCCGCACGCCGGCCGCCGCCACGGGCGAGGTCCGCGTCCACCACCGCGTCCTCGACGCCCGCCCGGACGCCGAGCGCGCGTTCGCGGCGCTGTTCGGCGCGGCACCGGAGGCCTTCTGGCTGGACTCGAGCCGCGTCGACCCGGCGCTGTCGCGTTTCTCGTTCCTCGGCGCGGCCGCCGGGGGGCTCGGCGCCGCGATCCGCTACGACGTCCACGACCGCCGCGTGACGGTCACCCGCGGCGGCCGGGACACCGTCCACGAGGAGACGGTCTTCGCGTACCTCTCGCGCGAGCTCGCCCGGCTGCACACCGCCGGCCCCGAGCTGCCGTTCGACCTCAACGGCGGCTTCGTCGGCTACCTCGGCTACGAGTGCAAGGCCGACTGCGGCGCCGCCGGCGCGCGCCGCGCCGAGCTGCCCGACGCGTTCCTCCTGCTCGCCGACCGGATCGTCGCGCTCGACCACGAGCTCGGGCAGGCGCACGTGCTCGCGCTCTCCGGCGCCGCGCCCGCGGACGTGTCCGCCGCCGAGGACTGGATCGCGCGCACGGCCGCCACGCTCGCCGGGCCGCTCCCGGCGCTCCCCGCGCCCGCGGCGGCCGACCACGAGCACGCGGCGCTGCAGTTCGAGCTGCAGCGCGGACGCGAGCACCACCTCGCGAACATCGAGACCTGCAAGGCGCTGCTCGCGTCCGGCGAGAGCTACGAGATCTGCCTGACGAACACGCTGTCGCTGCCCGCGCCGCGCGACACGTTCGAGCTCTACCGCGTCCTGCGGCGCGTCAACCCGGCGCCCTACGGCGCGTACCTGCGGATGGCCGAGGGCGCGATCCTGAGCTCGTCGCCGGAGCGCTTCCTGCGCGTGCGGCGCGACCGCAGCGTCGAGACGAAGCCGATCAAGGGCACCGCCGGCCGCGAGCCCGACGCGGCCGCCGATGCCCGCGCCCGCGCCCGCCTCGCGCGCAGCCCGAAGGAGCGCGCGGAGCACCTCATGATCGTCGATCTGCTGCGCAACGACCTCGGGCGCGTGTCGGAGATCGGCAGCGTCGACGTCCCGAAGCTCATGGACGTCGAGAGCTACGAGACCGTCCACCAGCTCGTCTCGACTATCCGCGGGCGGCTGCGCGATGACGTCGACCTCATCGACGTCCTGCGCGCGACGTTCCCCGGCGGCTCGATGACCGGCGCGCCGAAGCTGCGCACGATGGAGATCATCGACGCGCTCGAGGGCGCGCCCCGCGGCGTCTACTCCGGTGCGCTCGGCTACCTCGCGCTCAACGGGACGGCCGACCTGAGCATCGTCATCCGCACGCTCGTCGCGACCGCGGGCGGCGCGACGATCGGCGCCGGCGGCGCGATCGTGATGCTCTCCGAGGCCGAGGACGAATACGCCGAGATGCTGCTCAAGGCCCAGCCGCTGCTGGACGCCGTGAGCCGCTCAGCCGATGAGCACGGGCGTCCCGACCGGGACGCGCGGGAACAGGTCGATGACGTCCTTGACGTGCATGCGGATGCAGCCGTGCGAGGCGCGCGACCCGATTGAGCCGTCCTCGCCGGTGCCGTGGATGCCGACGCCGTTGGCGATCCCCATCCAGCGCGCCTTGAGCGGGTTGGCGGCGCTGCCGCCGGTGACCGTCGTGCCGGCGAGCTCGCCCGCCCAGGGGCTGTTCGGGACCGACCAGGTCGGGTTGACCTGCTTGTCCTGGATCGCGAAGCGCCCGCGCGGCGTCGGGTAGGCCGGCTGGCCGACGGCGACCTTGTAGGTCTTGCGGACCTTCAGGTGCTTGAAGAGCCGCAGCGTGAAGGTCGACTGCGTGATCGTGATGACCGTCGTGTTGCGCAGCGTCGCGGGCGTGACCTTCGGCTTCACCGCGACGAGCTTCGGCTTGAAGACGCGCGTCAGGCGCGGGTCGTCGAGCGACGCGCCGATCTGCTTGGCGAGCGCCGCCGCGTCGACGTCGCGGCCGGGCTTGGAGTGCGTCGCGCGGACCTTCTTGAGCTTGATGATGAGCTTCGCGTCGCGCGCCGGGCGGACGAGGCGCTTGTGGATCGCGTCGGCGAACTTCGTCACCGCGGCCTGGTCGTGGCTGACGGCGAGCGGCACGTCGACCGGAGCGCCCGCGGCCGTGCGGCCCGCGTAGAGCGCGCGCTTGGCGCTCGCGTCGGTGTCGAAGGTCACCGTCGCGTCGGCGGCCTTCAGCGTGAAGGTGATGTCGGCGGCCTGGGCGATGACGTCCTCGCCGAGGCGCGGGCCGAAGCTGCCCTGCAGGCGCTGGGCGGCCTCGTCGACCGTCAGGCCGGCGAGATCGACGCCGGCGGCGGTGACCCCGCCGGCGATGCGCTCACCCGGCAGCGGCGGCGTCGCGCTCGCGGGCACCGCGGCGAGGGCCAGCGTGAGCGCGCAGCACGCGAGTATGAGACGGGAGGTCATGGCCCGGGGACTGTACCCACCCGGCAGGCCGGTTCACGCCCGTCGCACGGGAGGTTGCACGGGATTACGCGCGCCCGTAGACCGGGACGTGGGCCCCGCTGATCGCCTGCGAGCCGTCCTCGCAGAGGAAGCGGATGACGTCGGCGATCTGCTGCGGGCGCACCCAGCGGCCGTGGTCGGCGTCGGGCATCGCGCGCCGGTTGGCGGGCGTGTCGATGACGCTCGGCAGGATCGCGTTGACGCGGATGTCGTCCTTGCGGTACTCGGCGGCGAGCGCGTCGACGAACGCGAGCACGGCGGCCTTGCCGACGATGTAGCCCGCCGCGCCGGCGAACGGGCGCAGCGCGGCGCGCGAGGAGACGCAGACGATCGCGCCGCCGCCGCCGGCCAGCAGGTACGGGAGCGCGGCCTGGCAGACGAGGTACGTCGGGCGCAGGTTCAGCCGCAGCTGCGCCTCGAAGTCCGCGACCGGCGTCGCGTGGACGCGCTCGCCCTCGGCGAAGCCGCCGACGAGGTTCACGACGGCGCGCAGCGGCGCCGCCTCGTCGCCGGCCGCGAGCGCGGCCACCGCGGCCGCCGACGCCTCCTCGGAGAGGTCGGCGGGCTCGAGCGCGAGGCGCTCGTGCTCGGGGACCCGCTCGCGCTCGGCCTCGTCGTAGATCGGGACGACGACGCGCCAGCCGGCATCGAGAAAGCCCTGCGTAACCGCGGAACCGAGGCCACCGGTGCCGCCGGTGATGAGCGCGCTGCCGACCATGAGCCCAGACGGTACCGGGGCCGGGCGTCAGATCCGCGGATCCGTCCGCGACCCTTGCAACGGTGTTGACCATGTTCGTACGCGAGCTTCAGGAGGGCAGCGAGTTCGAGGGCGTCCTCGTCGTCCGCGACGCCGAGCTGCGCGCGCGCCGCAACGGCGGCCACCACCTGCGCCTGATGCTCGGCGATCGCACCGGCAGCGTCGCGGCGAACGTGTGGGAGGACGTCGAGCCGACGGCACAGGCCGCCACGGTCGGCGCGCTCGTCCGCGTCCAGGGCCGGCTCCACGTCAGCGACCGCCATGGCGCCGAGCTCGAGCTCGCCGCGATCGGCCCCGCGGAGCCCGGGACGTTCGACGAATCCGCCCTGCTCGACGGGCCCCCGCGCTCCGCCGCACAGATGGAGGCCGACCTGCGCGAGCTGCTCGCGACGATCCAGGACCGCGACCTGCGCCGCCTGCTGGACGTCGTCTTCGGCGAGGGCTCGGCGACCTGGGCGCGCTACCGCTCCGCGCCCGCGGCCAAGCGCTTCCACCAGGCCTACCGCCACGGGTTGCTCGAGCACTCGCTTTCCGTCGCGCAGGCCGTGAGCGCCATCAGCGCGACCTACACCGAGATCGACCGCGACGTCGCGGTCGCCGGCGCGCTGCTGCACGACGTCGGCAAGCTCGACGCCTACGCCTTCGCCGGCGGCGCGATCGAGATGACCGACGCCGGCAAGCTCCTCGGCGAGATCCCGCTCGGCTACTACCGCGTGCGGCGGCTCATCGAGGAGATCGAGGGCTTCGACCCCGGCACCGCCGAGGCCGTCCTGCACATCATCCTCAGCCATCACGGCAGCCTCGAGCACGGCAGCCCCGTGGTCCCGTGCACGCGCGAGGCGACGCTCGTGCACTTCTGCGACAACCTCGGCGGGCGCCTCGGCTCGTTCGACCGGCTCGAGAAGGAGCTGCCCTCGGGCGAGCGCTGGTCGCGCTTCGACCGCGCGCTCGGCGGCGGGGCGTATTTCGCGGGCGCCGCGCAGGACGCACGCGAAGCCGCCTGAGCCAGGCAACTCTCCGCAAAAAGCGGCCGGAAACACCGTGTGCGGGATGACCGCGCGCGACCGGTCCCTATCTTGTCCGCATGGCCAAGGACACGGAGAAGCTCATTCGTCAGCTCTCCCTCATCTCGTACCTCATGGCCGAGCGCCGCCCGGTCACGGCACTGGAGATCCGCCGTGACGTCGAGGGCTACAGCGCGATGAACGAGGACGCGTTCGCGCGCCGCTTCTACGCCGATCGCTCCGAGCTGGACTCGCTCGGCATCGCGCTGACGGTCGAGCGGCCGATCGACGGCGTCGCCGAGCAGGAGAACTACTCGCTGCGCCCGGAGAACTTCCATCTCCCCGCGATCGCCTTCACCGACGGCGAGCTCGCCGCGCTGCAGACCGCGCTCTCGCTGCTCGACGGCGAGTTCGCCTACGCCGAGCCGCTGCGCCTCGCGCTGCAGCAGATCTCCTGGGGCCGGACGAACCCGCTGGCCGCACCCGAGCAGCGCGGCGTCGCGCTCGGCATCACCGCCTCGGCCGGCGGCCACGACCTCTCCCAGCGCCTGGCGAAGATCGAGACCGCGATCTTCCGCAACAAGACGATCACCTTCGACTACTACACGATGGCCCGCGACGACACCGGCACGCGCAAGGTCGATCCCTACCACCTGCTCTTCCAGGGCGGGCAGTTCTACCTCCTCGGCCACTCGCACGAGCGCGGCGCGCTGCGCGTCTTTCGCCTGTCGCGCATCCAGGGCAAGGTCGCCTACGCGACGAAGGCCGAGCACGACTTCAAGGGCCGCCCCGACAGCTTCGACCCGCGCAGCTACGCCAACCGCGCCGAGTGGCAGTTCGGCGACGCCGCGCAGACCGCCGAGATCCGGATCTCGGACCGCATCGCCTGGCAGATCGAGCGCCACTTCGGCCGCTTCGGCGAGGTCCAGCCCGACGGGACCGACGGGGCGATCGTCTTCACGACGCGCTACGCCGACCGCCGCCAGCTCGCGGCCTGGGTGCTGCGCCTCGGCGAGCACGCGAGCGTCATCGGGCCGCCGGAGCTCGAGCGCGAGCTCGCCGACCGCATCGAGCTGCTGCACGAGCGCCACCGCACGCCGGTCCTCGAGCTCGCGCCGGCGGTCGCGCCGGCGGCGCGCGAGCAGGCCGACGTCGCGGCGGGCAACGGCAGCTCGCGCCGCTCGGAGGCCGCGATCCGCCCCGAGCGCTTCGCGCGCCTCGTGACGCTCGCGTCGATCCTCATCGAGGCCGGCCGCGCGGGCGTGCTGCTCGACGCGCTCGACATCTGCGAGCGCATGCAGATCTCCGACGCCGAGCTGCGCGAGGACATCAACGTCCTGAACGTCGTGAACTTCGGCGGCGGCTCCTACGTCCTCTACGCCGAGATCAACGAGGCCGGCGAGATCGAGGTCGACCCCGAGCCGTACTCCGACAACTTCGCGCGCCCGGCGCGGCTGCTGCCCGTCGAGGCCAAGGCGCTCATCGCCGCGATCGACCTCATCGGCGAGCACCTGCCCGAGGGGTCGCTGCAGTCCTCGCGCGAGAAGATCGTCGCCGCCCTCGGCGCCGACCCGATGGACCAGGGCCTGCACGTCGCCGACGCTGTCGGCGACGACTCGCGGGTCGCCCGCGTCGTCTCGGAGGCGATCCACGAGCGCCGGCTGCTGGCGCTGGAGTACTACAAGCCCAACGAGGACGAGTTCTCGTCGCGCGTCGTCGAGCCCTACGCGCTCGTCAACGGCCGCGAGGGCTGGTACGTCGCCTGCTTCGACCCCGACCGCGACGCGGTCCGCCACTTCCGCCTGGACCGCATCCGCCACGCCGAGGTCAGCGCCGAGACGTTCACGCCGCGCGCGGAGGTCAACCCGGCTGCGGAGGTCGACGGCTGGCTGCGCACCGGCGAGGTCGAGGCCTCGCGGATCGCCCGCGTCTGGGTCGCGCCCGAGCGCGCGCGCTGGGCACGCGAGGAGCGCCGCGTCGCCGAGGAGCTCGCCGACGGCTCGGTCATCGTCGAGCTGAGCTTCAAGGGCACGGACTTCCTCGTGCGCGATGTGCTGGCCGAGGCGGGCGATGCCGCGGTGCTCGAACCCGCGGAGGCGCGTGACGCCGTTGTGGCCGCAGTGGCGCGCCTGCGGGCTTCCGCGCTACGGTAGGGACAGAGGCAATTCCATCGCGCCAGTCCTTCGGGGGAGGGAAAGTGGTGTATCTAGGCGAAACCTGGCCTGGGCCTTTTCACAACAGGACTCGCAGGGTAGGTCCTGAAATCCAGCGTGAACGACTAGCGCCGATTTTGAGCACGATCGCGGGATGACTCCGCGACCGAGGCACGAACTTCCGGACGGAACCGGTCAGTCCCGGGCGGGTTCCGTCCATGACAAGAGGAGCACATCGATGAGCCGCAAACTGCTGGTGGCCCTATCCGCCGCGATCGGGACACTCGTCCTGGTTCCGAGCGCCGACGCGTTCACAACACTGCCCGTCTGGCAGTGCCGCGCGAGCCCGAGCTACACCTCCGTGAGTGACGGCAACCGCGTCGAGCCGTTCGCCGCGAACGGCAACATCAACACGGCCAACGGCGCCAACCCGGACCACGCGCAGTGCGCACCGGCCGAGGCCGGCGCGGGCAACACCGCGACGCAGATCGGCATCCCGCAGGATCTTCTCGGCGCCCGCACCGCCGGCGCGATCACGACGATCACGCCCGAGCTCGGTCGCGCGATCGACCAGAAGGCGACCGCCGCCGCGAAGGTCGAGAACGTCACGCTGCAGCTGCCCCAGGGCGGCACGATCGCGCTCGGCGTCAACGCGGCGAGCTCCAGCGCGTCGACGTCGTGCAACGGCGACGTGCCGAAGTTCGACGGCACCAGCCAGGTTGCCGGGCTGACGCTCGGCGGCGCGCCGATCGACCTCGATCCGCTGATCAAGGCCGTCGATCAGCTCCTGCAGCCGCTGAACGCCGTCATCGACATCATCCCCAACGAGCAGATCCGGACCGCCAACTCGCTGACGGTCCGCGCCCTGCACGTCAAGGTCCTCACCGCCAGCGGCGGGACGTCGCTCGTCGACGCCGTGCTCGCGGAGAGCAAGGTCGGCGCCAACGGCCCGGTCTGCGACAAGAACGCGCAGAACGACGGCAGCGGCAATCCCGTCTCCGGCCAGATCTGCCCGAACGGCTCGCAGTACGACGCGGGCCGCAACGTCTGCATCATTCCCGCAGGCACGGGTGGCTCGAGCCTCGGCGAGATCGTCGTCGGCAAGCCCTTCCAGGGCCCCAGCGGCGGCACCGTCCTCCCGCTCGACGTCGCACGCAAGCGCTTCGGCGCATCACCGTGCCTGAGCGGTAGCGGCGCACCGAAGTTCGCGATCGTCGGAACCAACGGCAACGACCGCATCACGGGCACGAACATCGCCGACCGGATCATCGGTCTCGGTGGCGCCGACCGTCTCGACGGTGGCCGCGGCAACGACTGCATCGAGGGTCGTAGCGGCGGGGACAACATGTCCGGCGGCCTGGACAACGACAAGATCTACGGCAGCACGGGCAACGATCACCTCAACGGTGGCCCCGGCGCGGACTACGAGTCCGGCGGTGCCGGCAACGACACGATCAACGCCGCGTTCGGCAGGGATCGCGCGCTCGGCGGCTCGGGCCGCGACTTCATCAACATCGCGACCGCCGGCCCCGCGGCCTCGGTCGACTGCGGCTCCGGCAGCGACGTCGCCCGCATCAACAACAACGAGAAGAAGCGCAACAAGAACTGCGAGCGCGTCGCCGTCTTCGGCGCCGGCGACAAGTAGCAGTTCGGTAGCAACGCGCGGCCGCCACGGGCGGGGCTGGCTACAGTCCCGCCCGTGAGCCGTCGCAGCGAGATCCGCATGTCCGACGCGGAGGTCGGTGCGTTCCTCGACGAGGAGCGCACCGTCATCTGCGCGACGATCGGCCGCGACGGGTTCCCCCACCTCATGCCGCTCTGGTACGTCGTCCGCGACGGTGAGCTGTGGTCCTGGACCTTCGCGAAGTCCCAGAAGGTGCGCAACCTGGAGCGCGATCCGCGCGCAACGCTGCAGATCGAGGCGGGAGCCGACTACCCGCAGCTGCGAGGCGTCATGCTGAAGTGCGACGTGACGATCCACCGCGACACCGAGCAGGTCGCCGCCCTCGGCACGGAGCTCTTCGAGCGCTACCGCGCAGGCGGGCCGGGCGAGATCGGCGAGGAGGTCCGCGCGATGGTGCTCGCGCAGGCGCCCAAGCGCGTCGCGCTGCAGTTCGCCGAGCGCTCACGGGCGACGTGGGACCACCGCAAGCTCGCGTCCGGGGTCTACTGAGAAACGTGAGGCGCTCGTGAAGGGACTCATCCTGTCCGGGGGCAAGGGCACGCGCCTGCGCCCGATCACGCACACGAGCGCCAAGCAGCTCGTGCCGGTCGCCAACAAGCCCGTGCTGTTCTACGGCATCGAGGCGATGGCCGCGGCCGGCATCGAGGAGATCGGGATCATCATCGCCCCCGAGACCGGCGCCGAGATCCGCGCCGCCGCGGGCGACGGCTCGCGCTTCGGCGTCGCGATCACGTACGTCGAGCAGGACGAGCCGCGCGGCCTCGCGCACGCCGCCCTGACCGCCGAGCCGTTCCTCGACGGCGATGCGTTCGTCATGTACCTCGGCGACAACCTCCTGCAGGGCGGCATCTCCGACCTCGTCCGCTCCTTCGAGGCCTCCAGGCCCGACGCCCTCATCCTCCTCACGCCGGTCCCCGACCCGCAGAACTACGGCGTCGCCGAGCTCGACGGCACGCGCGTCGTGCGGCTCGTCGAGAAGCCGGCGCAGCCCGCGACCGACCTCGCGCTCGTCGGCGTCTACATGTTCACCGCGGGGATCCACGACGCCTCGCGGGCGATCGAGCCCAGCGCGCGCGGCGAGCTCGAGATCACCGACGCGATCCAGCACCTCGTCGACGGCGGCGCGCGCGTGGAGCCGCACATCGTGCGCGGCTGGTGGAAGGACACCGGCCGCCTCGACGACATGCTCGAGGCCAACCGGCTCGTGCTCGACCGCATCGACCGCCGCGTCGAGGGCCAGCTCGTCGAGTCCGAGTGCGAGGGCCGCGTCGTCATCGAGGCGGGCGCGCGCCTGGAGCGCACGACCGTCCGCGGCCCGGCGATCATCGGCGCCGGCGCCCAGCTCACCGACTGCTACATCGGGCCCTACACGGCGATCGGCGAGGACTGCGTCATCTGCGAGGCCGAGGTCGAGCACTCGATCCTGCTCGCCGGCTGCACGGTCCGTAACCTCGAGGGCCGCATGGAATCCTCGCTGCTCGGCCGCAACGTCACGATCTCGCGCGGCGCGCGCCAGCCGAAGGCCTACCGCTTCATGGTCGGCGACAACTCGGAGATCGGGATCCTCTAGCGCATGAAGCTGCTCGTGACAGGTGCCGGCGGCATGCTCGGGCGCGCCGTCGTCGAGGCCGCCCAGCGCCTCGGCCACGACGTGCGCGGCGCGACGCGCGCCGAGCTCGACATCACGGACCTCGGCGCGCTGCAGCAGGCGATCGCGCGGCGCCGCCCCGACGCGATCGTCAACTGCGCCGCCTACACCGACGTCGACGCCGCCGAGTCCGACCGGCTCGCGGCGTTCGCGATCAACGGCAAGGGCGCGGGCAACGTCGCCGCCGCCGCGGCGCACGCCGGCGCCGCGATCGTGCACGTCTCGACGGACTACGTCTTCGACGGCTCCAAGCGCGAGCCGTGGCTGGAGTCCGACGCCGTCGCACCGCTCGGCGCCTACGGCGCGAGCAAGCTCGCGGGCGAGCGGGCCGTCGCCGCCGCCAATCCCGCGCACGCGATCGTCCGCACGGCGTGGCTGTTCGGCGCCGGCGGCAAGAACTTCGTCGACACGATGCTCGGCCTCGGCGCCGAGCGCGAGGAGGTCTCCGTCGTGACCGATCAGATCGGCTGCCCGACGTGGACCGGGCACCTCGCCCCCGCGCTGGTGGAGCTCGCCGAGCGCCCGAAGGAGACGGGCATCCATCACATCGCCGGCGGCGGGTCGTGCTCGTGGAACGAGCTTGCGATCGAGGTCTTCGACCGCGCGGGGATCGACTGCCGCGTGCTGCCGACGACCTCCGCCGAGTGCCCGCGACCCGCCCCGCGCCCGGCCTACAGCGTGCTCGCCAGCGAGCGCCCCTACCCGATCGTCCTGCCCCCGTGGCAGGAGGGCGTGCGCGAGTACCTCGCGTCGCGGGTGACGGCATGAGGCTGCTCGTCTGCGGCGGCGCGGGCTTCATCGGCTCGAACTTCGTGCGCCTGCGCCTGCGCGACCACGGCGACGAGATCGTCGTGCTCGACAAGCTCACCTACGCCGGGCGCAAGGAGAACCTCGAGGGCCTGGACGTCGGCTTCGTGCACGCCGGCATCGAGGACGCGGGCGCCGTCGCGACCGCGATCGCCGGCTGCGACGCGGTCGTGAACTTCGCCGCCGAGACGCACGTCGACCGCTCGATCACC
>DATJEE010000069.1:0-12579 GCA_035496995.1 Solirubrobacteraceae bacterium | reverse complement strand
GGAGGCCGGCGACAAGGCCACCTGTGACCGCGTGTTCGCCGAGGCCGACACGATCGTCACGCGCGACATCCAGCACGCTCGTTGTCACCCGTGCCCGATGGAGACGTGCGGCATGGTCGCCGACATGAACCCGGCGACCGGCCAGCTGAACATCTACAACGGCAACCAGGCCCCGCACGCGCACCGCACGGTGTACGCGCAGGTCGCCGGCCTGCCCGAGCAGAACATCCGCATCATGTGCAACGACATCGGCGGCGGGTTCGGCAACAAGGTGCCGGTCTACCCGGGCTACGTCTGCGCGATCGCCGGTTCGATCGTCGCCGGCGCTCCGGTCAAGTGGATCGAGGACCGCGCCGAGAACCTGGCCACCACCGGGTTCGCGCGTGACTACTGCAACCACTCGCAGATGTGCGCGAAGAACGGCCGGATCACCGGCCTGCGCGTGGACACGATCGCCGACCACGGCGCCTTCGACTCCACCGCCCAGCCGACGAAGTTCCCGGCCGGCTTCTTCCACATCGTCACCGGGTCCTACGACCTCGACGGCGCGCACTGCCAGGTCAAGGCCGTGTACACGAACAAGGCCCCGGGCGGCGTCGCCTACCGGTGCTCCTTCCGTATCACCGAGGCCGTCTACCTCGTCGAGCGGATGGTGGACGCGCTCGCGATGGAGATGGGCGTCGATCCGGTCGAGCTGCGCATGCGCAGCTTCATCCGGCCCGAGCAGTTCCCGTACGAGACGGTCACCGGCTGGACGTATGACTCCGGCGACTACCACACGGCCATGAAGCTCGCCATGGAGATGGCGGACTACGAGGGTCTGCGCCGTGAGCAGCAGGAGAAGCTGGCCAAGGGCGAGATCATGGGCATCGGCTGCGCCTTCTTCACCGAGGGCGTCGGCGCCGGCCCGCGTCGCCACATGGACATCCTCGGCCTGGCGATGAACGACGGCGCCGAGCTGCGGGTCCACCCGTCCGGCAAGGCCGTCGTGAGCATCTCCGCTCAGACGCAGGGCCAGGGCCACGAGACGACGTTCGCGCAGATCGTCGCCGAGGAGCTCGGCATCTCGCCCAACGACATCATGGTCCGCCACGGTGACACGGACAAGACGCCCTACGGCCTGGGCACCTACGGCAGCCGGTCCACCCCGGTCTCCGGTGGCGCCGTCGCCGTCGTGTCGCGCAAGGTGCGCGACAAGGCTCGCCAGTTCGCGGCGCTCATGCTCGAGACGCGCGCCGAGGACCTCGCGTGGGAGAAGGGCCGCTGGTACGTCAAGGGTGACCCGGAGCGCGGGCAGACGATCGAACGGATCGCCGAGTACGCCTACAGCGCGACGAACCTCCCGGACGGCCTCGAGGGCGGCCTGGACGCCAACGCCGTGTACGACCCGCCGAACCTGACGTACCCCTTCGGCGCGTACATCGCGGTCGTCGACATCGACCCGGGCACCGGCAAGGTCCACATGCGCCGCTTCATCGCGGTGGATGACTGTGGCGTCCGGATCAACCCGATGGTCGTCGAGGGCCAGATCCACGGCGGTCTCGTCGAGGGCATCGGCCAGGCGCTCATGGAGGTTCTGTCGTTCGACGAGCAGGGCAACTGCCTGAACGCGTCGTTCATGGACTACCTCCTGCCGACGGCGCTGGAGTGCCCGGAGCACGGGTTCGAGCTCGGCGAGACGGTCACGCCCTGTCCGCACCACCCGATCGGCGCCAAGGGCGTCGGCGAGTCGCCCTGCGTGGGCTCGCCTCCCTGTATCGCCAACGCCGTCATCGACGGGCTCTTCCACGCCAAGGGCATCAGGCACATGGACATCCCCATGTTCCCGAGCCGCGTGTGGGCCGCGATGAACGGGAACGCACAGCCGATTCAGTGAGAAGTGACGCGCTGGCGCGGCGAGCTGAAGAGCTCGCCGCGCAGGGCGCGGCCTTCGCGACCGCGACCGTCGTCCGCGCCCAGCGCCCGACGAGCGCGCGGGCGGGGAACGTCGCGCTCGTGCTCAGCGACGGGTCGATCGACGGCTTCGTCGGCGGCGTCTGCGCCGAGCACACCGTGCGCCTGTACGCCATCAAGGCCATGAAGACCGGCGAGCCGCTGCTCGTCCGGATCCTTCCGACCATCGGCGACGGGCCAGTCGGTGACCAGGAGATCAAGGAGGACGGAGCGGTGACGGTGCAGAACACGTGCCTGTCCGGCGGGGCCATCGAGGTCTTCGTCGAGCCGGTGCTGCCCGCCCCCCGCGTCCACATCGTCGGGTCGACGCCGATCGCGGCCGCGCTCGAGCGCTCGGGACCCGAGCTGGGCCTGGACATCGTCGCGGCCTACGACGCGGTGCCCGATCTGCAGGACGGCGACCTCGGCGTCATCGTCGCCGCCCACGGCAAGGGCGAGCTCGATGCCCTGCGTCGTGCGCTGGAGGCCGGCATCCCGTACGTCGGGCTCGTCTCCAGTCCCCGTCGCGGCGCCGCCCTCGTCGAGGAGCTGCGCGCGGACGGCGTGTCCGACGAGCTGCTCGCACGGCTCGAATGTCCCGCGGGCCTCGCGATCGATGCCCGCACCCCGCCGGAGATCGCCCTGTCGATCCTCGCCCGCGTCATCCAGACGCGTCGCAGCGGCGACTGGGAGCCGGCGCTCAAGGGCGCCGTCGCGGCCGAGGCGCCGAAGTTCGCCGTCGACCCGATCTGCGGGATGACCGTGACCGCCGCGGAGTCGACCCCGCACCTCGCGCACGAGGGCGAGACGATCTACTTCTGTTGTGACGGCTGCCTGGCGAAGTTCCAGGAGGAGCACGCGGATGCCGTCGCCGCGGGCTGACATGTTCGTCACCGGGCTCGTGCTCGGGGCCGGAGGCTCGTCGCGCCTCGGGCGTCCCAAGCAGCTGTTGCCGTATGGCGACCGCACGCTGCTCGACCACACGCTCGCCACCGCGCGCGCGTGCAACTTCGACCAGCTCGTCGTGCCGATCGGGGGCGCCGCCGCGGAGGTTCGCGAGCGCGTCGACCTGTCGGGCGCCGAGGTCGTCGTCAACTATGCCTACGGATCGGGCTGCTCATCGTCGATCGCGGCCGCGCTCAGCGCGGTCGACCCACGCTGCGAGGTACTCGTCTTGATGCTCGGAGATCAACCCGGTGTGACACCGGGCACCGTTGCGGCCCTTCTGGACGGCAGGGGTGACGCGCCACTGGCCGTCTGCCGCTACGACGACGGTCGCGGGCATCCCCTCGCGTTCGACCGCACCATCTTCGCCAAGCTCACGGAGCTGCACGGCGACAAGGGCGTCTGGCGCCTGCTCGATGAGCGTGCCGACGACGTCGTCGAGGTCCGGATCCCCGGTCCCGTCCCACTCGATGTCGATACGCCCGAGGATTACCAGGCCGTCCTGGCCGCCGCGGGCCTCGCGGAGGTGCACGCATGAGCCGGCTTCAGCGCAGCGATGAGCTCGAGGAGGAGATGCGCCGCCTCGTCCCGAGCGTCGACAAGCTCGGGCAGATGCTCGGCGACGTCGACTACCTCGCCGACGAGGGTCTGGCGACCTCCGCCTTCCTCGCCCTCCGCCTCCCGCAGCCGCTGCTGCTCGAGGGCGAGGCCGGCGTCGGCAAGACCGAGCTCGCCAAGGCACTGGCGGCGGTGCTCGACACGCCGCTGATCCGCCTGCAGTGCTACGAGGGTATCGACGCCTCGGAGTCGCTGTACGAGTGGAACTATCCGCGCCAGCTCCTGAGCATCCGCATGGCGGACTCGCGGGGGACGGACATCGAGGAGGACGAGCTCTTCGGTCCCGACTTCCTCATCCGCCGGCCGCTCTTGCAGGCGCTCGAGCACAAGGGGCCGCGCCCCGCGGTCCTGCTGATCGACGAGCTCGACCGCGCCGACGACGACTTCGAGGCGTTCCTGCTCGAGCTGCTCGCCGAGGCGACGGTGACGATTCCCGAGATCGGCACGATCACGGCGACGCACCCGCCGATCGTCATCCTCACGTCCAACCGCACGCGCGACCTGCACGACGCCGTCAAGCGCCGCTGCCTGTACCAGTGGATCGACTACCCCGATCCCAAGCGCGAGATGGACATCATCCAGCGCCGGGTCAAGGGCGCGGCGGCGACGCTCATCGTCCAGGTCGCCGACGCCGTCTCGCGCATGCGCGAGAGCGACATCCAGAAGCCGCCCGGCATCGCCGAGGCGATCGACTGGGTCTCCGCGCTCGACCTCCTCGGCGTCGATCACCTCGACGTCGAGTCCGCCGAGCGCACGCTCGGCTCGGTGCTGAAGTACAGCGAGGACCAGGAGGTCATCAAGGCCTCGGGTCTGGAAGAGATGATCCAGGGACGCTGAGTCGATGCGGCGCCTGGACAACTCCGACGTCCCCGACTTCCGGGTTGTCGACTTCGAGTTGCCCCTGCCCGACCTCGCGGCGGCGTTCAGCCAGCGGCTGCACGCCGCCGGCGTCCCGGTCACGCCGGGGATGTCGGAGCAGTTCGCCCGCGCGCTGAAGCTCACCAAGCCCGTGTCGCGCCGGCGCCTGTACTGCGTCGCGCGGGCGATCTTCGTCACCGGCTTCCAGCAGGTCGCGACGTTCAACCGCGTCTTCGCCGAGGTCTTCGGCAAGGGCGCCAAGCCCAACCCCAACCTCGACGTCGAGCTCGAGGGGGCGCCGGCGAAGGACGAGCTCGACAGCGAGGCGCCCGAGGTCGAGACCAACGAGGCGCAGGAGGGCGAGGGCGAGGCCTCCCAGGGCATGGACACCGGCGAGGGCGAAGGTGAGGGCGAGGGCGAGGACGAAGAGGAGTCGCAGGAGGTCCTCGTCCCGGTCATGGAGGCCAGCGACGACGAGGTCCTCGGCGAGAAGAACTTCCAGATGATGAACGCCGCCGAGCTCGCGGCGCTCTACCGCCTCATGGTCCGCCTCCAGCTCGCGACGCCGATCCGCACGACGCGGCGCAAGAAGCGCGGGCGCCGCGGCGAGCACCTCGACATGCGGCGCACGCTGCGCAAGAGCCTGCACACCGGCGGCGACCCGATCGTGCTCGCGCGCAAGCGCCGCCGCAAGCACCCGCGGCGCCTGGTCATGCTCTGCGACATCTCGGGCTCGATGGAGCCCTACGCCCGCGCCTACCTCCAGTTCCTGCACGCCGCCCGCGCGACGGGCCCGTACTCGGAGGCCTTCGTCTTCGCGACCCGCCTGACGCGCCTGACGCGCCAGCTCTCCGGCCGCAACCCGCAGCGCGCGATCCGCCGCGCCACCGAGGCGGCGCCGGACTGGTCCAGCGGGACGCGCATCGGCGACGCCCTGAAGACCTTCAACGACCGCTACGGCCGCCGCGGCATGGCGCGCGGCTCGGTCGTCGTCATCCTGTCCGACGGCTGGGAGCGCGGCGACCCCGAGCTCGTCGGGCGCGAGATGCAGCGGCTCGCCCGCCTCGCGTACCGCATCGTGTGGGTCAACCCCCGCGTCGTCGCGAAGGATTTCGCTCCGCGCGCCGGCGGCCTCGTGGCCGCCCTGCCGTACTGCGACGCGCTCGTGAGCGGCCACAGTCTTGTAGCGCTGGAGGAGGTCGCGGACGCGATCGCCGCCGAGCGTGACGAGGACCCGCTTCTGGCCAGCTGGCGCATTCCGTCACTGGACATGGAGGAGGAGGAGGAGACGTGGGGCATCGCCGGCACGACGGAGGCGCACGTCGGCATGCCCAGTGGCTATGGGGCCTACAAGGGCAACATCACGCCATGACTCCAGCTTGCCGCACCAACCACCAGGCACACAAGAGGAGAGGAGCTGTCCATGGCTAACGCATACCGCGCCGTGTATCTGCGCGTGCATCCGACCGGGAAGTGCGTGCTCAGCCTGAGCACCGACGGGGGCGGCCAGGAGGGCACGCTGGCGCAGATCGTCAGCGACGAGCTCGGCATTCCCGCGTCGGACACGAAGGTCGTCACGCAGGATCTCGATCGCTTCGGCGAGGGGCACGGGTACGTCACGAGCTCGAGCGCGACCGGGACGGCCAACGCCGTCCGCAAGACCTGCGCAAAGATCAAGGAGAAGTCCCAGATCCTCGCGGGGGGCATGCTCGGCACGTCGCCGCAGTCGCTGTCCTGGGACGGGGCGCGCTTCTACGCGGGCCGCGATCCGCTCTCGGGCAAGCGCATCGAGGAGATCGCGCTGTACGCCCACGGTGGGGCGCTGGAGCTGCCCGGCGGCCTCGAGGGCTCGCTCGACGCGCAGACGACGTACCGCGACTGACGCCCGCGTGCCGGCCTCTGGGCCAGTGCGCGATCATCGCTGCCGACGGCCCGGACTGATCCTCAGGCCGGTGTCGTCGTCGGCGTGGTCACTTGCGCTTGAAGAGCTTCCGGCGGTGCGAGCGCAACGTCGCGATGATCGCTGCCGACGCCGCCCCGAGCACCGGGATGGCCATCGCGAGGGTCTCCTCGATCGGGATGCCGGCGATGTGGGCGACGATCACGGCCATGCTGCGTTCATCGTAGACCCCTGTGGTCGCCGCGACCTTTCGCGGGCTGGCGATGGCGCGCCGCAACTGCCGGCGCGCCCTGACCGCCACCCTCGCTCAGGCCGTCGGGACCTTCCCGTCGACGACGACCTCGACATCGTCGTTGACCTTCAGCGCGCCGAAGAGCGCGGAGTAGGGCTTGATGCCCCAGTTCTTCTGCGACAGCTTCGCGCTGCCGCTGAGCGTGCCGTCCTCGCCCACGGTGAGGCTGAACTCCGCCGGCGCGGACTTCCCGGCGATCTCGAGGTCGCCCTTCACGGCAAGCCCGCCGCCGCTGTCCTGCACGCTCGTGGATCGAAACGAGATCGCCTTCTTCTTCAGGACGTCCTTGTCGATCGTCTTGCTGATGTCCTTCTTGTCGTCGTCGGTGAGCGCCTTCATGCCGCCCTTGCCCTCGAGGACCTGCAGGGACGTCGCGTCGGCCGTCAGCTGGAGGCTCGACGCGTCTGCGATATCGAGCGTCGCCTCCCACGACCCCACCTCGATGTCGAGGTCGTGGCCGGCTGCGGCCGCAGCGCCGCTGCGGCCCGTCTTCACTCGGAGAGTGGCGTTGTCCGGCCCAAATTTATGGGCACCTGGTTGAATAGCCATCGCTCCATTGTATTGCGACGAATGATCGCGTGCACTCTCATAGTGGACGGATCCGGATCGCGCACTGCGAGCGCCTGCCAAGCAGCACCTACAGAGGAGAGACCGCCGTATGCCAACGTTGAACGAGTCGTTCTCGGTGCCGAACCCGAGCCAGACCTGGGCCATCGTCAGCGACCTCAACAAGCTGGTGCCGTGCGTGCCGAACGCGCGCGTCGTGTCGGCCGACAGCCCGTCATCCGTGAAGGCCGAGATCTCGGTCAACATGGGCGCAATGGGCATGAAGTTCAGTGGACCCGTCACGATCGAGTCCGCCGACGCGGGTTCGCAGACGGTGAAGATCAAGGCGAACACCAAGGAGGCCGGGGGCCAGAGCAACGCCTCGGGCGACGTGACGATCTCCCTCGGCGGCGGCAGCGGCACGATCAATGCGGTCGCCAACGTGACCGGCAAGGCCGGCTCGATGGGCGAGGGCACCGTCGTGGCGGTCCTGACGGAGCTCGTGCGGCAGTTCTCGGCGAACGTCGCCAAGGCCTAGCCGACCCGCCTGCTCGCGCGTACCGGCCGGGTGCGCCTCTGGCGCCCCGGCCCATCGCGCGGAGCGTCCCCGCGCCGGGTTGTCGAGAGCGCGCGGATTTCGGGCAACACTTCAGGGCACACCTGCAAGGGAGGAAGCGATGAAGGACGTGATCAAGGACGTCGACCGCTGGGTCGCCGACGGCGCCCAGGTGGCACTGGCCACCGTCGTGGGCGTTCGGCGCTCCGCACCGCGGCCGCCCGGCTCGAAGATGGCGATCAACGATCGCGGCGAGATCTCCGGGATGGTCTCCGGCGGCTGTGTCGAGGGCGCCGTCGTGGAGATCGCCGAGACCGTCATCGGCGACGGCAAGCCGCAGCTGCTGACGTTCGGCATCGCCGACGAGGAGGCCTGGGACGTCGGGCTGCCCTGCGGCGGGGAGATCGACGTGCTCGTCGAGCGGTTCGAGCCGTGACCTCGCTACAGGAGGACTTCGCGGCGATCGCGCGCGAGGACGGCCGCGCCGCCCTCGTGACGGTCATCAAGGGCGAGCACGCCGGCGAGAAGATGCTCGTCCGCACCGACGGCAGCACGGAGGGCACGCTCGGTGATCCCGAGCTCGACGCGCAGGGCCGCGCCGACGCCGAGGAGCTCATGTGGAAAGAGGCCTCGCAGGTCCGCGGCGAGCTCTTCGTCGACGTCACGCACCCGGACCCGCGGATCGTCATCTTCGGCGCCGTCGAGTACGCGGCGCACCTGTGCTCGCTCGCCCGTGTCGCCGGCTGGCGTCCCTACGTCGTCGACCCGCGCCAGCGCTTCGCGACGAAGGAGCGCTTCCCGGACGCGATCGACGTCATCGCCAACTGGCCCGAGAAGGCCTTCGAGCAGCTCGGCGCCGTCGACAAGGCGACGTACCTCGTCGTGCTGACGCACGACCCCAAGCTCGACGACGCCGCGCTGCTCATCGCGCTGCGCTCGGACGCGCCCTACATCGGCGCGATGGGCTCCACGCGCGCGCAGAAGGAGCGCCGCGAGCGGCTGCTGGCGCTCGGCGTCAGCGAGGAGGAGCTGTCGCGCATCAGCGCGCCGGTCGGCCTCGACCTCGGCGCGACGGCGGCGCGCGAGACCGCGGTCTCGATCATGGCCGAGGCGATCGCCGTCCGCCACGGCCGCGACGGCGGGCGCCTGTCGCAGGCCAAGGGCCGCATCCACAAGGTGGCGGCCGAGGCCGGTTAGCCAGCCGCGAGGTGCGCGCCGTCGGCCGGCGCCGCACCCTGACCGCGTGCTCCGGAGCTCCGGAGCACGCGGGTCAAGCAGGCCGTCGGCCTACTTGAAGACCTTTTCGAGGACGCCCGAGCCGGCGAGGAGATTCCCGCCCTGCTCGACGAGCGCGGTCGCCTGGTCGACCATCGCCTTGCGTCCGGCCTCGTCGGCGGTCAGATAGGCGACGCCTGCGGCGACGACGCCGAACTTCGCGAGCGACAGCAACGGGCGGCGACTTCCTACGAGTCCGAGCAGCTGCGCGTTCGTCGCTGCGAGCGAGTACATCGCCGGAGCGAGCTGCGCGTTGACTTTCCTGTTGCGCATGCGGGTCCCTTTCAGGGCTGGTGTCCGACTTCCAAGACCGACTGCGCGCAGGGGGAGGCCGAGTGCTGCACCGACCCCTCCCGCGCCTGCGACGAAACCGATGGCCGCAGCCGCCTTCGTCAGCACGTCCTCGCGGACGGTGACCACGTCCGGAGTTGCGCCACTGACTTCTTCACGCGCGCGGGTAAGAGAAGCGCCGGCAACCGGCGCTGTCTGGCTAACGGACAATCCACCTCACCACCCTGGCGCCGACGAAGCCGGCGGCAAGCATCACGGGGACCTTCAGGGCGGGGTCGAGATCGTCGACCTTTGCCTTGAGCTCCCCGAGAATCTCCCCGATGTCGAGCTGCGTCGGATCGATCGATCCGAGCTGGTCGACGATCTCGAAGAGGTCGAAGGAGCCGAGTTGGCCGACTAGGCCGGCGGCACGCTCCCCGATGTCGTTTACGGGCAAACCCAGCGATCCAAGCTTCTCTAGAGCCTGCTCAATGGGATCCTGCGTCACCGATCGGCCTTTAGACACGCGGTCGTATCCTCCCTTTCCCGGTCGAGGCAGCACTAACGTCCGGACCGTCCGTTGGTACCACGGCCGTGCGCGTGGGCACAAGGTGATCTACGCATCTAGCGCTCGGTGGACACGAGTGATACGACTGGCCCCTGTCCAGTTGAGCGCTGTCCTGCCAGACCTAGAACGGGGGCTTGAGGAAGCGATATGTGCCTTGCAATTCCCGGCCAGATCCTAGAAGTGGTCGATGAGACGAACCGTCTCGCAAAGGTCGACGTGGCTGGTGTGCAGCGCAACGTCAACATCGGTCTCCTCGATGAGGACGGCATCGGCGTGGGCCCCGGCGACTGGGTTCTCATCCATGTCGGTTTCGCCATGTCGAAGGTCGACGAAGCGGAAGCACTCGAAACCCGCCGCATGCTCGAGAGCATGGGCGCGGACTACGAGCAGGAGCTCGAGGATCTGAAGGCGAGCATCATCGAATGAGTCGTCTCATCGCCGACGCGGCCGCCGCGCTGGCACCAACCTGCGACTACACCACCGGCTGCATCACGTGCGGCGATGTCGCCATCCCCTTGACGGTCATGCGCCTCGATGAGGAACGGGGTCTCGCGCTCTGCGCGGATGACGACGGGAAATCGGAGACGGTAGAGATAGACCTAGTCGCCCCGGTGGCGCCGGGGGACCGACTCCTTGTCCACGCCGGTACGGCGATCGCGCGGCTCAACGAGGAGGCCCCTGCATGAAGTACGTCGACGAGTTCCGCGACCCCGCCCTTGGCGAGGTGCTCGCGGGAGAGATCCTGGGCCTTGTTGAGCCCGGGCGCCACTACAAGTTCATGGAGGTGTGCGGCGGGCACACCCACTCGATCTACAAGTACGGGATCGACGACCTGCTGCCGCAGAACGTCGAGCTCGTGCACGGGCCCGGCTGCCCGGTGTGCGTCATCCCGATGGGCCGCGTCGACGACGCGATCGCCCTCGCCCACCAGCCCGACGTCATCTTCACGTGCTTCGGCGACATGCTCCGCGTCCCGGGTTCCGCCGGCACGCTGCTGGATGCCAAGGCCGAGGGTGCCGACGTCCGGATGGTCTACTCGCCGCTGGACGCGCTGCGGATCGCCAAGGCCAACCCCGAGCGCCCGGTCATCTTCATGGCGATCGGCTTCGAGACGACCGCGCCGTCGACGGCGCTGACGCTCAAGCGCGCGAAGGCCGAAGGGCTGAAGAACTTCTTCTGCATGTGCAACCACGTGACGATCGTGCCGCCGCTGCGGGCGCTGCTCGATTCGCCCGACCTGCGCCTGGACGGCTTCATCGGCCCGGGCCACGTCTCGACGGTCGTGGGCGTCCGCCCCTTCGAGTTCATCCCGCGGGAGTACGGCAAGCCGATCTCGGTCGCCGGCTTCGAGCCGCTCGACGTGCTGCACGCGATCCACATGATCCTCACGCAGCTCAAGGAAGGCCGCTGCGAGGTGGAGAACCAGTACGCCCGCGTCGTGCCGTGGGAGGGCAACCCGCGCGCGCTGCAGGTCATGTCCGAGGTCTTCGAGCTGCGCCCGCACTTCGAGTGGCGCGGGATGGGCTTCATCTCCCAGAGCGGCCTGAAGCTCTCCGAGGCCTACGCCGACTTCGACGCCGAGATCACCTACAGCGTCCCCGGCATCCGCGTCGCGGATCCGAAGGCCTGCCAGTGCGGCGAGGTCCTCAAGGGCGTCATCAAGCCCTGGGAGTGCAAGGTCTTCGGCTCGGGCTGCACGCCGGAGCGGCCGATCGGCACGTGCATGGTCTCCAGCGAGGGCGCCTGCGCGGCCTACTACAACTACGGGCGCTTCGCCCGCGAGCGCGAGGTCGTCTAGTGCCCTCCGAGGTCTCAGAGCGTGAGCAGAAGGTGCTCAGCATCATCGAGACCGCACGCGCCAAGCGGTCGAAGTTCCGCGACACGCAGATCACGATGGCCCACGGGGCCGGCGGCAAGGCGACGCAGAGCCTCATCGAGGGCCTGTTCGTGCCGGCCTTCGCGAACGCGACGCTCGAGGCGATGGCCGATGCCGGCACGGTGTCGGTCCTCGGCGGCAACGTCGCGATGACGACGGACTCCTTCGTCGTCAACCCGATCACCTTCCCCGGCGGCACGATCGGCGACCTCGCCGTCAACGGCACGATCAACGACATCGCGATGGCCGGCGCCAAGCCGATCGCGCTGACGCTGTCGCTGATCCTCGAGGAGGGCCTCCCGGCCGACATCCTCAAGGAGCAGGTCGCCGCGATCGCCGCGGCGGCGCTGTCGGCGGGCGTGCCGATCGTCGCCGGCGACACGAAGGTCGTCCCGCGCGGCATGTGCGATCAGATGTACATCTGCACGACGGGGCTCGGCGTCCTGGACGAGCGCTCCAACCTCTCCCCCTCGGCGCTGAAGCCCGGCGACAAGATCCTCGTCTCGGGCCGCATCGGCGACCACGGGACCGCGATCATGCTCGCGCGCGGCGAGTTCGAGCTGGACGCGGACATCAAGTCCGACACGCAATGTCTTTGGCCGATGGTCGACACGCTGCTGGACCAGGCCGGTCCGTCGCTGCGCTGCCTGCGCGACGCGACCCGCGGCGGCGTCGCATCGGTTCTCAACGAGCTCGCGCGAGCATCGCGCGTGGCAATGATCATCAACGAGGCCGCGGTGCCAGTGCATCCCGCGGTGGCAGGAGCCGCGGAGATACTCGGGATCGACCCGATGCACGTGGCTAACGAGGGGAAGCTCGTGGCAATCGTCGCCCCAGAGGCGGCGGAGGCTGCGCTGGCCGCATTGCGGTCAATGCCGGGCGGCGAAGAGGCCGCCGAGATCGGCGAATGCAGGACCGAACCCGAAGGCATGGTGCTCATGGC
>DATJEE010000068.1:0-4715 GCA_035496995.1 Solirubrobacteraceae bacterium | reverse complement strand
GATCCCCGGCAAGACCGCCGTCGGGGTCGAGGTCCCCAACGCGCGCCGGCGGATCGTCCAGCTCGGCGACGTCCTGCAGGACGCGCCGCCCGGCTGGTCGCCGCTGACGATCTGGCTCGGCAAGGACGTCGCCGGCAAGGCCATCGGCGCCGACCTCGCGAAGATGCCGCACCTGCTCGTCGCGGGCACGACCGGCGCCGGCAAGTCGGCCTGCATCAACGCGATGCTCTCCAGCGTCCTGCTCAACGCGACGCCGCACGACCTGCGCCTGGTCCTGATCGACCCCAAGCAGGTCGTGCTCAACCACTACGAGTCGATCCCGCATCTGCTGACCCCGGTCATCACGAGCCCGCGGATGGCCGCCAACGCGCTGCAGAACCTCGTCCGCGAGATGGAGCAGCGCTACTCGATCATGTCGCTGGCGAAGACCCGCTCGCTCGTCGAGCTCAACCGCTCGCGCGAGAAGCGCGGCGACCCGGCGCTGCCGTACATCCTCTGCGTCATCGACGAGCTCGCCGACCTCATGATGGTCGCGCCGGCCGACGTCGAGGACTCGATCATCCGCCTCGCGCAGAAGGCGCGGGCGGTCGGCATCCACCTGGTCCTCGCGACGCAGTCCCCGCGCGTGGACGTCATCACCGGCATGATCAAGGCCAACGTCCCGTCGCGGATCGCCTTCAGCGTGTCCTCGCAGACGGACTCGCGCGTCATCCTCGACCAGAACGGCGCCGAGTCGCTGCTCGGCCAGGGCGACATGCTGTTCTCGCCGGTCGGCACGTCGCGGCTGCAGCGCATCCAGGGCGCCTACATCGACGAGCCGCAGATCGAGGCGCTGACGAGCTTCTGGCGCAAGCAGGGCGAGCCGGAGATGCGCGAGGACCTGCTCGAGGAGGTCGAGGCGGAGGACGCGACGATCCCCGGCCTCGCCGAGGACGAGCTGAACCCCGACGAGGACCCGCTGCTGGAGGACGCGATCCGGCTCGTCGTCGAGATGGGCACGGCCTCGACGTCCATGCTCCAGCGCCGCCTGCGGCTCGGCTACACGCGCGCGGGCCGGCTCATCGACATGCTCGAGCGCCGCAACGTCATCTCCGGCTACGAGGGCTCCAAGCCGCGGCAGGTGCTCGTCGGCGCGGGCGACGTGGACCGCTTCGTCGCGAACCTCCGCGAGCGCGACTCGGGGCCGGTGGCCAAGGTGGCGGTGGACGCCGTGATCGAGGCCACCGAGCCCGCGCCGGTCCACGAGTAGCCTCTGGCGCGTGGTCGCCCCCGTGAGTACGAGTGCTGTCCAGGCGGTCGCTGGCGCCGCATGCCAAGGACGCAGGGAGGAAGGTGTGCCCCTGGCACATCGACGACCGAGGACGCAGGTGAGCGGTGATCAGCGGCTGCCTGGCAGTGCGCGTACTCGCGGGGGCGACCACTAGATGCCGGACATCGGGGCCACGTTGCGCGAAGCGAGGATGCGCGCGAGGATCGACGTCTCCGAGGTCGAGGCCCAGACGAAGATCCGCGCGAAGTACCTGCGTGCGCTGGAGAACGAGGAGTGGGACCTCCTGCCGGGGCCGACGTACGTCAAGAGCTTCCTGCGCACGTACGCCGAGGCGCTGGACCTCGACGCCAAGCTCCTCGTCGACGAGTACAAGCTGCGCCACGAGCGCCTCAGCGAGGTCGAGCTGCAGCCGATCAACGCCGCGGCGCCCGGCCGCGAGCGGCGCCGGACCGGGCCGGTCATCCCGCCCGGCGTCTTCGTGACGCTCGTCCTCATCGCGCTCGTCGCCGCGCTGTACTCGCTCGGCTCGTGCGGCAAGGACAACCCGCCGGCGACGACCCCGGCGGCCACGACGCCGGCCGCGACGACCCCGGCCGCCGCGGCGCCGCCGGTAACGCCGCCGGTCGCCGAGCGGCCGCTGACGATCCGCCTGCAGATCATCGGCACCGGGCCGGTCAACGTCTGCCTGAAGGCCGGCAACCGGGCGCTCGTCAACGGCGCGACGCTCGGCGCCGGCGACCGCACGGCGACGTTCCGCTCCAAGCGCTTCCGCCTGACGCTCGGCAACAACAACGCGATCCTGCGCATCAACGGCAAGAACCGGCGCGTCGCCGCGTCGTCGGATCCGATCGGCCTGCAGATCACGCCCGCCGGTGGGCGCAAGCCGCTGTCGGCGGCGAAGCGGCCGGTCTGCCGATGACGGTCCGCGCGGGCATCGTCGTCACGGGCACGGAGGTCCTGACCGGGCGCGTGTCGGACCGCAACGGACCGTGGCTGTCGGAGCGCCTGCTCGAGCTCGGCGCCGACGTCGTCGGGATCGCCGTCGTCGGCGACCGCCCCGACGACATCCTGCGGGCGCTGCGCTTCCTCGCCGCCGAGGACTGCGCGCTGATCGTCACGAGCGGCGGGCTCGGCCCGACGGCCGACGACCTGACAGCGGTCGTCGTCGGGGAGTTCCAGGGCCGCGAGATGGTCCTCGACGAGGCGCTGGAGGGGCGGATCCTCGAGATCCTGCGGCCGCTCATGACGCGCTGGCCGGACCTCGATCCCGAGGCCGTGCGCGCCTCCAACCGCAAGCAGGCGATCGTTCCCGCGGGCGCGACGATCCTCGAGCCGGTCGGGACCGCGCCGGGGCTCGTCGTGGCGCCCGCGGAGGAGCTCTGCGGCGCCGGGCCCGCGGTCGTCGTGCTGCCGGGGCCGCCGCGCGAGCTGCAGCCGATGTGGGCGACCGCCGTGCAGACCGAGCTCGTGCGCGCCGCGCTGCGCGACGCCGTCGTCTACCGGCGGGCGATGCTGCGGCTCTTCGGCATGCCGGAGTCGGAGATCGCGGCGACGCTGCGCGCGGCCGGGGCAGCCGGGATCGAGCTCGAGCGGCTGGAGATCACGACCTGCCTGCGCCGCGGCGAGGTCGAGGTCGTCACGCGCTACGAGCCCGATGCCGAGCTCGTCTACGAGCAGTTCGCGGCGCTCGTGCGCGAGCGCCATCCCGGCACGCTGTTCTCCGACGACGGGACGACCGTCGACGAGCAGGTCTTCGACCTCCTGCGCGCGGCCCACGAGACGATCGGCGTCGCCGAGTCCTGCACCGGCGGCCTGGTCTGCGCGCGCCTGACCGAGCGGCCGGGCGCGTCGGAGGTCGTCCGCGGCGGGCTCGTCGTCTACTCCAACGAGGCGAAGGTCGCCCTGGCCGGCGTCGATCCGGCGTTGATCGCGGCACATGGCGCGGTCTCGCAGGAGGTCGCGGAGGCGCTGGCGGACGGCGCCCGCGAGCGGCTGGAGGCCGACGTCGGGGTGGGGGTGACCGGCATCGCCGGCCCGGGCGGTGGGACGGCGGACAAGCCGGTCGGCCTCGTCTGGCTCTCGGTCGGCCATCGCGACGGGCGGCGGCTCACGCGCTCGGTGAACATCCCCGGCGGGCGCCCGGACATCCGCGACCGCTCGACGACGATCGCGCTGCACCTCGTCCGGCGCCTGCTCCGCGACGGGCTGGACTGAACCGATGCGCCTCTTCGTCGGGCTCGAGCTGCCGGCCGGCGTGCGGGCGGCGCTCGCGGCGTGGGGCGACGCGGTCGCCGCGCCGGTCATGCGCCGGACGCCCGCGGACAACCTCCATGTGACCCTGGCGTTCCTCGGGACGCGCGCGGCGGCCGACGTGGCCGCCGTGACCGCCGTCCTGGAGGCCGTGGCGCGCCCGCTCGGGGTGCTGGAGGTCGACGCCCCGTTGTGGCTGCCGCGCAAGCGCCCGGGTGTGCTGACCGTCGCGCTGCGGGCGGGCCCGGAGCTCGCCGAGCTGCACGCCGACCTGCTCGCGGGGCTCACCGAGGCGATCGGCTTCGAGCCCGAGCGGCGGCCGCTGCGCCCGCACGTCACGGTCGCGCGGGCGCCGCGCGGCGAGCACCTCTACGCGACGGAGCTGCCGCCTCCGCCGCACCGGACCTTCGCGCCCGAGGCGCTCGTGCTCTACCACTCGCACACGGGCGCCGGCGGCGCGCGCTACGAGGCGCTCGCGCGGGTGGCGGCGGCGTAGCTCAGCGGCCGTAGAAGAGGAAGCGCTCGGCGCGCCAGGCGCCGAAGAACTTCGCCTTGAACCGCGCGTTGCATTCCGCGATGTGCGGCCCGTCGGGAACGCGCTTGAGGCAGATGCAGTCGCGCTGGACGGGACCCAGCTGGGCGGGGCTGTTGCCCGCCTCGCTGACGGGGCGCTTGCCGGTGAGATCGGCCATCGTGACCCTGTGATCGGCCGCTGTTGTGGCTTACAGCACATGTCGGGTGGTCAGGTGGACGGATGGGCGATGACGGGCGGCACGGTTCCTGCGCGCTTTCGTGACGAACACGCGTAGCGCTGTCACAGGCGTGGGAACTAGCGTTCGGTTCCGTCCGATCCCCCTCGTACCGTGCACAGTCCTTCCGCACGCAGAAAGGCTCGTAGATCATGGCGCTCAGCGACACCGAGAAGGCCGCAAAGGCCCGCAACGAAGCCCTCCAGGGCGCACTCACGCAGATCGAGCGCGAGTTCGGCAAGGGCACGGTCATGCGCATGGGCGACGAGGGCGCGCAGGTCAAGGTCAACGCGATCCCGACCGGTGCGCTGTCGCTCGATCTCGCGCTCGGGATCGGCGGCATGCCGCGCGGGCGCATCGTCGAGGTCTTCGGCCCAGAGTCCTCGGGCAAGACGACGCTCGTCTACCACGTCCTCGCCGAGGCGCAGAAGCTCGGCGGCGTGTGC
>DATJEE010000067.1:0-7022 GCA_035496995.1 Solirubrobacteraceae bacterium | reverse complement strand
CCGAACAACACGCACTTCGACACGACCCGCGCGAACGTCGAGTTCTCGGGCGCGGCGGCGGTCGACCTGCCGATCGCCGAAGGGCGCACGCCGGGGCTCGAGCATCCGTTCAAGGGCAACATGGACGTCGCGGCGCTCGAGTCGCTGCTCGCCGAGCGCCGCGCCGACGTGCCGGTCGTCTTCGTCACCGTGACGAACAACTCCGGCGGCGGGCAGCCGGTCTCGCTGGAGAACCTGCGCGCCGTGCGCGCCGTCTGCGACCGCCACGGCGTCCCGCTCTTCCTCGACGCCTGCCGCTTCGCCGAGAACGCGTGGTTCATCCGCGAGCGCGAGCCCGGACAGGGCGGCCGCGACGTCGCCGACATCGTGCGCGACATGGCGGCGCTCGCCGACGGGATGACGATGTCGGCGAAGAAGGACGGCCTGGCGAACATCGGCGGCTGGCTCGCCGTGCGCGACGACGCGCTCGCCGAGCAGTGCCGCAACCTCCTCATCCTCACCGAGGGCTTCCCGACCTACGGCGGGCTCGCCGGCCGCGATCTCGAGGCGATCGCGCAGGGGCTGGCCGAGGTCGTCGACCACGACTACCTGCGCTACCGGATCGAGTCGACGGCGTACCTCGGCGACGCGCTGCACGCGGGCGGCGTGCCGGTCGTGCGCCCGAGCGGCGGCCACGCGGTCTACCTCGACGCGGGGGCGCTGCTGGCGCACATCGCGCCGCTGGAGTACCCGGGCCAGGCGCTGGCCTGCGAGCTGTACCGCACCGGCGGCGTCCGCGGCTGCGAGATCGGCAGCGTGAGGTTCGGCCGCCGCCCCGACGGCAGCGAGGCGCCGGCGGCGATCGAGCTCGTCCGCCTGGCGATCCCGCGGCGGACGTATACGCAGAGCCACATCGACTACGTCATCGAGGTCGTCCTCGACGTCGCGGCGCGCGCGCGGGAGCTGCGCGGGCTGCGGATCGTCGACGAGGCGCCGACGCTGCGCCACTTCACGGCGCGCTTCGCGGCGCTGGAGTAGGGCGCGCGGTGCTGAGCGAGGAGGAGCAGGCGCATCTCGCGGGCGTCATCTACCCCGCGGCGCTCGCCGGAGCAGGGGAGCAGGACTCGCCGCGCAACCGCTCGATCGCCACGAACGACTACTGGCAGTTCCTCCAGCTCGGCGGCGGCACCGACGACGAGGCGATCGCCGCGCTCACCCGCGGCCTGCGCGCCTGCGGGCTTTGATCAGGCGCCGCAGGTGCCCTTCAGCCCCGCCGCCTGGTTGCAGTAGTTCGTCCCGGTCAGCGTCTCGGTGATGACGCCGAAACGCAGCTTGAAACGGCCGGTCTGGCCGACGCGCGGGGCGGGGTTGGAGGCGCTGTAGTTGCTGGGGTCGCGGATCACGACCTTCGTGACGCGGACGGCGACCGAGGCGACGTGGTTCGTGCCGCGCGGGTGCGAGAGCTTCAGGCGCAGGTCGACCACGGGATCGCAGCAGCCCAGGCCGATCGACTCGCTGGCGATGCCGCCGCGCGTGATCTTCAGCGAGCGGGTGTGGCCGAACCAGCTCCCGGCGAACGTCGCGACGGTCGCCGTGTTCGTCGCGGCCGCCCGCGCCGCGAGGCGATCGGGCGCCGCCTGCGCGATCGACGCGAGCGCGACGGCGAGCGCCACGACCGCGGCCGCAGGCGCCGATCGGGTCGCCCGCCTCATCTGCCGCTGAACCCCGGCAGGGTCAGCGTCCGTCGCGCCGTCGCGCGCCCGACGTTGCCGCGGCCGTCGGCCGCGACGAGCCGGATCGTGACGCTCAGTCGCCCGTTGCGGCGCAGCGCGTTGCGGGCCGCGGGCTTCAGCCGGGCGGCGAGGACGGAGCGCGCGCCCGCGGCGATGACGAACGCCACGGGCTTGGCGAGCGCCGAGCGCCCGTCCCAGGAGGCCGTCAGCGTGCCCGCGCACGGGCCCACGGCCTGCGTGTTCGGGCAGCGCAGCGTGATCCGCAGCGCTCCGCCCGCCGTCGCGCCGACGCTGCGGCCGACGGGGATGCCGGGCGGCGTGACGTCGATGGCGAAGCTCCGCGTGGCGGGCGTCGCGTCCGTGTTGCCGGCGGCGTCGGTCGCGGCGATCGTCAGCTGGTGGCGGCCCTTGGACAGGCGCGCCAGCACGACGCGCGGCGACGCGCAGGGCGTGACGGGCCTGCCGTCGAGCAGGCAGCGGAAGGTCGCGGCCTCGTCGGCGCCGAACTCGATCTTCACCGTCCGGGTGCCGGCAGCCGTCGTCGGCGCCGGCCCCGCGCCGATCGTCGTCTCGGGGGCGCGGGTGTCGATGCGGAACGCGCGCGGCGCCGACGTCCCGGCGTTCGCCGCCGCGTCGGTCTGCCGCGCGGTCGCGACGTAGTTGCCGTCGGGAAGCGCCGCCGGCGGCTGGACGGCGAAGCTCCCGTCGGCGGCGCGCGCCGCGGTGAGCGTCGTCGTCGCCGGACCGGCGAGCGTCACGGCGACCGTGTCGGCGTCGCCGGCGGCGGCGCCCGCCGCGCCGGCGATGACCGGCCGCGACGTCGTGACCGCGGCGCCCTCGGCGGGCGTCGTGAGCGCGACCGCCGGCGCAACGGTGTCGACGGTGAACGTCACCGGCGTGCTGGCCTGCACGCCGGCGGGCGTCGCCTGGCGGGCCACGACCGTCCAGCCGCCGTCCGTCAGCGGGGTCGGGGCGTCGACGGAGAACGTGCCGGAAGCCGCTGCGGTCGCGAGGAACGCGAAGCTCGCGACCGGCGCGCCGGCCTGCGACAGCTCGACGGTCACGTCTCCGGGATCGGCGGTGCCCGCGATCGTCGGCGTCGCGTCGGCGATCGACCCGCCCGGTGCCGGCACCGTGACCGCCACCGCCGCCTGCGCCGAGCCGGCGAAGAACCCGAGCGCGACCGTCGCGAGCGCGGCGGCGACGACGCGCGCGGCCACTACGACCGGACCGATGCGATGAAGCCGCGCACGTCGCCGGCCGGCTCGGAGTACGCGTCGCCGAGCGTCGCCTCCATCGCCGCGAGGTAGTCCTCGGCCCAGGCCGGGAACGCGTAGTCGACGGCCCGCAGGAACTCCAGCGACGCCGCGAGCCGCATGTCGGCGATGCCGGGCCGGTCGCCGCCGATGAACGTCCTGCCGTCGAGGAAGAACGCGCGGATCGCGTCCAGTGGCTCGGCGAGCGCGTCGTGCGCGTCCTGCCGGGACTGCGCCTTGACGGCGTCGTCGGCGCCGGACGTCGCGGCCTCGCCGGGGTACTGCGGGAAGCCGAGCGCCGGGTACGTCGCCCGGGCGATGAGCGGATACAGCGTGCCGACGACGTAGAACATCGCGCTGTCGGCCATCGCCCGCTCGCCGGGGTCGCTCGGGTAGAGGTCCTCGAGGCCGTGGCGGTTGCAGAGGTAGGCCATGATCGCGCAGCTCTCCCAGAGCGAGCCGCGCGGCAGCCCGTCCTCCTCGAGCAGCGGCGTGAGGTGGGCCGGATCCTTGGCGAGGAACTCCGGCGTCGTCGTCTGGCCCCAGACGTCGACCTCCTCGAAGTCCAGGCCGGCGGCGCGCACGAAGATGCGCGCCGTCAGGTTGTTCACGCTCGGCGTGAGGATGTTCAGCGTGTTCGCGGCCATGTGGTCCTCCCTCGGCGTCAGCGCTCGACGAGCTTTGACTTGTACTCGCTGCGCCCGAGGCTGCCGAACGGCACGAGGTCGACCCGCGTCTGCACGACGAGCGCGCTGCGCAGTCTCTCGCGAATCTCCTGCGCGAGCGCCGGGTCGGCGGCGGCGCCGTCGGCGAGCTCGACGCTCACGGGCAACGGCCCCGGTGACTGCGCCCCGTCGGCCACGGGCCGCACGAGGATGTGGCCGCTGACCCGCGGGGCGAACGCGCTGACGACGTCGCGGACGGCCGACGGGAAGACGTTGACGCCGCGGACGATGACCATGTCGTCGGTGCGCCCGATGCAGCGCACGCGCGGCCCGGTGCGCCCGCACGGACACGGGCTCATCCGGACCTCGACGTGGTCGCGGGTGCGGAAACGCAGGTGCGGCGCCGCGCGATGGCGTAGGTGCGTCAGGACGAGCTCGCCGGTCGCGCCGTCCTCGAGCGCGCGGGCTGCGCCCGTCGCCGGGTCGATGAGCTCGGCGTGGACGAAGCCGCGCGCGCCGAGGTGCATGCCGTCCTGGGCCTCGCACTCGCCCCAGAGCGAGACGCCGATGTCGCCGATGCCCATCGCCTCGGTCACGCGCGCGCCCCAGCCCTCCTCCAGGCGGGCGCGGAACGCCGGCTCGCCGCCGCCGGGCTCCCCCGCGACGAGGACGCGCTCGACGGTCGCGCCGCGCAGGTCGAGGCCGCGCGCGGCGGCCGCCTCGACGAGGTGCGCGGCGTAGGAGGGGGTCATGACGGCCGCCTGCGGCTTCAGGCGCTCGATCGCGAACAGCAGCCGCTCGGTGTTCCCCGTCCCGACCGGAATGTGGCAGAGCCCGAGCCGGTCGAAGGACGCGAGCGCCGCGCCGGCCGCGAAGGGCCCCGCGTTGTACGTCGAGACGATGCGCTGCCCGGCCGCGATGCCGCTCGCCGCGTAGCTGCGCGCCGAGCCCGCGATCCAGTTGTCGAGGTCGCCGGCCGTCAGCGGGATGTAGCTCGGCTGACCGGTCGTCCCGCTCGTCGAGTAGATCCGGACGATCTCGTCGTGCGACGCGCAGAGGTGCGCGCCGACCGGGTTCTCGGCCGTGCGCGTGGGCGTGATCTCTGCCTTGTCGGTCAGCGGCAGCGCGCCGATGTCCGCGAGCCCGCCCGCCGCCTGCGCGGACGCGAAGCCCGCCTCAATGAGCCGCTCGCGGTAGAAGGCCGAGCGCTCGAAGAGGTACGCGATCTGCTCGCGATAGGCGGCGTCGTCGACGGCGAGCTGCTCGCTCCACGGCAGGCGCTCGAGGTCAGCGCTCATAGGAGATCGCCTCCTCCGCGGCGTTGGCCATGATGAAGCCCAGCGGGCGCTGCTGCTCCTCGGCGAGGTGCGCGAGCAGGCCGGCGGTGCGGGCGAGGATCGGGACGGCCTTCGCGGTCGCGGGCGGGAAGCCGAGGTCGAGCATGACCGCCGCGATCGGCATCGAGACGTTCATCGGCAGCGGCCGGCCCCAGGCCTCGGCGGCCGCGACGCGCAGGGCGCGCGCGAGCGCGACGTGCGGCCCGCTCACGCCGCGCTCGTCGGCGAGCTCGAGGATCCGCTCGGCGCGCGGGTCCAGCGGACGGTGGACGGGATGGCCGAACCCCGGCAGCTTGTCCCCGGCGGCGCGGACCCGCACGGCGATCTCGCCCGCGACCGCCGCCGGCTCGGCGCCGGCCGCGACCTGCTCCTGGGCCTCGGCGAGGAGCTTCGCGCAGAGCTCCGACGTGCCGAGCAGCACGGGACCGCACCCGAGGATCCCTGCGGCGACGGCGCCCTGCAGCGAGCCCGGATCGGCCGCGAGCGTCATCCGGGCCGCGATGTTCGTCGGCATCATCCCGTGCTCGGCGATCGCGACGAGCAGCAGGTCGAGGAAGTAGGTCTGGTCCTCGGTCGGCTCCTCGCCGGTGAGCAGGAGGTGGAAGTAGGCGGTGAAGCTCAGGCGGCCCATCAGGTCGCCGGTGAGGTCGCGGCCGCGCACCTCGACGCTGTCGGGGGAGGCCTGGCTGATGGAGCTCACCGGGCTGCCCGGCCTTCCGATCTGCATCGCCTGGCGACGCTACGCGCCGGTGGTGTGAGCGTCAAGGACCGCCCGCTCCATCGCGACACCCTCGACCACGACGCCGTCGGGCATCGTCAGCGGCCCGCGCCCGACCTCGGCGAAGCCGCACGCGCGGTACAGCGGCTCGCCCGGGAGCGTCGCCATGAGCGCCAGCCGCTGGAAGCCCTCGGCCAGGGCCGCCCGGGCGCAGGCGTCGATGATCGCGCGGCCGAGGCCCCGGCGCGTCCAGTCGGCGTGCACGAACATCGCCCGGACGCGCGCGGGCTCCGTCGCGGGGTCGAGCAGGCGCGCGTCGCCGGCGTCGGCCCCCGAGCCGGTGTAGAGCTTGTCGCGCCGGCTCCAGCCGCCGCAGGCGACGATCTTGCCGGTGGCGCCGGGCGCCTCGGCGACGAAGTACGTCCCGTCCTCGATCAGCGTGACGTCCGGGTCGCCGATGTGGACCGCCGCGCTGGCGGTCTGGATCTCGTCGTAGTAGTTGGGGAACAGCGCGAGGATCGACTCGCGCATGAGCACGGCGATCCCCGCCACGTCGGCGGGCTGCGCGAGGCGCAGCTCTACCAGTGCACGCCCTTCATGATGTTCGCCATCGCGAGCTGCTCGACGCTCGCCTTCTCGGCGGCCTCCGGCGACTTCTCGCCCTTCGACGCGGCCGAGTCGGGGAAGACCTTGTAGGCGACGTGGAGGATCTGGTCCATGACCTTCGGCGCGAGCGCGTGGAGCACCTCGCCGGCGGTCCCGAGGCGCGTGTTGATCTCCTTCGGCTTCGCGCGCATCGCCTCGCAGATGAGGTCGGCCGCCTCGTCGGGGCTGATCGTCGGGAAGTGGTCGTAGAGCTTCGTCGGGGCGATCATCGGCGTGCGGACGAGCGGCATGTGGATCGTCGTGAACGTGATCCCGTGGCCGACGACCTCCGAGGAGACGACGCGCGTCCAGGAGTCCAGCGCCGCCTTCGACGCGACGTAGGCGCTGAAGCGCGGCGGGTTGGTCTGCACGCCGATCGAGGAGACGTTCACGACGTGGCCGGCGCGGCGCTCGCGCCAGTGCGGCAGCAGCGCCATGATCATCCGGATCGCGCCGAAGTAGTTCAGCTGGACCGTGCGCTCGAAGTCGTGGAAGCGGTCCTCGCTCAGCGAGATCGAGCGCCGGATCGAGCGCCCCGCGTTGTTGACGAGCATGTCGATCGCCGGGTGGTCGGCGAGCATCCGCGCGACGACGTCGTCGATCGCCTCCATGTCGGAGAGGTCGGCGCTGTAGACGTGCGCCGTGCCGCCGGCGGCCTCGATCTCGTCGCGCAGCGCCTCGAGCTTCTC
>DATJEE010000066.1:0-3484 GCA_035496995.1 Solirubrobacteraceae bacterium | reverse complement strand
ACGGAGCGCAGCAGCGTCGCGTGCGCCGAGGCCTTCGACGTGACGCCCGCGAAGACGACGAGCAGGAGCAGGACCGTCGCGAGCGCGCGCGGCGCAGTCCCGGTCGCGACCGATCGGGCGGCCGTCGCCGCCACCGGCGTGGCGCGGCGGCGCAGCGCGCTCGCCGCGACGTAGGCGAGCAGCGCCGCCGCGCCGACCGCCAGCGCGAGCGCCCACGCGGGCAGGTGCGGCGGCGTCGCGTTGGGGTAGATGTAGTGCCCGGCGTGCCCGCCGAACCCGGGCCGGAAGCCGGCGCTGGCGGCCTCGTGCACGTGGGCGTGCGCGCCGGCCACGCCCGCGATCGCGCGCTCGCCCCCGCTCGGGCCCGGCCCGAGCGCGACGACGAGCATGCCGGCCGCCGGGACGAGCGCCGCGACGACGGCGCAGCCTCGCGCGATCGCGGCGGCCGCCGCGCGCGCCGGCCGCACGCCGCCGCCGCCGGCGAGGGCGAGCCCGGCGCAGGCCAGGCCCAGCCCGCCCGAGGCGAGCCCGGGCGCGGTCGTCCAGTTGCCGGTCCCGGTCGCCGACCCCGGGATCGCGACGAGGCGGGTCGCCACCCAGCCGCCGAGCACGAGCGCCCCCAGCGCGCCGACCGCGCGCCAGGCCGCGCCGCCGCTCGCGGGGCGAGCGGCGGCGAGGGCGGCGGCCAGGGCCACGCAGAGCGCGGCCAGCAGCCCCGACAGCACCGCGAGGTGGCGTGCCTGGGCCACGGTGTACGGGAACTCGACGACCTGGACGAGCGCGAGACCCGCGAGCGCGGCGACGGCCGCCGACCGCAGGGTTGCCTGGCGCGCGCTGAGCATCAGCTGACGAGCTGGAGCGGGCGCATCATCGAGTTGTCCTCGTGCTCGAGGATGTGGCAGTGGTAGACGTAGTTCTGCGCGGGCGACAGGCCCGCCGGCAGCGTCCACTTCGCCCGCAGCCGCGTGATCTCGCCGGGGTTGGAGCGCACGGTGTCCTTCCAGCCGCGCTCGTTGGCGTCCGGCGCCGCCGGCCGGCCGGAGACGAAGCGCGCCGGGTCGGGGTTGGCGGCGTTCGGGTCGGCGGCGCGGGCGGCGTCGAGCGCCGACTGATAGGCCGTCGCGTCGAACGGCGTGCGATCCATGACCTGGAACTGGACGAGGTGCAGGTGGATCGGATGCGTGTCGCCGGTGAGGTTCACGAGGCGCCAGTCCTCGGTCGCGCCGAGGCGCGGCTTCTCCTGCACGCCGCGGGCGTCGTCGTACTTGCGGCCGTTCATCGAGCCGTACGCGGGCTCGCCCGTGATCGGGTCCTCGACCTCCTCGAGCGTGATGTTGCGCACGACCGACGGCGCGCCGAGCGCCGGCATCGTCCCCGGCAGCTTCGCGGGCGGGTTCTTCGGCCCGGCGACCGAGACGTGCGTCCCGACGCGGAACTGCATGACCTCGGGAAGGTCGGGGGCGGGGCTTGAGACCGCGGCCGGGAGAGCGGCGTTCGTGAGCGTCAGCGTCTGGCCCGCGCAGCGCGAGAAGTCGATGAGGACGTCGGCGCGCTCGGCCGGCAGCAGCAGCAGGCCGGGGATCCGGACCGGCGCGTCGAAGAGCCCGCCGTCGGAGCCGATCTGCCAGGCCGTCACGCCGGCGGGGAGCTTGAAGTTCCAGAAGCGGGCGTTGGAGGCGTTGAGGATGCGCAGGCGGTACATCCGCGGCTCGACGTTCATGAACGGCCGCGCGGCGCCGTTGACCACCGGCGTGTCGCCGTAGAACTCCGGGATCCACGTCGACGTGTCGCTGTAGAACAGCTGGCCCGCCGTGTCGAAGAGCTTGTCGGAGAAGACGAGCGGGACCTCGTAGGCGCCGCCGGGCACGCCGAGGCCGTTTGGCTCGGCGCCCGTGTCCTGCGCGTCGCGGATGATGTAGAGCCCGACGAGCCCCGCGTAGACGTTCGTCCGCGTGATCTGGTCGGCGTGGTCGTGGTACCAGAGCAGCGTCGAGCTCTGCTGGTTGGGGTAGACGACGGTCTGCGTCTGGCCGGTGAGGTACTCGGCCGGGGTCGCGTACGGGTTGCCGTCGCTGGAGCCCGCGACGTAGCCGCCGTGCAGGTGGGTGTTCATCCGCACGGGCTTGCCGGCGTACATGTAGTCCGGCACCTCGGAGGAGAACATGTGCTGCGCGGGCAGGCCGTTGACGTAGCTCACGGTCGTCGCGGTGCCCTTCCTGGCCTCGATGACGTAGCCGGGGGTGCGCACGCCGCGGCCGCTGCCGTCGTCGTAGCCCCACATCGTCGTCGTGCCGAGGGCCGGGTGGAACACCTGCTGGCCGGGCCGGGCCGTGATCCGGTACGCGTTGGCGCTGGTCGGCTGGGCCTTCGGGAGAAACGGCAGCGGCGTCGAGAAGCCCTGCAGCGCGGCGGGGGCGCTCGTGGGGCGAAACAGCGTCAGCGGCAGCGCCGCGCCGGCGGCGCCGACGGCGGCGGTCTTGAGCAATTGCCTGCGTGAGATGACCACGATCAGAGTCCTCCGTGAGTTGTCAGGAAACGTCCGTGTTGCGAGCTGGGGCCGGCTCAGAGCGCTCGGCGACGCCGGTGACCGACTCGCGGAACTCGCGCATCCCGCGGCCGAGCGAGCGGCCGGCGTCGGGCAGGCGCTTGGGGCCCAGCACGACGAGCGCGATGACGAGTACGACGATGAGCTCCATGGGTCCGATGCTCGGCATCCGGGCCTCCTTCTCGAACGGGTTGCGGAGCGCGACTGTCGCCTCTTCGCCACCGCCGCCGCCGCCAGATGAGGGCACTGTCATCCAGGCGTCATCCGGCCGTCATGAAGTCGGCGACGCCGCCCGCCCGACTAAACTCACAGGGAGATGACCTCGGTCCAGCCGCAGCCGGCGCCTGCCACCCGACTCGAGCTCGGCTACGACAAGAACCTCATGCTGTTCTCGGGACGGGCGAACCCGGGACTGGCCGCGAAGATCGCCGACAAGCTCGGGATCGCCCCCGGGCCGGTCGAGCTCAAGACGTTCTCCAACGGCGAGGTCTACTGCCGCTTCGGCGAGTCGATCCGCGGCGCCGACGTCTTCATCGTCCAGCCGACGTGCGCCAACCCGGCGACGGGGTTGACGCCCAACGACGCGCTGATGGAGCTGCTGATCATGATCGACGCGGCCGTCGGCGCGAGCGCGCACCGGGTGATCGCCGTCGTGCCGTGGTTCGGCTACAGCCGCCAGGACAAGAAGTCCGCCCCGCGCGAGCCGATCTCGGCCCGCCTCGTCGCGCGGATGCTCGAGCGCGGGGGCGCCGACCGCGTCCTGACGATGGACCTCCACGCCGGCCAGATCCAGGGCTTCTTCCGCAAGCCCGTCGACCACATGACGGCGCTCTTCATCCTGACCCAGCACTTCAAGGACCTCGGGCTCGAGGACCTCGTCGTCGTCGCGCCGGACGCCGGCCGCGTGAAGCTCAACAAGAAATTCGCCAACAAGCTCGG
>DATJEE010000065.1:0-5816 GCA_035496995.1 Solirubrobacteraceae bacterium | reverse complement strand
TCGCGGCGCGCGTAGGCGTCGGCGAGCAGCGCGAGCAGCGCCCCCTTGACGCGGGCGAGCCGCAGGCGCGCGCCCATCGAGCCGCTGGCGTCGACGACGAGGCAGACGAGCGCCGCCTCGCTGCCGCTGCGCACGTGCTCGCGCAGCTCGCCACGGCGCAGGAGGCTCGCGACGAGCGCGATGTCGCTCGCCCCGGCGGCCGCCGGGCGCGTGTCGATCGCGCCGGCCGTCGGCCCGTGCGTGCGCGCCCGCCGGCCGGCGGGGCCGGCGCCGGCGCCGTGCAGCGCGAGCGCGGCGGACGGCAGCCGGGCGGGGGCGGGCGCGTCGCGGCGCTCGCGCGCGGGGCGATCGGGGCGCGGCGGCGGCGGTGGCGGTTCGGGGGCGCCACCGTTCGCGCCGCCGCCGGGCGCGGGCGCAGGCGGCGGTGGCGGCGGTTCGGGTGCGCCGCCGTTCGTGCCGCCGCCGGACGGCGTCGGCGGCGGCGATGGGTCGGGCTCATCGTCATCGAGCGCGCGCTCGAGCTCCTCGGGCGCCGGGTCGTGGCCGTCGAGCGGGTCGCGGCGGCGGCGGTGCGCGAGCGCGAGCACCGCGGCGCGGCGGACGTGCTCCTCTGCGACCTCGCCGGCGCCGTCGAGCGCCGCCAGCGCGCGCGCCGCGCGGGCGCAGACGATGTCGCCGCGCACGCCGTCGATGCCCAGCCGCGCGCAGGCGCCGGTGATCCGCAGCAGCTCGCGCTCGGGCAGCCGCACGGCGGGCAGCAGCGCTCGCGCCGCGGCGATCCGCGCCGCCAGGGCGCGCTCGCCATCCATCCACCGGCTCGCAGCTGCGACCGGGTCGCGCTCGAACTCCAGGCGCCGCCGGACGATCTCCGCGCGCGCAACCGGGTCGCGCGGCGCGGCCGCCTCGACGCCGAGCCCGAAGCGGTCGAGCAGCTGCGGGCGCAGCTCGCCCTCCTCGGCGTTCATCGTGCCGACGAGCAGAAAGCGCGCCGCGTGCGTCACCGACACCGCCTCGCGCTCGACGCGCGCGACGCCCGTCGCGGCGGCGTCGAGCAGCGCGTCGACGAGGTGGTCGGGGAGCAGGTTGACCTCGTCGACGTAGAGGATCCCCTGGTGCGCGCGGGCGAGCAGCCCGGCCTCGAAGGCGCGCTCGCCGGCGAGCGCGCGGCCGAGGTCGAGCGCGCCGACGAGGCGGTCGAGCGTCGTGCCGAGCGGCAGCTCGACGAGCGGCGCCGCCCGCGGCTGCATGTCGGCATCGGCCGCCACCGGCCCGTCGGGCCCGAGCTCGCCGGGGGCGAAGCAGAAGCGCTGGCCGACGGCCGCGGCGACCGGCGGCAGCAGCGGCGCGAGCGCCCGCACGGCGGTCGACTTCGCCGTCCCGCGCTCGCCGCGCACGAGCACGCCGCCGACCTCGGGCGCGACGGCGTTGACGAGCAGCGCCTCGACGAGCGCCTCCATCCCGACGATCGCGCTGAGCGGAAACGGCGCGGCCGTCATGCGTGCGCCTCCTCCAGCTCGCCCTCGAGCTCGAGGAAGCGGTCGCGGATGCCGGCGAGCGTCGCCTCCTCCGGCGCGGCCCAGAGGCCGCGGTCGGCGGCCTCGAGCAGCCGCTCGGCGATCGCCCGCGCGGCCCAGGGGTTGGACTGCGCCATGAACGCTGCGACGTCGTCGTCGAGCAGGTAGCGCGCGGCGACCTGCTCGTACATCCAGTCCTCGGCGACGCCCGCCGTCGCGTCGTAGCCGAAGAGATAGTCGACCGTCGCCGACAGCTCGGCCGCGCCCTTGTAGCCGTGGCGGATCATCGACGCGATCCAGCGCGGGTTGGCGACGCGGGCGCGAAACACGCGCCGCGTCTCCTCGGCCAGCGTCCGCGCGACGACGCGCGACGGGTCCGAGCTGTCGCCGAGGTACGCGGCGGGCTCGCGCCCGAGCGAGCGGACCATCGCGACCATCCCGCCGTGGAAGGCGAAGTAGTCGCCGGAGTCGAGGATGTCGTGCTCGCGCGAGTCGACGTTCTGCGCGGCGACCTCGATGCGCCCGTACGCCTCGCGCATCGCGTCCTGCGCGGGCGCGCCGTCGAGGCCGCGGCCGTAGGCGAAGCCGCCCCAGGCCGCGTAGACCGCGGCGAGGTCGGCGTCGTCGCGCCAGTCGCGGGCGTCGATGAGCTGCGCGAGCCCGGCGCCGTAGGTGCCGGGCTTGGAGCCGAAGATCCGCGTCGTCGCGCGCCGCCACGCCGGCCCCGCCCCGAGCTCGGCGGCGAGGCGCTCGGCGTCGGCGCGCGCGTGGGCGGCGACGAAGTTGCGGTCGGCGGGCTCGTCGAGCGACGCGACCGCGGCGACGGCGTCGTCGAGCAGCGCGACGAGGTGCGGGAAGGCGTCGCGGAAGAAGCCGCTGATGCGCACCGTGACGTCGATCCGCGGGCGGCCGAGCTCCTCGAGCGCCATGACCTCGATGCCGGTGACGCGGCGGGACTCCGGATGCCATGTCGGGCGCACGCCGAGCAGCGCGAGGATCTCGGCGACGTCGTCGCCCTGCGTGCGCATCGCCGACGTGCCCCAGGCGACGAGGCCGACCATCTTCGGCAGCTCGCCGGTGTCGCGCACGTGGCGCTCGAGCAGCGCCTCGGCGAGCCGCCGGCCGACGTCCCAGGACAGCTCGGACGGCAGCGCGCGCGGGTCGACGGAGTAGAAGTTGCGCCCGGTCGGCAGGACGTCGAGGCGGCCCCGCGTCGGAGCGCCCGACGGGCCGGCCGGCACGTGGCGGCCGTTGAGCGCGGCGACGATGTTCGTCAGCTCGTCGCCGCAGCGCCGGATGCGCGGCACGATCTCGGCGGCGGCGAAGCGCAGGACACACTCGACGCCGTCGTCGCGCCCGCCGAGCACCGACGCGCAGACGTCGGCGGCGGCACCCGCGTCCCAGCCGGTCGCCGCGAGCGCGTCGAGCAGCGCCATCTGCACCGCCTCCAGGCGGTCGACGCCGGCGCGGTCGCCGTCGGTCGCCGGCTCGCCGCGGGCCGCGGTGATCGCGTCGCGGAAGCCCGGGACGCCGCTGCTGCCGAGGCGCAGCAGCGCCGCCGTCAGCCCGCGCAGCTGCTCGCCCTCGGGCGCCTGGCCGAGGACGTGCAGGCCGTCCTTGATCTGGATGTCCTTGACCTCGCAGAGGTAGCCGTCGATGTGCTCGACGAGCAGGCCGAGGTCGTCGGGGCGCTCGTGGACGTCGAGGTCGGCCTGGAGGTTCGCGCGCTCGATCGCGCTCCAGATCCGCGCCGCGAGCCCGGGGAGCTTCGTCGGGTCCAGCACCTCCAGGCGCGCGTACTCGTCCAGCAGCGCCTCGAGCTCGGCGAGCTCGTCGTACGTGTCCGCGCGCATCATCGGCGGGACGAGGTGGTCGACGATCACCGCATGCGCGCGGCGCTTGGCCTGCACGCCCTCGCCGGGGTCGTTGACGACGAACGGATAGACGAGCGGCATGTCGCCGAGCACCGCGTCGGGCGCGCAGCCGGCGCTCAGCGCGAGCGTCTTGCCGGGCAGCCACTCGAGCGTCCCGTGCTTGCCGAGGTGGACGATCGCGTCCGCGCCCCAGACGGCGTCGATGAAGCGGTAGCAGGCGAGGTAGTGGTGCGTCGGCGGCAGCTCGGGGTCGTGGTAGATGCCGACCGGATCCTCGCCGTAGCCGCGCGGCGGCTGGATCGCGACGAGGACGTTGCCGAGTGCCAGGCCCGCGACGACGAAGTCCCAGCTCCCACGGTCGCTCTTAGATAGATAACGATCGCCGGGCGGCGGGCCCCAGCGCTCCTCGATCGCCGCGCGCAGGTCGGCCGGCAGCGTCGCGTACCAGCGCTCGTAGTCGGCGGCCGGCAGGCGCAGCGGCGCGGCAGCGAGCTGGTCGTCGGTGAGGAACTCGGGGTCGTGCCCGCCGGCGGCGATGAGCGCGTGCATGAGCTCGTCGCCGGGGTTCCTCACCCCTCCGTTTCCGGAACCCGCTACTTGGTGGCCGAAGGGCCGCGCGACGTCCATGCCGTCGCCGTGCAGCGCGTCGAGCAGCTTCAGGGCGCTGGCGGGCGTGTCGAGGCCGACGGCCATCCCGACCTTCGCGTGCTTCGTCGGGAAGCTCGTCAGCAGCACCGCGACGCGCCGCTGCGCCGCCGGGAGCAAGCGCAGCCGCGCAGTGCGGACGGCCAGCCCGGCGACGCGCGCGCAGCGCTCGGGGTCGGGGACGTAGCGCGATGGTGCGACGCCGACCGCAGACACGCCGGCGTCGCGCTCCTTGAACGAGACGACGCCCGCGAGGATGCGCCCGTCGAACTCCGGGATCGCGACCTGCGTCGCGGCATCCAGCGGCGCGAGGCCGGTGGCCGACGCCGCCCAGGCCGCGCGCGAGGTCGTCGCGCAGACGGCCTGGAAGACCGGCACGTCGAGCGCCGCGAGCGCGCCGGCGTCCCAGCCGAGCCAGTCGTCGCCGACGTCGGCGGCGCCCGAGCCGCCGGTCGCGAGCATCGTCACGAGCAGCGCGTCGACGTGGCCGTCCAGCAGCGCGAGCGCCGGTACCTGGCCGTCGGGATCGCGCCGCAGCGTCGTGCTCCAGACCGCGAGGGCGTCGGCGCCCGCGGCCTCGATCGCGGCGCACAGCGCGTCGACGAACGCCGTGTTGCCGGTGATCCGGTGCGCGCGGTAGAAGCAGACGCCGATCGTCGGGCGGCCGGCGTCGTGGCCGGCGACCGCGTCGGCGAGGGGGACGTCGCCGATGCCCGGGACGTAGACGCCGAGGTCGGCGACGGCGTGCGGCGCGTCGAAGCCGTGGCCCTCGAGCAGGAACGTGTCGGCGAGGAAGCGCAGGAGCTGCTCGACGTTTTCGACGTCGCCGTGGCGCAGGTACTCGCCGGCCTGTGCGACGGCGCCGGGCGGCGCGAGCGAGAGGCCCGTCATCTCCGCGTCGGGGGCGACCTCGCCGCCGAGCGCGAGCAGCACGATGCCGCGCCGGCGGCAGCGCTCGCGCAGGAGGTCGAAGCCGCCGGGCCAGCCGCGGCGGCCGCCGAGGATCCGGCACAGCACGACGCGGGCGCCGTCGAGCACCTCCTCGACGAAGGCCTCCGGGTCCGGCGCGCCGAAGGGGTTCGCGCAGCGCACCGCGGGAAAGCCCGCGGGCAGCCGCGCAACGGCGCTCGCCGTGGCGAGGATCTCCGTGTCGGCGGTCGTCACGAAGCGCAGCACGGGCGTACCTCCGTTGCGAGTGTGGGCAGGCCGGCGGGCACGCCGCCCTCGATCAGCGCCGTCAGGCGCGCCGTGTCTACGTGGCCGGCGACGAGGTCGCCGAGCGTGTCGAGGTGTGCCTCGCGGACCGCGGCGAACGCCACCGACCCGGGCACGAAGCGCCGCCCGCGGGCATCCGCGATGCGCGCGAGCAGCGCACGGCGGAAGGCGTCGTGTTCCAGCGCCCCGTGCCAGGACGTGCCGAGCACCGCGGCGGCGCGGCAGCCGTCGGCCTCGCCGTCGTCGTCGGTCAGCAGCGAGTCGCCGCCCCGCCGGTCGACGCGGCCGTGGCGGATCTCGTAGCCGCCCGCATCGGTGTCGAGCCACGCGCAGCGCCCGCTGCGCCGGCGCAGGAGCTTGTCGGGCGCGAACGTCGTGACCACCGGCAGCAGGCCGAGCCCCGGGACGGTGCCCTGCCGCGACTCGACGCGGTCGACGATCCGCTCGCCGAGCAGCTGGTAGCCGCCGCAGATGCCGAGGATCGGGCCGCCCGCCGCCGCGCGCGCCGCGATCGCGCGGTCGAGGCCGTCGGCGCGCAGGCGCGCGAGGTCCTCGACGGTCGCCTTCG